>CANROX010000023.1 GCA_947632335.1 uncultured Clostridia bacterium
AAAAGGAGGTGTCCCACTCCACTGCGTGCCAGCATAACTGCAATATTTGAGCCCAGTCCTCCAAGTCCCGCAACGGCAACCTTTGCAGAATTGAGTTTATCTCTAATTTGGTCAGGGAGCCGGCTGTCAAAGGTATTTTCTAATTTGGGCATAATCAGCCTCCTCCCACAAAGTTAAGGATTTCTACCTTATCCCCGTCTTTAAGGACAGTTGTATCAAGCCTGTCCCTTGAAATGATTTCAAGATTAAGCTCCACTACAATTTTTTCCCTGTTAAAGCCCTTTTCGTCAATATACCGACCTATGGTTTTGCCCTCTGCATTAACATTTTCTCCGTTAATAATTATCATATTTACATCTCCCTTTGTAAATATTAAGAGTTACTTTCCTATAATTTCAATAACCTTTGCCTTCAAATTTTTGGCTGCCTTTTCAATATTTTTCTGTGCAAAAATTCCGCTGATAACGGCAATCCCGTCCATTCCGTAATCTTTAAGGTATGTGACATTTTCTTCTGAAATACCGCCAATGGCTGCTACGGGAATATTTACTGCTCTGCGTATTTCCCTAAAGGTGAGGCGGCTTATTCCCTTTGCGTCAGCCTTTGAGGTTGTGGGGAATACCGCACCCACGCCTAAGTAATCTGCGCCGTTTTGTTCAGCCGAAAGCGCCTGTTCAACAGTTTTGGCAGTAACGCCGATAATTTTATCCCTGCCAAGGATTTTCCTGACGGCTCTTAGTTCCATATCATTCTGTCCGATATGGACTCCGTCGGCATCAACTTTTTTTGCAATATTCACTCTGTCGTTAATAACAAACGGCACATTATATTTTTTGCAAAGTTGTTTTATTTCCAAGGCCTGTTTTATAAGGCTTTCGTCATCAAGGTGCTTTTCCCTTAGCTGGACAAATGTCACTCCGCCCTTTAACGCCTCTTCAAGACATTGGCAGAGAGTTTTTTCACCCAGCCAGCTTCTGTCCGTTACTGCGTAAAGCAGTAAATCATCTCTGTTTATATTCATATTAACCTCATATCAATATATGAAACTAAAATAAAAAATAGCCGTACCAACGGTACAGCTATAAATATCTTCATATAGTCCCTACGTTGGCATTATCCAAATCAGGTAAAAGGTCGGAGCAGAACAGCTCCCTCTCAGCCTACTGCTGTAAGCTCCCTTATTAATTTAGTTATATTATATCATAGGGGAAAATATATATCAAGGCAGTTTTCCCACGAAAACACAAATTTTATGAAAAGTATTTTCCTATTTTGTCCTTATTAAGATTTTCTCCAATTACAATGATTACTTCCTGTCCAAGACCTACAGGATTTACTGTGGTTTTCCCTTTTGTTGAGTTAATCTCATACCAGGTATCTCCCTCTTTAATAAAACCCTTTATGCGGAAAATGTTGCCGCAGGTTTTGTCCTTAAATGCAAGATGTGTATTTTTTACAATGCTGTGAGTATCTCCCTTTAGCCTTGTAAAGTAAACCGTGGAGTATAAATCTTCCTCTATAGAAAGTTTTACAAGGTTATTAATGCTATAGCCTGCGTTCATCAGCATATTGTAGTGATTATCATTAAGATTATCCCAATCAGCTATAAGAAAATCAGTTTTTTCCCTTTCTGCACAATTATATTTTTTCAGCAGTATGTTTATATAGTTTATTGTATTATCTATATCTTCCGATGAACATTCCTGAATTCTGCTAAGGATTATCTTGCCTGCATTTGCAATTTGGGAGATAAGGAGAAATTCCGATTTTTCGGAAAGATTATGCTCTAAGTTGCCTTCAACTACAGCAAACACATTGCCGATTTCATACCACCTGTCCAGGGGTTCTTCTCTAAGTGTATCAAAAAATTCATCAACATCAAAAATTCCTGAGGGTTCTATTAAAACTCTGTCATATCCCAGCATACCCATAGCTATAAGCTTTGTTTTAAAACGCCTTTTGTGGCAGTCCCTATCGCAGGCACCTGCAACGGTTTCAATCTCACAGCGGTGGCTGCGTAGTTCCCCAAGAAGCATCATATCCACATTAACAGCGCCATAGTCATTTTCAAGTATGCCGATATTTTTGTTGTTGCGAAGAAGATGTTTTGCGTATCTCTTTATAAATGTGGTTTTACCCGAACCTAAAAAACCTGTTATAAGGTCAACCTTTATCATAATATCACCATTTTTTATTATAACACCCAAGGGGTCTGAAATCCATAGAAAAGGCACTTCATAGGAAGTGCCTTTATTTTAAGTATCTGTGTGCTGTGATACGGTAGTCCCTGCTGACTGGTCGGTAATACCTTTACCTGTATTTGGATGGGTAATGGAATAAACCTGGTCACAGGTAAATATCATAACAAGAATTACACATATGGGAATAACTACTTTAAGGGAAATTTTCCGTACAAGCGTATCTATAAGGGGTGCAACAAAGTACACAACAAACATACCGCCTATGCCGAATACCAGCAATCCCTCTGCACATACCTTGCCGTCAATGTTGAGAAAATATCCGTGATAGTCCCACCACTGCTGGTTATACATATTTTCGAGGAATACAGCGGTCAGGTATTCAACAGTTCCGCACAAAAGAATTGCAACGCAGAACATTACCACAGGTCTTTTTTTCAGTTTATTTAACAACAAAAGTATCATAATACAGCCATATCCGTAGATAGGAAGCCATGGGCCTGTGAGAACGCCCCTGTTTACGAATTTTCCTTCTGTAACAAGGTGGAAAGAAACTTCCCACACCCACCCCATAAAGGAAAAAACGAAAAACATAAGTATGACAGAGCAGATTGAATAGTGTCTTAAATAATGCAGACTTTCAATTTTATCCCTAATACTGTGTTTTGGTCTGTATATAAACCGTACAGGGTACTCGTCGCCGTTAAGAATATTTTCAAAGTGTTTAATTTTATTTTCTCTTTCAAGGGCCTGAATATATGACTGTTCTTTCTTGTCATAGCTGGGAATAACCCCGAGAAAGTCGGAAATAAATTGCCATAGGGTGTTTCGCTCTTCTACCTTTACTTCCGGCATTTCTTTCAGCTCTATAATATCTGCATATTTCTTTTTAATGGATTCTTCACAAGCAGGCTGATAGAGATATTTGTCCCTTAAAAGATATGCGTTTTCTAAATTTTGTTCCTTTGCTATCTCCCTTATGTGAACAAAGTACTCGGTCATCGTGGCAGTATAATAGGGGTTTGTAAATAAAAAATTAAATATTCCAAGGGTAAGCGCGCCTAACAATCTCCAGCCAATAAAGGAAAGGTCATAAACAAAACATTCCCATTTTCTGCCTTTCATCATAGCCTTTGAAAGTCTAAGGGCTTTAAGGGGTCCTATTCTTGGATTTTCTGCAAGAATATATGGCACCATATAGTATGAGTAATATTTAATAAATCCCCCTATAATTGTAAGAGTCCAAAGTAACAGGAAGAAATCCCTTACAATAAGGCTTACGCCTGCTTTAATAAAGTTTTTATTCCGGAATAGGAACATAAATCTGTTGATAGGCACTTTTTTGTATATCCTGCCCTCAAGGAAAAATCTCCTTGTTACAACTGAAAAGGTGTTTACGAAGAATACCCATATCAGCAGTACGAATATGAGTACAAGGGCAATACCTATACCTGATGCAACTCCTTTTGAACCTATGAGGGAATATACCGACGCCATAAGTATGACAGTAATAGAGCCGGAGGAGTTCATATTTATGAGCTGTGCCAGAACCCCCTGCTGTCTGCCAAATTCCAGGGTTTTTATTTTCCAGTTTTGCTTTTCATTTTCTCTAAGAGTTTCCTCGTAGTTTTTCTGAAACTCATCTATACGCTTATAAATAAATTCGTCGGTAATACTACTTGTAGTAAAGGGTATTGAGGACATATAGCTGTACTGGCCCTTAGCGGCTGATTGGGTTCCTAAAAAGCGGAAGTTGTCAAGGGTTTCTGAAAACTCTGCCCCCAGAAAGGCAGAAATCAAACACACCAATACAAATATAATATAATGTTTTTTAAAGTTGTGTCGTGCAATTTTTTTAATGTTTTTTCTCTTCATCGGCACCATCTCATAACAATAATACAAAATCATTTTATCACAAAATATGACATTTCTCAACAATAATCTCTATTATAAAATTGGAAATTGTAAAATTCATTTTTATGTGTTATACTTTTGCCGGAGGTATGTTATGATTGCATTATATTTATTTCCACTGTATTTAGTTATAAACGCATATGTTGTGCATAGATTATATGGCTTTTTGGAAGGCTGTAACAGGAGATTCAAATTTAGAACAATTAAAATGGCTATTGCTATATTGTATGCAGTACCTGCATTTTCGCCCTTAATCGGTTTTTTTATGCCCTATGGAAATGTTCTGAAGGGGATTTCCCAACGCCTGTGTAACTATTGGTTTGCAGTAATTGTCTATACGGTAATCGTTGTGGCTGTAGGTCATCTTATATCACTGCTGCTAAGGAGGGTGTTTAAGGTACTGCCAAATGATTATTTTCAAAAACGGGGCAGGAAATTATTTTATGGTATAGTTACTATTTTAATTATATTCGGTATTACAAGCTACGGAATATATAATGCTCATAATATTAAAGTTAATAATTACAGCGTTACCATAAACAAAACTGTTGAGGGTATGAGGTCAATGAAAGTAGTGCTTATTGCGGACCTTCATATGGGATATAGTATTGGAGTGAAACATATTCAGAAGATGGTAGATTTAGTAAATCAGCAGAACCCCGACCTTGTGTGTATTGCAGGGGATATTTATGACAACAACTATGACGCCCTTGAGGACCCGGACAAGCTGGCGGAAATTCTCAGCACTATGAAAAGTACCTACGGTACATACGCCTGCTGGGGAAACCACGATGTCAATGAGAAAATTCTTGCCGGTTTCACCTTTAATGTGCATGACGAAAAGAAACACGACAGAAGAATGAGAGGCTTTTTGAAGAAGGCAAAGATAAATCTTCTTGAGGACGAAAGTATTCTTATAGATAACAAATTCTATGTAGCAGGCAGAGTTGACGGAGAAAAGCCGGCTACAGAGAACAATGTAAGAAAAACTCCTAATGAACTTTTGGAGAACCTGGACAAAAGCAAACCTGTGCTTACTATATATCACGAGCCTGATGAATTGCAGGAGCTTGCCGACGCAGGTACGGATATGGTGCTTTCGGGACATACCCATAACGGTCAGATTTTCCCGGGAAACCTTATGGTTAAGCTGTTTTGGGAAAATCCCTGCGGTTATGTTAAAAAGGACAATATGCATAGCATTGTAACCTCCGGAGTCGGTGTGTTCAGCCCCTTTATGAGAGTTGGCACCGATGCGGAAATCTGTGCTATTGATGTTAATTTTCAATAACAAAATCCACGGTTTTAAAAATATCCGTAAATTCGTACAACAGAAAATCCCTATGGCAGAAAAACTACCATAGGGGTTTTTGTTTGGTTCAAACAAACTGTACTGTTGAATTATTCTTGTCTTTTATGCTTTCCAAGCAGTTTTAATAATAGAGCTTATTTTCTGAGTGTTTCCGTACATAAGTACGCCAACTCTATATATCTTAGCGGCAATAAATCCGATACCAATAGTTGAACCGATGAGAATTGCTATAGAAATTGCAATTTCGTACCAGGCTACCGTACTCATACAAATTCTTGTAAACATTGCCATAGGTGATGTGAAAGGAATATAGGAGCATACCTTCATTGCAGTATTATCAATGCTTCCGCTGGTCATTGAGAATACCACTACAAAGAAAGCAATAACAAACAGGAAAGTAATAGGCATTACCGATGTATTAATATCTTCCAGCTTAGATACCGTTGAACCGATGGCTCCATACAAAAATGCGTAAATTAAAAATCCTAAAATAAAGAATACAAGCATAAACAGGAAAATATTAACGGGGATATTAAATATGGATTCGATAAACATATTACCTCCCCAGGCGGATTTGTTAATATTATATAACACAAGTGCCGAGCCAAAAACTGCAACAAGCTGTATCAGTCCCGTTACACATGAGGCAAGAACCTTTCCAAACATCATACTTGTAGGTTTTGCACTGGTAATCAAAAGTTCCATTGCACGGGAGCTTTTTTCCGTTGCAACATTTGTAGCAACCATTTGTCCGTAAAGCAGTATAACCAAATACAGAGCAAAAATCATAATGTAAGTGTAGAAGAAATTTGCCGTCTGGTCCTTACCCAGGGCCTCTGTACTGCTTTTAATTTGAACAGACATAATTTTGTCTGCCTGTTTTGGACTGATTCCGTTTTTAATCATTGCAGAGGCTCTGTAAACATTCTGCAAAATATTATCTGCAACAGCAGTATTTCCGTCGTTCATTGATAAATTATTTACATAGTAGGTATAGGAGGAGGGACTGTTAAGGGCAAAAGCACATTCTGCTTTGCCGGAAGTAATCTGTTTTTTAACCTGCTCCAGAGTTCCGTCGAACATTTTTACCTTATAACCGGTAAATGAATCAACAAAGTATTTCTCTGCCGTGGAGGATAGATTGCTGTCATTAGTATACACCAGCATAACCGGGAAGTCCGGAGAGGAATTTTCCTCATCATCGCTGTCAAAAAAAGATAAAATATCGGGGATAAACATAGCTACAGCAATTAAAATTACAAGAAAAAGAGTTATTCCTACAAAAAACTTATTTTTCAAATACCCTTTAAGTTCAAATTTGAATATTTTACCGAATTGGTTCATTGTTTTACCCTCCTTATACTTTTTCCCCTGCATATTCTACGAAGATGTCGTTTAGTGAAGGTTCAAATACCTTAACTTCATCAATGTCGTAGTTTTCAACAAGGCGTTTCATTGTATTTTGTTTATCATCAGGACTGTTAAGCTGAATTATAATAGAGCCGTTGTCGGCGACAGTACAAGCGTCGCCAAAATCCTTTTCTATGGGCTTAGGATTTGTGGTTCTAAGCACCAAACGGTCACGAACATAGTTTCTCTTTATTTCATTAAGGTCACCCTTTAGTGCCACCTTACCAGCGTTGATAATAGCTATACTGTCGCAAAATTCTTCTATGTAATTCATTTGGTGACTGGAAAAGAGAACAATTTTACCCTTTGCAATCTGTTCCTTTACCACATTTTTTAGTAGCTGAGCGTTTACCGGGTCAAGTCCCGAAAATGGTTCATCAAGTACAATTATCTGAGGGTTGTGGGCGATTGCAGTAATAAGCTGAATTTTTTGCTGATTGCCCTTTGAAAGGGTATCAAGACGCTTGTTTCGATATTCACTCATACCCAGTCTTTTAAGCCAATAATCCACCACTTTTACGGCGTCTGCGTGGCCGATACCTTTTAGCTCGGTAAAATATACAAGCTGGTCTATAACAATTTTTTTGGGGTATAGGCCTCTTTCTTCCGGAAGATAGCCAAATCCTATTTTATTGTAGTTAATAGGCTTACCGTCTAATAATACCTCTCCTTTATTGGCAGGAAATACATTCATAAGAATACGGATAGAAGTTGTTTTGCCTGCACCGTTTCTGCCAAGGAGGCCAAAGGCCTTTCCGCTTTCCGCAGCAAAAGAAATGCCTTTAAGGACTTTCTTATTTCCAAAGTTTTTCTCAATGTTTTTGAGTTCAAGCAGCATAATCTGCACCTCCAATATCTAAAAATTATGCCTGACTAAAGGATAAAATACATTTTAATAAATGATGTTCCTCCAATCCGGTTACATACCATTTTCATTCTAACACAAAATTTTAAAGAAATGAACAAATTTCAATAAAATGTCCAGAAAAAACTTTTAAAATTCTATTTATCTTTTATTTGCCCTGTGGGCGGATTTATGAGCCTTTTTCTTCCTTTTTGATGACACTATAGAAACAATTACAAATACAATAAATAATAATACAATCAGGCAGGCAGCGCCTACGAATATGTATCCAAAAATGTTTTCTTCAAAATCGCTTTTATTATCCTGCATTTCAGCTTTAGGGGTTGTTGAGGTGGTATTTTCAGCAGAAGTGGGGTTTGTCTGTTTTCTTGTTTCCTTTGGCTGTGTTTCAGCAAGGTCGATGCCAAATCCTAATTCAAAGGCAGGGTCTGATATATCCATCTTGCTTTTCTTTACAGATGGTATTTCAACAGGCAGTCTGCCATGGGGAGTTTTGCTGCCGAAAATAACTTCCATAGCGGCAATTATGTTTGGCCCATATTTATAAGAGGTGGCCTTAGATGAATTTGTATCATTCTCGTCCATACCGTTACAGCCATAACAGCAAAGTAATGCCGGCGCATCAGTATAGTTGGCTGTGTCGTAGGGCAGGCTTACGCTGACAACTGCACACTGTTTCCCGTTCATCTTTGCTGTATTCATAATATACCTTGTCATTGTAGTAGTGGTACTTGTTGAATTAAGGTCCTCTTCAGAGTTCATTTCCGAAAGTACAACTGTGTAGTCGGATTTTTTAACAGCGTCAAGTATGGAAGTTTTTTTATCCTCGTTGTAGCAAAAAGTTTTATACTTAACCTTACCTATGGTATGGCTTAGTTTATCCATTGCATAGCGGAACAGGGGGATTTCGTTTTCATATGCCGATACCAGCGTGACGGTGCTGTCATTTTGGGGATTAAAAGGAAGAATATTATCTTCATTTTTAAGTACTGTAACAGCCTTGGCAGAGATTTCTGCCTCTGTGTTATGGTGTTCCTGACTGCCTACAACGGAAAGAGCATTATCCTCGTTTGGGGCAGTATAATTTAAAATACCGTACTTTTCCTTTAGGTTAAGTATTCTCCTGACGGAGGCGTCAATGGTGTTTTCATCAATTATCCCCTTTTTAACTGCAAGGGCAATATCATTAATAAGTTTTGTAAGCTGTTTTTCGCTGTTGCTGTTTGTAATAGGTACAGGCATAAGCAATACATCAATGCCTGCGTTTATAGCCATTATGCAGGCGTCAGAGGTACTAAAATTGTCTGTAATGGCTTTCATATTGAGGGCGTCGCTGGTAACAACACCCTTAAAACCTATCTGATTGCGAAGAATATCTGTAACAAACTTTTTTGAAAGTGTGGCGGGGACAGTAATTTTTTCGCCTTTTTTGCTTCTGACTGTGGTATTATCCACCTTTGGAAACTGGATATGAGCTGTCATAACCATATCTACACCCATTGGTATAGAGGACATAAAGGGCACAAGCTCGCACTTTAAAAGTTCATCAAGGCTTTTATTAACTGTGGAAAGTTCTGTGTGAGTGTCGGTTGTTGTGTCGCCATGACCCGGGAAGTGCTTTACAGTGGGGACAATATATTTATCCATAAGACCCTGAATATAGGCGTTTCCCATATTCTTTACAATCTCCGGGTCGGAGGAAAAGGAACGGATGCCAATGACAGGATTCATGGGGTTTGAATTAACATCAAGAACAGGTGCAAAGTCCGTATTAATGCCAAGGGCAGAAAGTTCGCTGCCTATAATATCTCCCGCTCTCCTTGCATCGTTGGTGCTGTTAACAGCGCCTAATGCCATATTTCCCGGAAGAGAGGTTCCCCTGTTAAGTCTTGTAATAGCGCCGCCCTCCTGGTCTGTACTTATCATAAGGGGGATTTTATTTTTTGATTTAAGGGCAGCATTCTGTAAATCCGTGGTAAGCCTTAAAGTTTGTCCGGTGGTGGAAAAGTTTTCGCTAAAAAGGGTTACCCCGCCGATTCCGTTATTTGCAATAATATCTTCAACCCGACTGTTCATCTTTGTGAAGTCCTTGTTATCCCATTTTCTGATTTCTACATTTATCATTTGTCCGATTTTTTCTTCCAAAGACATTTTGGAAACTGTGTCAGAGGTTTCACCCTTAGCCGTGGGAATAATGATAATAGCTGAAAGGATACAAAGCACTGTGGATATTAACATTTTAAATATTTTTTTCATAATATTACCCCTGTAATAAAAGGGTTGCACAATATTGCACAACCCTAAATAAAATATAAATTATCTTCTGCCGTTATGTCTGTTATTCCTAGAGCGTCTGGGTCTTTCTTCAAGGTCGTTTTCCGGTGTCATACCGTCAACCTCAATAAGTACAGCCCTCCTGGAAAGGTTAAGTCTGCCTTTGTCGTCCAGTTCTTCAACCTTAACACGGATAACATCTCCAACATTAACAACATCGGTTACATGTTCTGTTCTCTTAACATCCAGCTTGCTGATATGGCAAAGTCCCTCCATACCCGGAGCAATTTCAATAAATGCACCGAAGTCCATAATTCTTGTAACTCTGCCAACATATATAGCACCGATTTCAGGACCGTTAGCAATCATTTCAATAATTGCAAGAGCTTTCTCACACTTTTCGGTGTCAAGGCCGGCAACAAATACATTTGCGTTTTCGCCGTCCTCTTCAATATCAACCTTAACTTCACATTCTGCTTGAATTTCCTTAATTACCTTACCGCTCTTGCCGATAACTTCGGAAATCTTGTCAGAGGCAATCTGTGTTGTAAACATCTTTGGAGCATACTTGCTAAGCTCTTTCCTTGGTTCGGGAATAGCTTTAAGCATAACCTCATCAAGAATGTAATTACGGGCAATATGTGTTTTTTCAAGGGCTTCTTTAACCATTTCGGGAAGCAGACCGGAAATTTTAAGGTCCATCTGAATAGCTGTAATGCCATCTTTAGTTCCGGCAACTTTAAAGTCCATATCGCCGAAGAAATCTTCAACGCCCTGAATATCAACCATTGTCATCCAGCGTTCACCCTCTGTAATAAGACCGCAGGAAATACCTGCAACAGGCGCTTTAATTGGGACGCCTGCGTCCATTAGAGCAAGGGTTGAACCACATATGGAACCCTGTGATGTTGAGCCGTTGGAGGAAAGAATTTCGGATACAAGTCTGAGGGTGTATGGAAATTCCTCAACTGACGGAATAACAGGTCTTAAAGCTCTTTCGGCAAGGGCACCGTGGCCGATTTCTCTTCTGCCCGGACCTCTGCTTGGCTTTGTTTCGCCAACAGAATAGCTGGGGAAGTTGTAGTGGTGAATGTATCTCTTTGTTTCTTCTTCATCAATACCGTCAAGGTACTGCTGTTCTGCTACAGAACCCAGTGTTGCAACTGTAAGTACTTGGGTCTGGCCTCTTGTAAACATACCTGAACCATGAACTCTGGGAAGAACGCCCACCTCTGAGGCAAGGGGTCTGATATCGTCCATACCTCTTCCGTCAACTCTCTTTTGTTCGTCCAGGAGCCATCTTCTTACAATGGTTTTCTGAGTCTTATACATACACTCGTCAATCTTGCCTTCCTGTTCAGGATAGATTTCATCAAACTTGGCGTGAACAGCGTCATAGATTGGAAGGAGTCTTTCGTCACGGATATTTTTGTCGTCAGTGTCCATAGCAACCTTAACATCAGCCTCGGCAAAGTTGTAGATTGCCTCGAACATTTCCTGGTCAGGGTCGTTTGACGGGTAGGAAAACTTTTCTTTACCTATTTCTGCCTGAATACCCTTGATAAACTCAATAATCGGCTGATTAGCCTCATGGCCGGCCATAATTGCCTTATACATTGTGTCGTCATCAACACAGTTGGCGCCTGCCTCAATCATAGCAATTCTTTCTGATGTAGACGCAACTGTTGTTGCCATATCGGAAACTGCTCTCTGCTCAAGAGTAGGGTTAATGACAATTTCGCCGTCAACAAGGCCCACGGAACAAGATGATACAGGACCATTCCAGGGAACATCGGAAATTGAAATGGCAACGGAAGTACCAATCATAGCGGCAATTTCCGGTGAACAGTCCAGGTCAACTGACATAACCGTACATACAATGGAACAGTCATTTCTCATATCCTTAGGGAATAGGGGACGGATTGGTCTGTCGATAACTCTGGAAGTAAGGATAGCCTTTTCTGAAGGTCTGCCCTCACGCTTAAGATATGCACCGGGGATTTTGCCCACAGAGTACATTTTTTCCTCATAGTCAACTGAAAGAGGGAAGAAGTCTACCCCCTCTCTTGGTTTTTCTGATGCTGTGCAGGCAACGTGAACTACTGTTTCGCCGTAGCGAACCAGACAAGCACCGTTAGCCAGTTGTGTCATTTTACCTGTTTCGATAATCAGGGGTCTGCCTGCAAATTCAGTTTCAAATGTCTTGAATTTGTCGAAAACCATAGGTTTGTTCATAATTTACCTCCTGTAAATTTGTAATTTATTTTTTTACAGGATTTTCAGTTTTAGCAATAAAACCATTGCATAAGGGTGTGTTTATGCAGCCGTTTTACCGCTAAAAACATTAGCGAAAATCCTGTAAGAATTAACTGAAAGATGTTTCTGTTACGCAAAATCAGGGCAAAGGTTTAAGACCTTCGCCCTAACAAAATTGCCTATTACTTACGGATACCAAGTCTTTTAATGATTGAACGGTATCTTTCAATATCTACATTTGTAAGATATTTGAGTAAGCTCTTTCTCTGACCAATCATCTTATAAAGACCGCGTCTTGAGTGATGATCCTTTGGATGCTGCTGAAGGTGAGCGGTAAGGTCCTGAATTCTCTTTGTAAGGAGAGCAATCTGTACCTCAGGTGAACCTGTGTCACCCTCGTGAGTAGCATATTCCTGCATTATAGCTGTCTTTTCTTCTTTTAACATTATGTTTTCCACCTTTCTTTATATCTTAGCCCATTCACAGGTTAAGGAAAAAGGTCTCCCCTTTTGGGGCATACTCCATAATCCGTGATATGGCTGACCTTTGAATTATAACATGGAAAAATTAATTTGTAAAGTTTTTCAAAAAATTTAATTTAAAATTTAATTAAAATAAAAAATAATTTTTCAGTAAAAATGAAGAGAAAAATTCAAATTAGTTAATCATGTTTTTCTCCATTGACACTATTAGATTCATTCTCGGTGGAATTATCCTTACCTCCGAGGTACTCCATTAGTTTCTCACGGTCCTCAGGAGACATGGCCCTTAGTTTAATAACAAACTTCTGTTCCTCTTTGGTAAGGGCATAAATATCTTCATTTCCTCTTGGTACAAATCTAAAATCCCTAACTTGTGAGGTTTTTAAATCCGGCATAATGTCATCGTAGGTAATTCCAAAGATTTTAACCAATTTGTGAAGAGTTTCAATAGACGGCTCGGTTTTGCCGGATTCGTAGTAGGTATAGGTTGTTCTGTTTATATTAAGAGCCTCTGCAACCTGCTGTTGTGTAAGGAAACAGTTTTTTCTGTATTTTTTGAGTAATGGTCCGATATTAATATTTGAATTAGATGCCATACAACCGTCCTCCTCTAATTAGTATAAATAAAGATATTTAAATCTATTACATAAAATTTAGAAAAAATAAAAATAAAAATAAATTTAAAATAATAAATAAATTTACCTAAGTTTTATTATATATTAGAAAAAGCAAATTGTCTGTTTTTGGTGAAATAAATCCACATAAAAATTTTAAAATTATTTTGGGTGTTGACATAAGAACCCTGCCAGTGTATTATTTAACTGTAATGTTAGTATTTGTAGAGTGTGCTGGTGTAGCTCAGGGGTAGAGCAACGCTCTCGTAAAGCGTAGGTCACGTGTTCAAATCACGCCACCAGCTCCAAAATTCCTCCGAAAAGTTTTTCGGGGGGTATTATTTTACAAAAATAGGGCTGATGCATTTGCATCAGCCCTTGTTAGTTCAGTTTGGTTTATTCACTGCTCAGCTTGATTTCTAAAGTAAAGGTCTGTCCTTTGCTGTTATCCGGACGAAAAACCGTTATGCTTATCTTATCCCCGGTAGAGTGCTTTTCAAGCTCCGTATATATATCGCCAAAGGATTTAACATCAGTATCATTAATCTTTGTAATAATATCCTTTGGTCTGACTTTAGTTTTATTGAGATAACTGTCCCTGTCAATTTCTGTAATCATAATTCCTGTCGGGACATTATATATTTCGGAGACATATTCTGAAATTGCAGTACCCACAATACCAATCTTGGCTCTGTCCTTAACATAACCGTTCCTAATAATATTATCGGCAATTAATTTTACTGTATCGGCGGGTATTGCAAAGCCCATTCCCTCGTACATTGAGGAATTAATTTTTGCAGTTGTAATACCCACAACCTGACCGTAAAGGTTACAGAGGGGACCGCCGGAGTTGCCGGGGTTAATGGCGGCGTCTGTCTGAATATATTCGACGCTGGAGTTGGGAAGAATCCTGTTTTTTGCAGAAATTATACCCTTTGTAAGGCTGTTCTGGAACTTGATTCCACCGGGATTTCCCACGGCAATAATATCGTCGCCAATTTGAATTTCGGATATCCCAGCAAATGATACCGGTTTAAGGTTTTTTGCATTTATTTTTAAAACGGCAATATCCGTTCTTGTATCAAAGCCCACAACCCGAGCGGCATACTTTTTACCCTTTTCATCAAGAATAAGGTAATTATACATATCCCTTGAATCCCCTACAACATGGCTGTTTGTAACAATATATCCGTCACTGCTGATAATAATACCTGTGCCCTGTCCGTCGGGAGTTTTGCTTTCATCAGCCTCCTCTGTGTAGCACAGTACGGCAACTGTGGAGGGGGAAACTTTTTCAAAGGAGTACTGTGCCGAATAATTACTTTTTTTAGTGGGTCGGCTTTCCAGTATAACGCCTTTCCAGTTTTTATTGGTATATTTGCTGACATCTTCACTTTTGCTGTCATTTACAGAAACCTTGGAGGACCTTTGAATTTCCTCAAAGAAACTGTCATAGTCTGGCGGTGTGTCACTTCCCTGAATATCAGGTGTTTCCTCTTTGGGGACTAAGTTTGCCAAGAAATTTCCCGTTTTGTTTTTACCGTTTAAAAGTTCGGTGCCAAAGAAAATACCTGCAAGTATAAGTATGGCTGTCAGCAGAGAAATAAAAATTACAACACCTGTGCGGGATTTCTTTTTCTGATTTGGAACGGTGAATTTTCCAATGGTTTCGGTTTCCGATGCTGCCCCCAAGTTATTTTGCCTTATATCCTGGGAAACATGGTTATTGAAAGCGTTTCCGAAGTTTTCTGTATTTTCTTTTTTAGGGGAAGAAGTGTGGTTGTCAGCACTATTTCCAATGGAAAAATTGGGCATATTGTAAACAGGGTCAGGTTGTTCATTACTGCAAAACCTGTTGACAGCCCCGCTGAAACCGCCTTCCAATCTTTCCTCTTTCATTTCCGGCAAGGGTTCCGGAATTGGTGCGGGGGTTGGGTTATTAACCTCAAAATCATTATTTTCTGGTAACATAATCAAATCTCATACTTCCGTTAGTTTTCAGGAATCCAGGCTGAAAAGCATGTTTCCTCTTTTATAGTATCACTGGTGGCAAAAATTTCGCCCCCGTGAAGATTGATAATAGTTTTAACTATATAAAGACCGAGTCCCATAGATTTTTTATCTTCACTGCGGGATTTATCTGTTTTATAGAACTTATCAAAAATGAAAGGTAAGTCTTCCTCAGAAATACTCTTACCAGTATTTTTTATGCTGAAATAAATACGATTATCCCTTTTTTCTGCGTTAAATGTTATTGTACCACCCTCAGCAGTAAATTTTATTGCATTTTCAAAAAGGTTGTAAATAACCTGATAAAGCAGTGTCTGGTCACCGTAGATATTAAGCCCCTCTGTGGTTTCAAGACCATTAATTTTAATATGCTTGTTTTCAAGCCTTGTTTCAAATGTCATAAGAATTGTTATAATGGTTTCAGGCAGTGAAAATTTTGTTTTGTTAAGGGTAGTTTTTCCGCTTTCCATTCTGGCAAGATTAAGCATAGAGGTAACAAGGCCGGAAAGTCTTGACACTTCCTCTGATACTATTGCAAGGTAACTCTCCTGCTTTGCAGGGGGGATTGTGCCGTCCAAAATACCGTCAATAAAGCCGGATATTGTGGTCATAGGAGTTTTTAGCTCGTGACTTACATTGGCAATAAAATCACGCCTTACGGCCTCCTCTTTTTCAAGGGCGTCAGCCATATCATTAAAGGCTCGGGAAAGCTGTCCTGTTTCGTCATTGCTTTTAACGGTAATTCGTTCTGAAAAATCCCCCACAGCCAGTTTTTTTGCCTGTAAATTCATCTGTTTCAAAACCTTTGTCTGACTATAGGAGATAAAACCTGCCAGTACAATGGAAACTATAAGAGCGGCTATTACGGCATAGAGGAAAATTTTAAATACCTGCCAGGGCAGGTCGTTTTGCAGGGTATCTGTTGAACAGATAAAAACATAGCCTGCAAGGGTTGTGGTGAGACCCACTTGAACCTTAAAGGGCGAGGCTACACAAACCTCGGTATCATCATAAAAATCATCTGTCCCCTCATAGGTTTCAAAGCTTTTATACTCATAAAGACTTTCCATAATCTGGTCGCTGATTTTGTATCCCCTTTTAATGTTATCATCAAGTCTTGTGATTTTATACACAACACCTTCGGAGTCGGTAACAATCAAATCATAGTTATAGCTTCGGGCGAGGGTCTCAACCATTTCCCATTCCTGTCTGTCGTCAATCCATATTTTGCCGTTGCTGGTTTCAACACAGTCAGACACAAGACTTCCAATATCGTCAATACTGTCCCTAATTTGGTCCTTTTCAAGACCGTCCCAGTATTTATTTATAAATGCCATAAGGAATGCTCCAAGGATAATAAAGGTAACAAGGATAATTCCTATAGTGGCGCCTAAATATTTTTTGAACAGTGAAATTTTCATAAATTACTTTCTGACATCAAACTTGTATCCGATACCCCATACAGTTTTTAGGGACCACTGGTCGGATACACCGTTAATTTTTTCTCTAAGGCGTTTAATGTGGACATCAACAGTTCTGCTGTCTACATAGTACTCAAATCCCCACACTTTGTCCAAAAGCTGGTCTCTTGTAAAAACCTTGTTGGGATTGCTGGCAAGGTAGTAGAGAAGCTCCATTTCCTTTGGTGGAGTGTCAACAAATTTTCCATCTACTTTTAGTTCATAGCTGGAGAGATTAATGGAAAGTTTATCCCAGGTAATCTCGTCTGTTTTTTCCTCTGCACTTGACTTAGAGGTACGGCGCAGAACTGCGTGAATTCTTGCAACAACCTCCTTGGCCTCAAAGGGCTTGCATATGTAGTCGTCGGCACCAAGCTCAAGCCCCAGAATTTTGTCAAAAAGCTCTCCCTTTGCTGTAAGCATAATTATAGGACAATCACTTGTTTTGCGTATTTCCTTACATACCTGCCAACCGTCCTTTTTAGGCAGCATAATATCCAAAAGAACAAGGTCGGGCTGTTCAATATTAAATTTATTTACAGCCTCCTCTCCGTCATTGGCAATTACTGCCGCGTAATCTTCTCTTTCTACATAGAGTTTAAGAAGTTCGCAGATATTAGGGTCGTCATCTACTATGAGAATTTTAATATTGCTCATAATAAAACCTCCTGTTTTGTTTTGTTGTTTCAATTTCATAAATCCTTTTAAAGAGAAAGACAAACTTCCCCTTATAACTACATTATAATACATTTTTAGAAAAATACAATAAAAAGTTGCAGACAAATGCTTACAAACCCTTTATAAATAGCGAGAAAAAAGGGGCAGATAATTCTGCCCCTTAAAACTATTTCTTAATATTTGTTATTAAGTTCTTTATATACCTTTTTGAAAGTATCAATTACATAACTGACATCATCAAAGGTCATTTTTGTGTTCATCGGAAGAGTAAGCTGATTTTTGTGCATATTATAGGCATTGGGGTAGTCGGTTATATCAAACCCCTTAGTTTTATATGCGGTAAGCATGGGAAGAGGTTTAAAGTGGACATTGCACATAACGCCGTACTCCGCCATTTTGCTGTAAAAGGCGTTTCTGAATTCAGCGGATTTTCCTAAAAATCTCACAAAGTAAAGGTGTCCTGACGAACGGGAATTTTCATCTTTATGGTTGAGCACCTGAATATTCATATCCTTAAATGCCTCGTTATACATACTTATCATCTTGTGCCGTTTATCAAGCATTTGGTCGTATCTGTCAAGCTGAACAAGTCCCAAAGCTCCCAGAATATCAGGCATATTGCATTTATACTGTGTGTCAACCACATCATATTCCCATGATGTACCCTGATTTTTTGCAAATGCGTCCTTTGTCTGTCCATGGAGGGACTGGAGCATATATTTTTTATATATTGCCTCGTTATCAAGACCCTTATGGCTTTTCCATGTTACCGCACCGCCCTCTGCTGTTGTAAGGTTTTTTACTGCGTGAAAGGAAAAGTTGGTAAAGTCGGCAACAGAACCACATTTTTTTCCCTTTTGCTCTGCACCAAAGGCGTGGGCGGCGTCAGCCATAACAATAATTCTTCCAAAGGCGTCTTGGAGCGGACTGTTTGGTACAAAAATATCCTTTTTGCTTTCCACAATTTCAAAGATTTTATCGTAGTCACACATTACCCCGGCCAGGTCTACGGGAATAATAACCTTAGTTTTTTCTGTAATTGCACGGGATAGCTTGGAATAGTCCATTTCGTAGGAATTTTCCTTGCAGTCAATAATAACAGGCGTTGCTCCAACATGATAGATAACGGACGCTGAGGCGGTGTAAGTATAGGCGGGAACAATAACCTCATCCCCGGGGCCTACCCCAAGTATACGCAGGGTCATTTCTGCGCAGGCTGTCTGTGAGCTAAGACAAACCGCAACTTCTGTGTTGCACCATTTGGCAATCTTTTTTTCAAATTCTTTTGTTTTTGGGCCTGTAGTAATCCAACCTGATTTAAGAACTTCAACAACGGCGTCAATTTCCGCCTGTGAAAGGTCAGGTGGAGAAAAAGGTATGTTTCTCATAATAAATCCTCACTTAAAGCTGATAATAGCCAATAATACCCACTTAGGGGTATTATACTACTAATATTTCCAACTGTAAAGTAAAGTTACATTTTTGTTTGCAATGGGGTTGAATATTTATTAAAAATAAAGTCCCACCTAAGTGTGGGACTCCCTTAGTTTTGTGTTTTTTGCTGTTTTAAATGAAGGTATTTGTTTTTTGTGGCAAGACCTCCACGAATATGGCGTTCGCTTTTATTAAGTTCCAAAACCTTTTTTACCTCGTTATATAGGGCCGGATTAATTTTTTCCAGCCTTGAGCTTACATCTTTATGAACAGTACTTTTACTGATTCCGTATTTTTTTGCAGTCTGACGGACAGTATCTCCGCTTTCTGCAATGTGATTTCCCAATGCTACGGCTCGTTCTTCCACAATTCCCTTCATATATTAACCTCCCTTTAAGGACAGTTAATGTTATGCAGGGATTTTGGAAGATATGCCCTATAAAAATTTTTATTTGGTTGATTTTATTGTTACAACTGTAACCTCCAGGGGATTGTTAAATCGTGGAATCATTCCTGCTCCGTCCAGTCCGGAGCTTATAATCATATTCGCCTTTCCATTTGAGTAATAGCCCTTATCATACTTTGGAAACCATTCCTGTTCCGGTGCATAAAGCCCGCCCACAAATGGAAGTCTTACTACGCCGCCGTGGGTGTGGCCGCAAAGCATAAGGTCAATTTTATAGTTTTCCAAACCCCACATATAGGTTTCGGGCTGATGACAGAGGAGCAGGGACAGGTGGTTTTCATCTTCCTGGTCCAAATATGACTGGAAAAGGTGATTTTCTTCATTGTCATATTCAGGGGCGTCATATTCATAGAAGGGGTAACCTTTAAGTCCCGCAATGGTAAGTCTGTCCCCGTTTTTAGTTGTGTATTCCGTCATCTCATTTATAAGGAATTTTGCACCGGTTTTGTTTATTTCCGAGGAAAGAACAGAAAGATAATCGTCATACCCTCCAAAGTTTAGGCACTCATGGTTTCCCGGTATATAGAAAACAGGATACTTTTGTGACAGTGAAGAACAGAGATTTTTGACTCCCGCAAAATTTCCGTTTGAACTTTTTACCATATCCCCAAGTATTACTACAAACTCAGGATTGGCACCTTCAATTTTTTCAGCAAGTCTGCTGTTGCCCTTTCCAAAGGTATTTCCCTCAGCATCAGATATGGCAACAAATTTTATATCATTATTTACTTTATTACTTTTTATTTCATATTCACTATATGTGAGGACAGTACTGCAATAAATTATATTTACCAGCGAAAATATAATTAATACTGCAAGGACGCACAAAAGTAGAAACATAATCCTATGCCTTTCAAAAAACATTTTCATCACCCTAATATGATTATACTACGTATAATATCACTATTTTAATTAATATGCAAAATAAATATGGTAATGAACATTTTTTTGTGTTATAATATTCTCCATATGTAATGGTTTTTGTAAAAGGGGAGGGGTTATATGGCTGAACCGCTTGAAATTGAAAGAAAGTGGCTTATAAGGTTTCCAAACTTAGACAAACTTAGTAAAATGGAAGATTATGATTATACGGAAATTGAACAGACCTATACTGACCATATTGAACACAATACCTGCGGCAGAATCCGAAAAAGGGGTAAAGAGGGTAAATATACCTACACAAAAACCTTTAAAAAGAAGATTTCCGACCTTACAAGGGTAGAGTATGAGGACGAAATTGATAGGGAAGAATACCTTGAAATAATGAAGAAAAAGAAAAGAGGATATAATACGATTTCTAAGGTAAGGCATACTTTCACTTATAAAGGTTTTCTTTTTGAAATTGATGTTTTCCCCTTTTGGAATGACAGAGCTTTTATGGAATGTGAAGTTGACAGGGAAGATATCTCAATTCCCATTCCCCCGTGTGTGGAAATAATTAAGGAAGTTAGCTTTGACAAAAGGTACAGAAATTCCTATTTGGCCCAGATAATTACAACAGAAGAAATATGATGACGGAGAGTTATAATGAAAATAAAAGAGTTTTATGAACAGGGAAAAAAAGAAAACAAAACGGTGCTTTCCTTTGAGGTGTTTCCGCCTAAAAAGACAAGCGGTATAGAAACAGTTTACAAGGCCCTTGATGAGCTGGCAGGACTGAAACCTGCATATATTTCTGTTACATATGGTGCAGGTGGAACAACTGCCAACAATACAGCGCTTATTGCCTCAAAAATCAAAAATGATTTGGGCGTAGAGGCACTGGCCCACCTTACCTGTGTAAATAATGACAGGGAAAGCCTTGAAAAGGAACTTGTCCTTTTAGAGAAAAATAATATTGAAAACATACTTGCTCTAAGAGGGGATATTGTGCCGGAAATGGAACCTAAGAAGGATTTTCTCCACGCAAGCGACCTTTGCCAATATATTAAGGCAAGGGGAGGATTTGAGCTTGCAGGCGCTTGTTATCCCGAGATGCATATGGAGGCAGGCAGTATGGTTGAGGATATTCGTAATCTTAGAACCAAGGTGGAATGTGGTGCGGAACACCTTATTTCCCAGCTGTTCTTTGATAATAACGCCTTTTACAATTTTATGGATATGGCACGGTGTGCAGGGGTTGATGTGCCGGTTGCAGCAGGTATTATGCCTGTTACAAATACAAAGCAGATACAGAGAATGGTATCTATGTGCGGGGCAAGTCTGCCTGCAAAATTCTCAAAAATAATGCAAAAATATGAAAATAATCCGGAGGCTTTAAGGGACGCAGGTATTGCATATGCGGTTGAACAGATTGTTGACCTTATTGCAAACGGGGTTGAGGGTATTCACCTTTACACAATGAACAACCCCTATATTGCCAGAAAAATTACGGAGGCCGTAGGCAGTCTTTTATGATAACTCTTTCTAACCTTGACAGGAGTGAGGCTTTGCGCTATATGGGTGCAAAGGCCATAAATCCTGATTATATGACAAATGAACTTATGAATAAGGCGGAGTCCCATATTCTAAAGCTGTGCAGACCTGCCTATACATTTACCGAGATAAATAAGGACAGCACCGCCCTTGGCGGGGAGGATATTAAAAGGGTTTTAAAAAACTGTGAAAAAGTTCTTTTAATTGCCGCCACCTTGGGTATCTATATAGATAAGCTCCTGAGAAAAACTCAGATAACCGATATGGCACAGGCTGTGGTTCTGGATTCACTTTCCTCTGTTGCCATTGAGCAGTTTATGGACAAAATAGAGTTGGAGCTTAAAGAGAGGTACTGCGGATATTACTTTACAAACAGGTTTAGTCCGGGATACGGCGATTATCCACTTGAAAAACAAAGGGATATTGTAAAAATACTTAAAACGGAAAAGAAAATCGGACTTAACCTTACAAGCAGTCTTATGCTCAATCCCACAAAGTCCGTTACGGCTGTAATTGGTCTTAGTGAAAAACCAACCCAAAGGGAATATGAAAGCTGTAAATCGAAGTGTGACAGATGTAACAACAAAAGTTGCCCTTATAGGAGGGAAAGTACTTGACTTTTAAAGAATTATTAAAAAAAGATTTTATTATATATGACGGCGGTATGGGGACAATTCTTCAGGACAAGGGACTGAAGACGGGAGAAAACCCCAATGTGCTTAATATTAAAAGTCCCAATATTATTGTTGATGTTCACAGGGAATATGTTAATGCGGGAAGCGATATTATATGCACAAACACATTTTCCACAAACAGGTACAAGGTTGAAGAAACAGGCTACTCCGTAAAGGAGCTTGTTTCTTCCGCCATAGAGTGTTGCAAAAAGGCTGTTGAGGGAACAGACACCCTTATTGCCCTGGATATTGGACCTGTGGGACAGCTCCTTGAACCAAACGGCACTCTGTCTGTGGAAGAGGCATACGACATATATAAGGAAATTATAACGGCAAGCGACGGCTATGATGTAATTGCCATTGAAACAATGACGGACCTTCTTGAAACAAAGACGGCTCTTCTTGCCTGCAAAGAAAACAGCCGTAAGCCTGTTCTTTGCACAATGAGTTTTGAAGAAAACGGAAGAACATTTCAGGGCGCTTCACCGGAGACTATGGTGCTTACACTGGAAAGTCTTGGGGCTGACGCAGTGGGTCTTAACTGTTCCCTGGGGCCTGATGAGATTGCTCCCATTTTGAAAAGAATTTGTAATGTAAGCAGTATCCCCGTAATTGCGAAACCCAATGCGGGACTTCCGGACCCTGTTACGAATACATACACAATGGGTCCAAAGGAATTTGGAGAAAAACTTGCAGAGCTTTCAAAATATGGGGTAAAGGTGCTTGGGGGCTGCTGTGGTACAACACCGGAGTTTATCAGGGAACTAAAAATAAACCTTGCTGATAAAAAGTATGAAAAGAAAAATAAGCCCTATACCACGGCGGTATGTTCCGGCACAAATGTTGTAGAAATAAATATGCCCAGAATTATTGGGGAAAGAATTAACCCTACAGGTAAAAAACTGTTTAAACAGGCCCTTGAAAACAACGATATGGATTATATTCTGTCCCAGGCTATCAGTCAGGCGGAGGACGGGGCAGAAATTCTTGACATAAATGTGGGACACCCCGAAATTGATGAAAAGGATATGATGGTGAGGGTTGTTAAGGCTGTGCAGGGCGTTGTGGATTTGCCACTGCAGCTTGACTCTACAAAACCCGAAGTTCTTGAGGCAGGACTTAGGGTGTATAATGGCAGAGCTATTGTAAATTCTGTTAATGGGGAGGAAAAAAGTCTTTCTTCTATTTTGCCCATTGTTGCAAAATACGGCGCAGCCGTTGTGGGACTTACCTTAGATGAGGAGGGTATACCTGAAACGACGGAAAAGAGGATTGAAATAGCCGAAAGAATTATAAAAAGGGCGTCGGATTACGGCATAAGGGAAGAGGATATTTACATTGACTGCCTTACCCTTACTGTTTCCGCTCAGCAGAGCGGGGCAGTACAAACCTTAGAGGCTCTTGAAGAAATAAAGAAAAGATATAATGTAAAGACAGCCTTGGGCGTAAGTAATATTTCCTTTGGTCTGCCCCACAGACCCCTGCTAAATCAGACTTTCCTTACAATGGCTATGGAGAGGGGCCTTGACCTGCCTATTATAAATCCCGCTGTTTTCGGTATGGCAGGAGCAGTAAGGGCGTATAGGGTTCTTCATAACTATGACAGGGAAAGCCGTGATTATATTGAAAAATACAGCGACTTTGTTATAGAAACATCAAAGGAGAGCCACCAGATTTCCCTTGGGGACGCTGTAATGAAAGGGCTTAAAAAGGATTGCCGTGATATTACAAAGAAAATGCTGGAAAACACAGACCCTCTTGTTATTATTGATAGGGAGCTTATTCCTTCCCTTGACAGGGTGGGCAATCTGTTTGAACAGGGAAAGGTGTTTTTGCCGGGACTGCTTTCCTCGGCTGCGGCGGCACAGCAGGCATTTGAAATTATAAAGGAAAGACTGGCGGAAAACAGTGGGGAAAATGTTTCAAAAGGCAAGATTATATTGGCAACCGTTAAGGGGGATATTCATGATATCGGCAAGAATATTGTTAAAGTTCTTTTGGAGAATTATGGATACGATGTAATAGACCTTGGCAGAGATGTTGAGCCACAGCTTGTTGCCGATACGGCCCTAAGGGAAAATGTCAGGCTGGTAGGACTTTCGGCACTAATGACAACAACCCTTAAAAGTATGGAGGATACAATTAAACTTATAAGGAACACAAAGGGTCTTGAAAACACTCTGATTATGGTAGGGGGTGCTGTCCTTACCAATGATTACGCTATGAAAATTGGGGCAGATTTTTATTGCAAAACCGCCTCAATATCTGTGGACAGAGCCAGAGAGGTTTTTGGAAATTGATTTGTACATTTTGTGAAACTTGTAAAAAATTTACAAATAATTAACATATTTTTAATGAAAAATTATTATTATTGACTTTTAAAAGCAATAGTAATATAATTAACATAAATATATTAGATTGGGTAGAACAATTTTTAGAGGCGTTTATGAGGAATTCAAAGTTTAATATTCGCAAGGTTATGCTGTGTATAGCTGACGCAGCTATAATTGCGGTGTGCGGAATTTTGGCTAATTTTATTCTTTCTGCATTGGGACTTAAAACGGGATATGTAAGTATGGTTGATACCCCATATGTAGTTGTATCGACCTGTATTAATGTTATTTTTACAGTTATATCCCTTTGGATATTTGGTGCATATCACAAGGTTTGGAGATTTTTCAACGCCAGAGATTATCTTTCCTGTGTTGCAGGGGTAGCGGCAGGAATGGTTGTGAGTACCTGTGTTCTTTCGTTAAGATACAGCGTATTTGACTTTGTGTTGCCATATACTATACTGACGGCTATCGGAGCCGTAATTGGAGTTGCGCTTTTCAGATTTTGTTTTAAGACTGCATTTATTAAAATCAGCGACGCCAGTGCAGCGGAGGGAATGGAAAAAACCCTTATTATAGGCTGTGGTAATGCCGGTAAAATGATTCTCAACGACATAAAAACAGCTATGAACGATGAGCATAACGAAAGCAGAAAGCTCAACCCTGTCGGATTTGTTGACGATGATATTATTAAGCAAAATATTAATGTTGACGGGTTGAGGGTTTTAGGCACAACATATGATATTCCCTCTATTTGCGAAAGAGAAAATGTAAGCCTTATAATTTTTGCCATTCCGTCATGTGATGAAGAGGACAGAACAAGGATACTTGAGATTTGTTCCAAGACCGAGACAAAAATTAAGATTGTCCCGTATATCAGTCAGATTTTATTTGAGGAGGGACAGGAGCCTCAACTTCTTAATCAGACAAAGGAAATTAAGATTGAGGACCTTTTGGGCAGAGAGCCTATTACATTTGATAAAAAATCTGTCAGAACCCTTGTTAAAGGGAAAATTTGTATGGTTACAGGCGGAGGCGGTTCCATTGGTTCAGAGCTTGTAAGGCAGATTGCAAAATACAGTCCAGAGAAAATAATAATTGTGGACATATACGAAAATAATGCCTATGATATTCAGCAGGAGTTGGTACTTGAATACGGGGAAAAACTAAACCTTAGCACTGTTATTGCTTCTGTAAGAGATTACGATAAAATGGAGCAGATATTTAAAACATACAGACCGGAACTTGTGTGGCACGCAGCAGCTCATAAGCATGTTCCCCTTATGGAAACAGTGCCGGGGGAAGCTGTTAAGAACAATGTTTTCGGTACATTTAATGTTGCCAAACTTGCAGAAAAGTACGGTGTAAAAAAATTTGTTATGATTTCAACAGACAAAGCTGTTAATCCTACAAATGTTATGGGTGCAACAAAGAGATGTTGTGAAATGATTATCCAGTATATGAGCCAGAACACAACAGGTACAGAATTTGTAACAACCCGTTTTGGTAATGTGCTGGGAAGTAACGGTTCTGTTATACCTCTTTTCCGCAGACAGATTGAAAACGGAAAACCCATAACAGTTACACACCCGGATATTATCCGTTACTTTATGACAATTCCGGAGGCAGTTTCCCTTGTTTTACAGGCTGCCGGAATGGCCAAGGGCGGAGAAATATTTGTCCTTGATATGGGTGCTCCCGTAAAGATTACCACCCTTGCAGAGAACCTTTGCAGAATGTACGGCAAGGTTCCCTATAAAGATGTGGAAATTAAGTTTACAGGACTCAGACCGGGTGAAAAGCTGTTTGAGGAACTTCTAATGGATGAAGAAGGTTTAAAGAAAACAGATAACAAAAAAATCTTTATTGGTAATCAGATTGATATTGATAAAGAAAAACTTCTTTCTCAACTGGATACTCTTAAAGAATATGCTGAGAGTAATGATGACGAAAAAACAGTTGAGACGCTGGCAGAAATTGTGCCAACATTTAACCATAAAAATAATTAGTAACGGAGAAAATATATGTGTGGTATAGTAGGTTATGTAGGACCAAGAGATTGTAGTGATGTTTTAGTTTCCGCCCTTACAAAGCTGGAATACAGAGGATATGATTCTGCCGGTATTGCAGTTTTTGAAAATGGAAGGATAGAAGTTGCCAAGACAAAGGGACGCCTTAAAGAATTGTCAGAAAAAATGGAAAGGGAGGGCAAGCCCCAGGGTCATGCAGGAATTGGCCACACCCGTTGGGCAACCCACGGCCAGCCCTCGGATATAAATTCACACCCACATTCCGGTGAAA
>CANROX010000024.1 GCA_947632335.1 uncultured Clostridia bacterium
GAACTCCAGGCTTTTTGCAAGTCTTATGGAGGCTATGCCCTTTAAAACAAGGCTTATTCTTGTGGGAGACAGCAACCAATTACCCTCTGTAGGGCCGGGAAATGTGCTTAAAAATCTTATTGATTCCCATATTCTCCCCTATGTTGAATTAAATGAGATTTTCAGACAATCCCTTAAAAGTATGATAGTAAAGAACGCCCACAAAATTGTTGAGGGTCACCTCCCCAATATTATGAGCAGAGATTCCGATTTTTTCTTTCTACCCACAAAATCTACAGATGAAACAGTTAGCCTTGTAATAGATTTATTTACTAAAAGGCTTGTAAAAAGCTACGGTTATTCGCCTGCCTGGGATATTCAGATTTTATGTCCCGGAAGAAAGGGGCCGGTAGGTGCATATGAACTTAATAAAAAACTGCAAAACGCATATAATCCCCCTGAAAAAAACAAGGCGGAAATAAAGTTTGGAGAAAGAGTTTTTCGCATTGGCGACAAGGTTATGCAGGTAAAAAACAACTATGATATTAACTATACAAGGGATAACGGGGAAATCTCCTCCGGAATATTCAACGGCGACATTGGCATAGTTGAGAGGATAGAAAAGAAAAGTCAGACTATAAAAATAAGGTTTGACGACAAAATTGCTGTATACGACTACAACTCTGCACAGGACCTTGAGCTTAGCTACGCCGCCACAATACACAAAAGTCAGGGTAATGAATTTGAGGCTGTTATTATTCCCCTGTTTCACACACCTCCACAGCTGTGCTACAGAAATCTACTGTATACAGGTGTTACAAGGGCAAAAAAATTACTTATTATTGCCGGTGACAGCAATATTATTTCAACAATGGTGAATAACAATAAAAAGAACGGAAGATACAGTGGACTTAAACACTTTCTTCTAAATGACAATATATTTTAGGCTTATGATTATAGAAAAAATAATTTCCGCAATTTTCCCCTCACGGTGTCCCTTTTGCAGAAAGGTAATCAGAGAGGAGGAATTCTGTTGCGAGGATTGTAAAAAGAAATTTCCAAATAGGGTTATTAAAAGTTTGGCAAAATGGAATTTTACCTGCATATCATCTTTCCCTTACTGTGAAAACTTTAGGAAAGCTGTACTCACCCTTAAAAAACAGAAAACCCTCGGCATACCTTTAGGAAAAATCCTTGCAGAGTCAATTACAGAGGGATATGCAGATTTTCACTTTGATATAATTACAGCCGTTCCCCTCTACAAAAGCAAGTTTAAAAAGAGGGGTTACAATCAGGCGGAAATTCTTGCTCGGGAGGTCAGCAAGAAAATATCTGTTCCCTATATTGAGGTTTTGGATAAGATAAAAAATACCAAGGACCAGCATCTTTTAAAGGGTAGGGCAAGAATGTTTAATGTTCTAAACGCATACAGGGCAAAGGATAAGGATATTATTGCAAACAAAAATATACTGATTATTGACGATATTATAACAACAGGCTGTACCCTTGGAGAATGTGCAAGGGTAATAAGGAAAGCAGGGGCAAATAAAGTATACTGTGCCACAGTTTGCAGGGCATAAAATTTTAAGATACGGGAAGTGGGATAATGATTATAGCTATTGATATTGGCACAAGCAACACAAGGGTTGCAACAAAAAATGAGGGCATTATCATTGATGAACCCTCGGTAATCACATATGATACATATACAGATTCAATTATTGCCGTGGGTAAAGATGCTTATAAAACTATCGGAAAAACTCCGGAAAGAGTAAAGGCAGCTTTTCCCATTGCCGACGGCGCTGTTACCGCATTGGAACTTGTGGAAAGTATGGTAAGAATCTTTATTGGCAGAGTGGGAAAAAAGAAAATTTCTATGCCAAAGGTCATTACCGCTGTACCGGGAGGAATTACCGAAGTTGAAAAAAGAGCTATTGTCAATGCAATCAGCAGTTACGGGGTAAGAACGGTTTATCTTATAGAATCCCCAAAGGCGGCGGCAATCGGCGCAGGGCTGGACATACTTGAGGGGCAGGGCAAACTTGTTGCCGACCTTGGCGGAGGCACAGCAGATATTGCGGTACTTTCCTTAGGAGGAGTAAGCGCAGGTATATCGGTTAAAAAAGCCGGAAATGATATGGACAACAATATTGTTAAATATATGAAAAATAAATATCACCTGTCCATTGGAAAGCAAATGGCTGAAAAGTGTAAAAAATCTATTGGTACAGTAAAAATGATTGGTCCTGACGATACATTTGTTATGAAAGGCAGAGATTTTACAAGGGGACTTCCAAAGGCTGTTGAAGTTAAAAAAAGTGAGCTTATGCCAATTTACCGCAAAACAATGTTAGAAATTATCAGGGGAATTGTAGATGTACTGGAAAACACCCCGCCGGAGCTAAACGGAGATTTAATTAAAAACGGTATTGTTTTTACAGGAGGGCTCAGTCAAATTGAGGGGCTCAAAGAGCTTGTTTCCGATTATATCCGCAACCTTAAAATTAAAATTGCAGAAAATCCGTCTGACTGCGTAATTAAGGGAATAATTGGTTCTGCCGAATATATTAAAAAAGTAGAAAAGAAAACAGGACACGAAATCAATCCGCTCCTTGCGGCATACTGATAACAACAAAAGGGTAGTATCACACAGGATACTACCCTACTTTTAATTTAAAATTACAACCATATAGTTTAGATAAGACGCAAAAATTAACCAAGCCAAATACGGCAACTGCAGATACGCCGCAATAGGCTTGCACTTGTAAAACAGAAAAATCATTGCAATTACAAGAAGTATGAGAATTGTTATCCAGCCAAAGGAAAGTACAAACTGGTTGTTGATAAAGAAGAATATTGACCAGAAAAAGTTAAAAATAAGCTGTAGTCCGTAAACAAAAAGTCCATACTTCTTTACCTTGCAGTCCGTTTCGTACACAAGTTCTGCAGAAAGACCCATAAGGAAAAACAAAATTATCCAAACTATGGGAAATACCCAGTCCGGCGGTGTAAGCATTGACTGGTTAAATTTATCCGAAAATGTCTTGCTGGCGTCTTTCGTTAAAAATCCTGAAAGCTGGCCTATACCTATGCTGATTATCAAACTAATAATCAGATTTTTAAGTTTTATCATTTTACACCTCCACACATTCTTGTACTTATTATGTATGGAATTTTTTATTTATTACTGATTTCATAAAATTGGAAAAATTTTTATAATGTTGCCTCTTCCTTAAATTCAGTTTTTAAATCATTTTGGGCAGGATTGTCTATCAGTTCACCTTTATAGGTAAACCTTGAACCGTGGCAGGGGCAGTCCCAGCTTTTTTCGTCGTCATTCCATTCCAACTGACAACCCATATGGGTACAAACAGGGCTTACAAGATATACCTTGCCCTTTTCATCACGGTAGGCTCCAACCTTTTGGCTATTGTACTTAATAACCGCCGCCTGTCCCTTTTCCAAATCATCAAGGTGTTTTTCCGGTAAATTAAAGAAATCCTTAGCAATTCCCTTAATTGCCTTGCCTCCCATTTTGCAAAGATTATCTGCTGATGATGATTTAAACCTTTGTGGGGTAAACAAATCTTCGTAGGGATTATCCCTCTCGCTTATCATATCGGAAATTATCATTGCAGACACCATAGAGCTGGACATTCCCCACTTTCCAAAGCCTGTTGCCGTGTACCAATGAGACTCTGTTACACAGTATTTACCTATATAGGGAGCATAGTCAATGGGCATAGTATCCTGTGCCGACCAGTGTGCCACCTCTTTGCTCTGGGGAAAAATATTTGCAACCTTATTTCTCAGCCTGCTGAATTTGTCGCCCTCTTTATTCTCACCTGTGGTATGACCCTCTCCTGCAATTATTGTCAAACCGTTATAGTTCCGGAATGAAAGGCCCTGGCTGTCCTCGGTATAGTAAATTCCGTCAAGGGTTTTTCCGCCCTCAATGGCAAGCACATATGACCTGGACTGATAAAGTCTTGGGAAGTACATACCCTTTGTATTGACGATTGGATAGTGGGTTGCAAAAACTATGTGGTTGGCATATACTGCCCCCTCCTCTGTAATGACAAGGTTACTTTTCACTTCCCTGACAGGGGATTTTTCGTATATGGTAAGGTTCTGCACAATGTTGGATAAAAATTTAAGAGGGTGAAACTGGGCTTGATTTCGGAATACAAGTGCATTTTTAACCCTAAAAGGGAGTTGTGTGGAGGTAGTTGTGTAACAGTCTATCCCCGCTTTTCTTGCGTTTTCAAATTCCTCATTTATATTGTTATTTTCTTCTAAAGAATAAAGATATGAGGGAACCCTCTGAAAATCACAATTTATACTTTTGTCATTAATTATTCTTTCATATTCACTTATAGCTGCAATATTTGCATTTGCATATAGCTTTGCCTTCTTCTCCCCAAAGGACTGCACTATTTTTGTATATTTTTCTCCGTGCTGACAGGTTATTTTTGCCGTTGTGTTGCCTGTTTGGCCGGAAGCTATTTCCTTTGCCTCAACCACTACCACATCAAAGCCTTTTTCCTGTAGTTCATAAGCGGTCAGAATTCCCGTCATACCGGCACCGATTACGCACACATCAGCCTTAATTTTTTTCTTGAGAGAATTTCTCCTTGGTATTTCAATTTCCTTATGCCAAATAGATTTACTACTCATAATATCACCAATAGTATTTTTCCTTACCTTTGACGATATATGCAAAAAGGCTGTTTTGAAACAGCCTTAATTTTTTAATTATTCATACTGATAAAGATTAGCGGAAAGGTATCTTTCCCCGCCGTCGGGAAATACAACTACAATATTCTTACCCTTATTCTCCTGTCTGGCGGCAACCTGCTTTGCCGCCCACAGTGCGGCACCGGAAGAAATACCGATAAGAAAGCCCTCCTGTGCAGCCGCCTTTCTTGCTGTAAGTATTGCCTCATCATTGGGTACAGCTATAATTTCGTCATATACATCTCTGTCCAGAGTGTCAGGCACAAAATTTGCACCAATGCCCTGTATTTTGTGTGGACCTGCCTTACCCTTTGACAGCAGCGGTGAGCTTTCCGGCTCGACGGCAACCACCTTAATGTCAGGGTTCTGTTCCTTTAAGAACTTTCCTGCACCTGAAATTGTACCTCCCGTACCGATACCTGCAACAAATATATCAACCTTACCCTGTGTATCATTCCAAATTTCCGGGCCGGTTGTATTATAATGTGTTTTTGGATTAACAGGGTTTGTAAACTGACCTGCAATTATACTGCCCTTAATCTCCCTATGGAGTTCCTCTGCCCTATCTGTGGCACCTTTCATACCCTTACTGCCCTCTGTAAGAACAAGCTCTGCTCCATATGCCTTAATCAGCATTTTTCTTTCATCGGACATGGTTTCAGGCATTACAATAATTGTTCTGTATCCCTTTGCTGTGGCAACGGAGGCAATTCCAATTCCCGTATTGCCGCTGGTAGGCTCTATAATTACAGAGCCCTTTTTAAGTACTCCTGTATTTTCTGCGTCCTCAATAATAGCCTTTGCAATTCTATCCTTTATACTTCCGGCAGGATTAAACGCCTCCAACTTTGCCAGTATAACAGCGTTAATATTTTCTTCTTTTTCAATATGTGTAAGCTCCAAAAGAGGGGTACTTCCAACTAATTCCGTTACTGATTTAATAATTGCCATAATAATCCTCTCCCTATTATTATAAATTATGCCAAGGCCTTAAAGCCATTTTCTAAATCTGCAATAATGTCGTCAATATGCTCTGTACCTATTGAAAGTCTTATTGTATTTCTCTTAATACCAACTGAAGCAAGTTCCTCATCGTTCATTTGGGAATGGGTTGTGGATGCAGGATGAATAACAAGAGATTTAACATCAGCCACATTGGCAAGGAGTGAAAAAAGCTGAAGATTGTCAATAAAATCCTTTGCCTGCTGTTCTCCTCCCTTAATCTCAAATGTAAAGATTGAACCTCCTCCCTTAGGAAAATATTTTTTATACAGTTCCTGCTGTCTTTCATCATTGGAAACTGATGGGTGGTTTACATTTTCTACAAGGGGGTGATTTTTTAGATAGCTGACTACCTTAAGTGCGTTTTCAGTATGTCTTTCCACCCTTAAAGAAAGGGTTTCCAATCCCTGTAGGAATATAAATGCGTGAATCGGCGAAAGAGTTGCACCGGTATCCCTTAGAAGAATTGCCCTGATTTTTGTGACAAATGCCGCTCTGCCTACAGCTTTTGTAAAACTAACCCCGTGATAGCTTGGATTTGGTTCCACCAGCGACGGAAATTTTCCCGATGCCTCCCAGTCAAAGTTTCCGCTGTCCACAATTACACCGCCGATTGTAGTGCCGTGACCGCCTATAAACTTTGTTGCCGAGTGAACAACAATATCTGCACCGTATTCAATAGGTCTTACCAGATAAGGAGTTGCAAAGGTATTGTCAATTACCAGGGGTATTTTGTTTTCGTGAGCAATTCCCGCAATAGACTGAATATCCACCACATCGGAGTTTGGATTGCCAAGGGTTTCAATAAAAATTGCCTTTGTGTTATGCTGAACAGCATTTCTTATTTCATCAAAATTTGCAGGGTCTACAAATGTTGTATTAATACCATATGCAGGAAGTGTATGTTGCAGAAGATTAAAAGTACCGCCGTAAATATTTTTTGCTGCTACAATATGGTCTCCTGCCTGGGCAAGATTTTGAAAAGTATAACTAATTGCCGCTGCACCGGAGGCCACTGCCAATGCCGCAACGCCTCCCTCAAGGGCAGCTATTCTCTTTTCAAAAACTTCTTCTGTGGGATTTGTGAGTCTGCCGTATATATTACCTGGGTCGGCAAGTCCAAATCTCGCTGCCGCATGGTCGCAGTTTTTAAATACATATGATGATGACTGATATATGGGCACCGCCCTTGCGTCTGTTACCGGGTCGGGATTTTCCTGCCCTACATGAAGTTGTAATGTTTCAAATTTATATGCCATTTTTTATTTCTCCTTTTTTTAAATGTGTTATGTATAAAAATAATTAATAAGTCAACATATACACATTCGTGTGGATAGGATATTTATTTTTATAGATGTAAACTTCATAATAATCTGCCTCTTTTCTAAATTTTATTTTCCTATATATCCTATATGTTTGGTATGAATTGAATATACCATAATATTTGGTATTTGTCAACAGATATTTTTAAAATTTTTTATAAAAAAGAGCTGTGCTAAGGCACAGCTACAGTTTTAGTAAGTATTGTAAAATTATATACAGTAAAAATCACTGTTATCATTATCTCCCATTTTTGCAAGGTCATCAATGGTGAACTTGTCTACATACTCGGTAACAGTGTTATACAGTCCCTGCCAAAAGGGTAAGGTTTTGCATTGGTCCGCCCTATCGCAGTTTGGTGTACCGCTTTCAAGACATGGAATTGGCGCGAGAGGACCCTCTATATATCGTAGCACATCGCCCACTACAATTTTATCGGCACTCCTTGACAGCTTATATCCTCCTGCGTGTCCACGAAGACTGCTGAGATATCCACCCTTATTCAGCATTCCAACAATGGTTTCCATATACTTTATGGAAATCTGCTGCCGCTCTGAAATTTCTTTTATAGAAATATATTTATCCCTGCTGTTAATAGCAAGGTCAATCAGAATTCTCAAAGCATATCTGCCCTTGGTGGAAATTTTCATAATATAAACCTCTTTTCCTACAAGAATAATAGGATTTAACATTTATATTATACAATGTTTTCGTAAAAAATCAAGACTCTAAATTTTATGTTTTAGAAATCCTATACCATATCAATAAATTTCTGAATCTCTTCCTTTTGTCTAAAGCCGACAAAAGAGTTAATTACCTCTTTATTTTTAACAAGAACTACTGTGGGAATACTGGAAATCTTAAAGGCGTCAGCCAACTCTCCCTCCTCGTCCACATTAACCTTACACACCTTGAGTTCGGGATTATCCCTTGAAATTTCCTCAATAACCGGTGCAATCATCTTGCATGGTCCACACCATGTAGCCCAAAAATCAATGAGAACGGTTTTGTCCGTATCCATTACTTCCCTTTGGTACATATCCTTTGTTAAGTTAATAATATCCATAAAATCCTCTTTTCTACTTTTCCTTGTAATAAAGCATACAGTGGCAGTAGCCCTCAAAATCAGGGTCTTTAATTTGTTCTCTAAACTCTTTGCACATACACTTATTGTCCTCTGTCATTTCTCTTCTGCAAGGACAATAGCCTCCCCTTGCTTTGAGGCCTTTCTGTATTGTTTCCACAACATCTTTATTTTCGTTAAATCGTATTTTCATATTTTTCCTCAAACAAAAGTAAAGAGAACAAACATTCCCTTTACTTTCACAAATAATATTATTTCTTTAGTCCTCTTTTTTATGCTGAATATTGTAATTAATCCTGGTAAGGATTTTTCCCGGCAAAAAGCGCATTAAAAAGTTTGCTGATTTCATTATAAAGGTAGGCATAATAATAAGTTTGCCCCTTAGGGCTCTGTCAACAGCATATTTTGCAGCGTACTTTTGGTCAATGCCTTTTATGGCAAAGTTGACACCTGCAACATCATTAAACTCTGTTTTTACAGGGCCCGGGCAAAAACAGCTGATTTTCACCTTTGAATTATGCCTTCTAAGTTCCTCATAAATAGCCTGTGTAAGTCTTACCACATAGTTCTTGGACGCATAGTAAGACGCCATTAGAGGGCCTGCAAGGAAACCTGCCGATGAGGCAACATTTAGTATATAACCTCTGTTTTTCTTTTCAAAATCCCTAAGAAACAGCTTTGTAAGAATATGTACTGCCGTTATATTAGTATTGATAAGCTGAATTTCCCTGTCAAGGTCTATAGAAATAAACTCTCCGTAAATTCCAAAGCCTGCATTATTAATAAGCATATCAATACTTCTGTCTTTAACCTGTTCATAAAGGCTCTTTGCGTTTTCCGCTACAGATATATCCATAGTAATAAGAGAAACGCTGATGTTTTTGGGAAGTTCTTCTTTAAGCGTTTCCAATTTATCGGAACGCCTCGCAACAAGAATTAAATCCCAGCCCATTTTTCCAAGATAGACTGCCATTTCCCTACCCATACCAGAGCTTGCCCCTGTTATAAGTACCTGCATTAAATCACACTCTTTATTAAATTTATTTAACCGTTTCAGCAACTCCTGTAGTATTATCCGAATGTTCTTCAGCGCTTTTCTGAATTGCCTCGTCAGTTATGTCCTTTGTGTATGTTCTCCACTTAGTTACCTTCTTAGCATTTATTGTGTGCTTATAGAAGTGCTGGGCCTCTTTGTTCCATTCAAGACATTCCCATTTAAGTTTTACACAATCGTGAACCCTTGCAACCTTTTCGCATACATCAAAGAACTGTGTGCCAATGCCTTGTCCACGGTACTCGCTGAGAACATAAATATCCTCAACACACATAATCTTTTTCATTGGAAAGGTTGCAATTTGAAAATAATATGAACAGAAACCCACAATTTTACCATCAATCTCTGCTTTAAGAATGTGGAGGAGCTTTTCGTCAAATACCATATGACGGATTTCCTCTGAAGATGCAGTATGATACTCCTCCATCCTTTCAAATTCTGCAAAGTGCTTATAAAGTTTGTAGATAAATGCCATATCCTTTTCTTCGATATACTTAACTTTTACTTTTCCCATTTTCCTTTTCTCCTTATAATGAACTCATACCAACACTAAATTCTAAATTAATGTAAACACTTTCCGCTTTCAAATGCCTATAAATTATTAGTGCTATATGTTCATAGTAAGACTCTTAATTCATAAAAGACAGTTTCCCTAAACTTTTTTTATCCACCCAATTAAATGTATTATATCACTGTTCATATAATAAAACAATAGAACTTTAACAAAATATTCCATATAAATATTTATAATCGGTATAATCTAAATGTATTAAATTGGTGCAATAAAGGGTATGAAATTCCTGCTTATACCGTACACAAACCAAAGAATTAAAATTCCGTAAAGGAATTTTCTATTACATATCCCCAGTCTGAACTTAACACCCAACAGGCGAAGGATATACCAAATATAAAATATAAGACCTATTACAAGGAAAACTACTATCATTGCATTTTGCCGTATTGATAAAAGAATATCTCCATGCATCAGGGCAATTACAGACCTTGTCATACCGCAGGCAGGGCAGTAAAACCCTAAAAAGTTAAATGTAATACAGCTGGGAATGGAGCTGTGTTTTTCTGCAATGATTGCGCCAAAATATGCTGATACAAACAGCACAAGGGGCGAAAGAACTATTAAAATTCTCACGGCTAAATTAAATACTTTGGTTCTATAAAAGGTTTTTTTCATAAATACTCTTCTTTTTTCATAAATAAAAGGCGGACATCCGTCCGCCTACACACAAATCAAAATAATAATTTTTAATGTAAAAACTAAAGCTTATCATTAATAATAATATGTTCCCGTATATGATGTTCCCGTATATGGGAAAGTAATAACTCCAACTAAACAAAGAATAATATAAACAGCCCAAAATGCAAGCGAAACTATTGAAAGAACAATACCTGCTGTGGCCATAGCATTTTTTTCTTTCTGCTTTGAACGAGAAACACAACCCAAAATAATACCTACAATTGAGCATATTGCACCGCAGCAGAAGAAAGAAACAATACCAAGTACAAGGGAGGCAATCGCAAAACCTCTGCCGTTCTCTTCATAATTTTCTACAGGAGCAACATACTGGTTTGGCATCTGCTGGCTGTACTGCTGTGCATCCTGTGATACATAGGACTGTGGATTCGGGCTTTCCGGCGGTACATTACCGTATGCCTGATTGTTTTCGTACACATTCTGATTTTCAAAATTTTCGTTCATAATTTCCTCCTTAGAACTCATCTACACTAATTCTACATTAATTGCGGTTATTTGTCAACAAAATACTAATAATAAAATATTTTTATTCTATATCATCCTGTTTACTTACTCATTATTAATCCAATATCTCTGTTCCATTACCCCCCTCTATTTCCACCTCATTTTCTAGTATTCCGCCGTTATTTATAATACTTTTTACCGAACCAATATTATCCTTATCACAAACCATGAGAACTCTGCGAATATTAAGTTTTTTACATTCTTTTAGAGCAAGGCCTATCATTTCTGTGGCAATTCCCTTTTTTCTCTCAGAAGGAACAACACCGTCGCCGATATGTCCGCCGTTCAGCAACAGGGCATCGTTAAGGTAATGTCCTATGTTTACAGCTCCCACCATAATATTTCTGTCTGTATCCAAACAGAAAAAAGTGGAATCCGGCACCAACCCTTCTGTATTTTCTTTCACTTCAATATTGGCGCAATAATTGTCAAAGTCATGGTAGTCCAGTCTTCGGATTGAGTAGGGGATTATTTTCTCTCCCGTACTGTACCACTCTTTCATCATATTAAAAATCTGTTCTTTATATTCCAAACTGGCTTTTACTAACTTTAAATTCATCTCAATTCCCCGATTTTTATCCCTTAATAAAAGGCAGACCTTTTCAACATGGCCTGATATGTTAATCTTGATTTCATCGGCCCTTTTCGCATAAACATATCTACACACCGATTTTGCCGTTATCCATTAACAGCAGTGGGATATGGAGATATATAGAAAAACTTTTCTGTTACTATATGTAGTAGGTACGGAACCGCCGCTGTTTTAATATTGTAATATACACTAAGAAATCGGTATCATAGGTTTTTAATGTATACTTCTGCGCTGGTTTTTCAGCTTAATACAGTGTAATTTTGTATCAGTCAATACTATGTTTTTACATCTCTATAAGATTTGCGTCTGACTATGATAAAACAAGGGTAATTAAATTTGTAAAAAAGGTAAAAATCTTAGCTGTTATCAGCCGGATTTTTACCTTGTCTCACATATTGATATTTCATAATTACCGTATGAAACATTAAAAATTTCACATGGAACAGCTATTAAGTCCCGCACAACCATAAGTTTTTCGGGATTTATTTCCACCCGCAGCGGTGATAAGCTCAATCCCTCGCCGGTCATTTTCATATAGCTTTCCTTCATGGTCCAAAGCTTGAAAAATCGCCGTGTTTTATCCTCGTCATTTCCGGCGCCGTCTATATATTTCCGTTCATTTCGCGAAAAAACACGATTTATAATTTCAAAAGGAGCATTTTCAGCCTTTTCAATATCGCAGCCAACCGGCACCTCACTTACGGCACATATGACCATCTCGCCGGAATGTGAAAGATTAAAGTGTATCCCTTTGCACAGCGGCTTACCGTTAGCGCCTTTTATAACGCTGCCAGCAGAAAGACCGTGTTTATGCAGAGTTTCTTCCATAAGCCGCCATGCTCCAAGACTGAGCCTTCTGTCAATAGGATTTCTGTATTTTAAAATATATTTTTTCCGCCAATCCGGTATTTCATAAAGCACAGACTCTTCTGTTGCCGGATCAGGGAGCAAGGACACATTTTTTAAAAAGTATTCCGCCATTTTATTCCTCTTTAAGCGTAAATTCAAGAAACAATATGTTTTTATTATCCTGGCGTTTATACCACATATTTTCCGCAATTTGCCTGATGAGAGATAAGCCCATACCGCCACTGTCCAATTCGTCAAATCCTTTTTTCTTAATATTTGCCGAAACAGGATTAAACGGAGTACCGTTATCCGAGAATGTTATTCTTAGAATATGGTCTTGCTTTTCAAATTCAGTTTCAACTGCGGTGGCCTTTGAATAACTGGCTATATTTACAAAAGCCTCCTCACACGCAAGATATATTTTTTTGCCGCGCCTATTTTTGCCGGTGACAGCCAGAACGGCTTTGCGAAGTTCCGGCAATGAGCTTTCTCTTGGGACAAGGCGCAGTATATTTTTGTCTCCAATATAATTCAGAGCGAGAACAGTGTAATCATCAAACTGCTCAGCTCCCGCCGCAAATTCCGAGGCTGCAATTTCAAGGGATTTTACCGCAATTTTTGCATCACCTGACGAGCGCACCACCTCAAAAAGACGCTCAGCGCCAAAAAATTCATTATTCTTATTTACAATATCGGTCACACCGTCAGAATAAAGAATTATACTTTCTCCCTTTTTTAGATTTATATAATTGTCCTTTATATCCGAATCTTCAAAAAGTCCTACTGCTATTCCGGAATCAATTTCCAAAAATCTTGCGTTCTCACCCGTTATAACCGGTCTTGTATGTCCGGCATTGGCAAAGCAAAGTTCACCGTTTTTAGGGTTTAATACCGCCGCAAAAACCGTAGCAAACATTCCCTCCGGATTTGATGTGCAAAGGGCGTTATTGACGTTGTTAAGTGCGTCTGCCGGACTGTATCCGCTGCTCAGACAATCGTGCAGCATGGTTCTCGTCATTACCATAAACATAGCCGCCGCAATACCTTTTCCCGAAACATCGCCAATTACCGCACAGAGATTGCCGTCTTTAATTTCAAAACAATCGTAAAAGTCGCCTCCCACATCTTTAGCGGCTTTCGCCCGAGCAAAAGCATTATAAAATTTTCCCAAAACTTCGGTGTTTTCGGGCACAATTCCGTTCTGAATACGCCGTGCAATATCAAACTCCGCACTTGTGCGGGTCCGTTCGGCTGTCAGAGTTTTAATATTTGCAAGATAGTTTTTTATATCACCGCTCATCTTTGAAAATGAATCAGCCATTTCTCCGATTTCATTATCCAAATGTATATCAAGCGGTTGAAACCCAACGCCTTTATCGGTTATAAAACTGTTCATTCGCTGTGACAAGGCTTTTACAGGCAAAAGTATTTTTTTTCGTATGGCAAACAACGAAATCAAAATCGCAAGTATAAGCACGCATATCATAGGCACAATTATAACGAGAGTCCTCTTGACAGTGCGCTGAAACAGTACTGCTGTGCTGTAATCACTGCCTACCAAGGCGATTACCGAACCGTCTTTATATATCGGACAAATCCATGTATATACATCGCCGTATGCGTTTTCTTCCACATACGCTTCTCCATGTTCTTCGCCGGACAGCGCATATTGTTCCTGTTCCGTAAGATTATGGCTTATAACCTTTCCAAGGCCTCTTTCCGATGCAACCATTTTATCCTGTTTTTCGTCTGATGCCACAGTCATAATATAGCGTATACTGTCAGATTCTGTGTCGGGTTCATACACATAAAGATACTTCAGTTCAAAACTTTTGCATATGCTTTTCAAAGTTCTGCGGGTCTGCATATATACATCCCTTGATTTGGATTGTGTGAGCGCATCATAATCAACGCCCTCTATGGCGCGGGCAGCGGAAGCCGCCCCCGCCCGGGCAAATTGACCTGCAATTTTCTCAGTAAGCCCTGCGTTGTAGACAAAGCTAAATATTACTGCCACCGTTGAGGCAATCAGAACAGCCGCACAAAATATAACTACAGTCTCTTTTAAAATCGAATGTTTCATTTTTACATAATATTAAGTTTTTTGCTGAATCCCGCCATATTGAACACATCCAGAATTTCGGGCGTCAAATTTTTAAGCGTCAGATTTCCGTTCATCTTCTTGTGTGCAGCCACTATTAGGCGAAGTCCTGCTGATGAGATATACTCAAGCTTACTCATATCAATTATAAGCTCTGTAACCGAAGGGTCAAGCGCCTCAATTTCTGCACCAAGTTCAGGTGCGGTCTGCGTGTCCAGCCAGCCGTCTATTTCTAAAACAGCCGCAGATTGGGTTACTGTTGTTTTTATGTTCATTTATCAGTACTCCTATTCATTACCATTCAAAATATTCAAGTCCTTTAAGATTTATAAGGAACTTTTTCATATATTCAAAAGAGGTTACGGGCCACCTGAATCCCATACGGTAAAGAGCCTGCATTGTCATCTCATTGTTTTTGCCGACTCCGTATGATTTTCTGCCGTGAGACATATTTTCGTAGGCAATCATACTTGAGAGAACCTGCGCCTTTTCGGAATCACTTTCGGCCCTCTTTAATTCCGCTTCATACTCTTTATTTTCAGCGGGTTTCACAGTAAGCCCCTGTCTGTTCATCTCACCGTATAAATCATTCATAAGCAGTGCGTGATTATTATACGGATGGAACACGACGCACTCTCTCGGAGATTGAGCCAAAAGCAGTATGGCCTTTGCCACATAATCTATGGGCGAAAGCTCGAAGGGCATATCCATAGTTTCATAAGGATAGCAACCAATGAGATATGTGGATTTAAGTCTGCCCATAAAGCTGTTGGTTGTAAAGTTAATCTGATACTCGCCGTCGCTCTCCCGCGCCGATAAGTTTCCGACACGCATAATTTTTGCGTTCAGACCCTTCGCCGCACTTTCAAGTACCTCGCGCTCAGCCATAAATTTTGCGCCGGTGTATTTGGAGCTTTGTACCTGACCGTAGTATAACATATTTTCCCTAAGACTTGCAACATCTCCCGGACGGTCAAGGAACATACCGCCCACACTCATTGTGGACACATGTATAAGCCGAGTTCCTGTTTCTTCACAGAATGTGATAATATTCTGCACGCCATGATAGTTTACATCCTCAATATCAGTGCCTTTTGAAAAATGCTTAACATTTGCCGCACAGTTTATAAATGTGTGGGCTTTTATACCTTTCAGCTTTTCAAAATCACTTTTGTTCGTTATATCTCCGTCAATTACAGTCACTCTTTGGGCGTAATTACCCGCAATACTCTCCTCGAAATAATAGAAGAATAATTGTCTGAGCCTTGTCTCAGCCGACATATTTTTTCTTCCTCGCATTAGACAGCAAACATTTCCGTCATAATTTGTAAGCAGTTCGTGGAGTATATGTACTCCCAGAAAACCTGTTGCGCCTGTCAGAATTACATCGCCTATCGCCTGCTTTTTGCCATTTATGAATGCATCCAAAGTATTCTTTTCCAATAAGCGATTGATATTTTCGTAATTATAATCATCAAAACGCATAATACCTTCGTCTGCACTGCTTTGACCTTCCGTAAGATTTGCAAGGGAACGCGGCGTCGGATTTGCAAATACATCGCCGTATGTTATACCGTAATTAAGCTTGCCCGCCGCAATAACAACGCGGGTTACAGTGAGGGAGGTTCCGCCCAGTTCAAAGAAACTGTCGGTTGCGGATACTTCGTCAAGGTTGAGAATATTGGCAAATATTTGGCAGAAATCCTTTTCCGCCACCGTTACGGGCCTTACAAATCCGTCTGCCCCCGACTTGTCGGAAATTATCGGTTCGCTCAGCGCCTTAATATTTACCTTGCCGTTAGGCGTCATAGGCAGCTCGTCAAGCTGATTAAACGATGCAGGAATCATATAATCGGTAAGGGATTTCTTCATTTCCGATTTTAGATACTCAACATCCGGCCGACCCTCGGCTGTATAGTATGCGCATATTCCGTCCTCATGACCCACCTTTTTAATCACAACGATAGCAGAGCGTATTCCCTCTACACTCGTTAGGCACTTTTCAATTTCCCCCAGCTCTATTCTAAGTCCGCGGAGCTTAACCTGATTATCTTTTCTGCCAAGAATCACAACATCTCCGTCCTTTGTCCAGCGTGCATAATCGCCTGAACGGTAGAAGTGTTGACCTTCGTATTCGATAAACGCCTTTTTCGTTTGTTCGGGAAGATTGTTATATCCCAAAGCAACACCAAGACCACCTATAAGCAGTTCTCCCACAACCCCTGCAGGCAGTTTGTTGTCGTCCATATCCACAATGTACTCACGGTAGTTTAACAGCGGTCTGCCGACAGATATTTCATCTGCGTTTGTAAGCTCTTTCACATTGGACGATACGGTAATTTCCGTGGGACCGTAGGTATTCATAATCCGTGCGCTTGTCTTTTCACGCAATACGCTTAACAGCTTATCCGGATATTTCTCACCGCCCGATAATATGACTTTGCAGTTTTTCATTGCCTCCGCAAACTCGTCAAGCTCCATATATACGAGAAGCCTTGAAGGAGTTGCGTTAAATACATCCACATTATTTTCCTTGAAGAAAGCTGCAAGTGAAAGAGGGTCGGTTGTCTGCTCATCGCTTGCAAATGCAAGCGTAAGACCGTTACAGAATGTGACGACTGTTTCTTTCAGCGACATATCAAACGATACTGTGGTAACAGAGCCGTAGCATTTGCAATTTTCAACAACATAGCGCACCTGAATATTATGCTCGTTATCAGTAACATAGCTTGCGATACCAATGTGGCGCAGCATTACGCCTTTCGGTTTACCCGTGGAGCCTGAGGTATAGATAAGATATGCTAAATCCTCCGGTGAAATTGCAATATCGGGCTTTTTATCATTATCGCCCCTTTCAAGCTCCTCTATATCAACCGTATTTTTATACACATCAAGCAGTTTTCCAAAGGTTATTACAAGTTCTGCACCGCTGTCCTCTATGATGCTGTCTATTCTCTCTTTTGGATATTCGGGACAGGTTGGTATAAACGCACCGCCGGCCTTTAATATGCCAAACATGGCCGTAAAGAATTTTGATGTTCGCTCCAAAAGTATCACCACACGGCTGCCGTTTTTAACGCCGTGCTTAATCAGCTCATTTGCAATTACATTTGCTCGCCTGTCCATTTCGGCGTATGTAAATTTACCGTCGCATGCACTGATTGCCACTCGGTGGGGATGAATCTTTGCCTGATACTCAAATTTCTCATGCAAAATCTTTATTTCCGGTTCTGCAAATCCCGTGTATGAGAAATCAGCAATTTGCTTTTCGCCTGCCTCATTGAGCATTGACAATTTTCGTGCTTTGCCGTGGGAATTTTTAGTGATATTCTCCGCCACAGTTTTAATGGCATTTGCAAATACACTCATAAGTTCACGGCTGTAAACTGCGTCATTATAAAGAACATTCACGCACTCTTTACCGTCGGTTTTTTCAATATAAACTCCGGTGTCGAACTTTACATGCCTCTCGCCGATAAGCTCCTGTTCGATTAATTTGCCGTCAATATAGAACTCATCTGCCACGCCAAGCTGGTATGCATACAAAATATGTGGCGCATAGTTAAATTTACGGCATACTTCGGCATAGGGATACGCCTCGTTAGCAACAGCATTTATAAGCAAATCTTTGGCACGCTCCACAAGCTCCAATGCGGTAATATCCTCTATTTCAAGACCTATGGGCAAAGTCTTAACAAACATACCAAAGCAATTTGTAAGTTTCATATCCGAGCGCCCGTTGCTTATAGTGTTAATATACGCACCTCGGCTGTTTGTAAATCTTGATACTACATATAGCGTCGAGGCAAGGAACAAATGGGCAGGCGTTACACCGGCGCCGCTGCAAAATTCAGAAATATGTTTCATATCCAACGGTATGGAAACCGTTGCAGGGGAACTGTTTTCGGCAAGTCCGCCCTTATCCGGCGTAATCTCCGCCGCACCCTCGCATTTTTCAAGCATATGGGAAATATATTTTTCCGACGCTTTAAACTCATCACTGTCTCTGAATGTGCTGTCGTCTTTTACATAGTCAAAGTAATCGTAGGTTTCGCTCTGTATTTCGCCGCCCTCCAGAACTGTTTTTACAGAGTTGAGGAACAAATCAAACGAGGCCCCGTCAAAAATTATATGGTGGAACTCTGCGAACAAATAAACCGCCCCTTCCGTTTGGATTACTTCAATCCTAAACAGACGCGAATCCATAAGCTTAAACGGCTTTACAAAATCCGCCCTATAAGCTTTTAATTCATTCTCACTCATATTCTTTACAGGAACGGCATATCCCTCTGCGTCTGTGCGCTGCTGCACAATATCGTCGTCCATAATCGTCAGCCTGGTGAAAATATACGGATGGGCCGCAAGCACAGTATTTATGGCGTCAGCCAGATTCTGTGCGCCAAAATCCACAGGAAAACGGTACATAAACGGAATGTTGTAGAAAGTATCCTCGGGACGCTTCATACATTCCGAATACACCCCGTACTGCGTGTACGACAGGGGCGCAAATTCCGCTTTTTCCCTTTCTGTCTGGACTATGACAGGCGTATCTTTCGCCGTAAGGAGATAATTTACAATATCGTCCTCTATTGACATTACCGTGCATCCCTTCATAAGGGTCTTTATATCTGCGTCATATCCAAAGGACTTGTTAAGCTCTACTGCAAGTTTAATAATAGAGAGCGATGTCATTCCACAGTGCATAATGTCCGCCGATATATCAATTTCATCTGTGCCGATTATGCCCTTTATTATATTAAGTATCTTTGTTTCAAGCACTGTAAGACTGCGTTCGGTTTTCTGCATAGGCTCCGCCGACGCAAAATCAATTTCCGGCAGACTCCTCTTATCAACTTTGCCGTTTACCGTAAGCGGAATCTCTTCAATCTGCATAATTGCTTCCGGCACCATATACGGAGGCTTTCTCTCCGCAATAAATTCTCCGAGAGCAGCTATGTCAATTTCGCTGTCGGATACAATGTATGCGGCAATATACTTTCCGCCTGACGCTTTATCCTTAGCCACAACTGTGGCATCTTTAATTCCGGCAAAATCGCGTATAACGGACTCTACCTCAGTAAGTTCAATGCGGTAGCCGCGTATCTTAACCATGCCGTCACGCCTGCCGACATATGAAAGATTTCCGTCGTTTTGAAATTTTACTATGTCTCCGGTGTGATAAAGCACATCTTGGTATTTGCCGCTGTCAAACGGGTTCTCAACATATACCTTTTCCGTCTGCTCCGGACGGTTTAAATATCCCCTAGACACCAGCGGTCCGGCTACGCATAATTCTCCTACTGCGCCAAACGGCAGCATACGGAGCTGCTTGTCAACCACATATAGCCGTGCGTTGTCACAGCCTTTGCCAACGGGAATAGGGTCGTAATATTTATCCATCAAAAATGCTGTGGTTAATATTGTGCATTCCGTCGGTCCGTAGAGGTTGAACTGCTTAATATCCGTCCTCGGCTCAAACGGCACAAGCTTTTCACCGCCCGTACCTATATATTTCGGAGCGATATGGTCAATCGAGGTCATAAATGCTCTTCCTACCTGCGTTGTCATAAACAGATTGGTAATATTGTTTTCGGCGCAGTATTCGTTAATCCACATCAAATCGAGTCTGCGCTCCTCGGGAATAATATGCTCCGTCGCCCCGGCGCTTAGATACGGATAAATATCCATCATATGTGCGTCAAACCCGTAGCTGGCATATGCGGCAACGGCGCTTTTGTCCGTAATATTGTTTAGCCTCTTGTACCAGTGAACAAAATTCGTAATATTATGGTGCATGAGCATACAGCCCTTGGGCGTGCCGGTGGAACCGGAGGTATAAAGAAGAACAAATAAATCATCAGGTCCCGGTGAGGAAAGAAGTGCGCCGTCGTCGGGGAGTGCGCTTATGTCATCCGTCTTTAATATTTCTCCCTCAAAGTCAGGTACAAGCGAAAGCAGCTTTTCATCTGCAATAAGCATTTTAGCAGAGGCATCTTTTATCATAAATTGCAGCCTCTCCGGCGGATATGTCGGGTCGAGAGGCTGGTACGCCGCACCAGATTTCAATATGCCTATCGAGGAGATAGTCATATATTCGCTGCGCTCAACCATAGACGCTATAACATGGCCTTTACCAAAACCTTTGGAGCGAATATATCCTGCAATTTTATCCGTCATTTCGTTAAGTTCCCTATATGTATAGCGGTTTTCCCTAAATACAAGCGCTGTTTTATCCGGCGTTTTCTCAGCCTGCGCACGGAACATATCAACAAATCCCACACTCAAATCAACATCGGTTCTTACTGCGTCATTTAGGGCGCGTACTTTATTTACGCTGTGTTCGTCTGCAAGGCGTATCTTAGAAAGCTCCGATTTTTTAAGCATTTCCGAAATTATAAGAATAACGGTATCTGCAAACGAGCGTATAGTTTCGTATTCATACAAATCACTGCGGTATTCAAAGTCCATTTCAAATCCGCCGCCGGACTTAAATATCATAATAGATAAGGGCGCAAGTGCGCTGTAAACAGAAATACGCTCCATCTCAACCTTGTTTTCGCCCAGTGCAAAAGTGTTAAACAAATCCGACTGGTATGCAAACATTATATCGGTGTCAAGACCGTATTCGCCTGCCAGTTTGACAAACGGATAATTGCCGTACTTGATTGCGTCACGCTGTGCCGTCTGAACATTTGTAAGGTAATCGTCCACCTTTGCCTTTTCGTCAATATTTATATATACCGGCAGCGTACGAACCATCATACCGACGGTGTTTCTCATTCGGGAATCATGCCTGCCGTGGTTTGCCGTGCATATTACCGCTTCCTCCTGCCCGGTAAATTTTGCTGCGGCATAAGCGGTTGCGCCGAGGAAAAGCGTGTTTTCCGTTATTCCGTTCTCTTTTATAAATCCGTCCACCTTTTCTGCTGATATATCCTCCGGCAGAACGCGTTTAAATCTCCGGCACGGCTTGTCCTCAACGGCGTCGTCCTCGTTCATATCCGCAACAAGCTTTGAATTGGTTTCAAGTCCTGCGAATATGTTTTCATAATATTTATGTGCTTCCTGGTATGCATCGGTCTGTGCAAATTTTTCCTCATATACGGATAAGCCGAACTGACCTATTCCCTCGGGTTCAATCTCACCGCCCGAATAAAGGGCTGAAATCTCGCGACAGATAACGGACACCGATGTACCGTCAAACGCAATATGGTGGAAATCCATTAAGAAACACAATTTTGTTTCCGTTTCGATAATTTCAAATCGGAACAAATAATCGTTGGCCAAATCAAAGGGCTTTACGAATTGTTTTTTTGCCTTTTCAAGCTGGCTGTCCGAAACCGTGATTACAGGAATATCTACTTTAACATCACGGGGACGCATTACAGGTTCTCCGCCTGAGGCATCAATGTAAAAACCCAGTCCCTCATGATTTTTAACCGCCGTTTCCACCGCCTCTTTAAGCGCATTAATATCTATCCCACTCTTATCAAATGTATAGCAGGTGGGAGTGTTGTACATGGTGCCTTTCGGATTGTGCATACAAGCGAGGTAAATGCCCATTTGGCTTGGCGTAAGCGGATATTCTTTCATAACTTTGGCAGCATTGACTGACTCGGCAATTAAATCCGCACCTGCGCCCTGAAGGGCGAGAGAAATGTTTCTGGGGGTTTTGCATTCGTAGATAATTTCAGATGATATTCCGGGAATCCCGCATACATTCTGGAGCATCATAGCCTTTATTGAATCCCCGCCCAGTGCAAAGAAATCGTCGTCTATACCGACCTTGCCACAGTGAAGAATTTCATCGTACGCACTGCAAAGAGATTTTTGTATATCATTTTCGGGTGGGGCGTATTCGTTCTTATACATGGACGCGTCGGGGGGCAAAAGTGCCTGACGGTCAAGTTTGCCGCTGGGATTTAAGGGAAATGCGTCCAGCTTTACAAAAAACAGTGGTATCATGTAATCCGGCAGGGATTTTTTCAAATGCTCCCTTATCGTGTCGCCACCCACATCTGCACCGGTATAATATGCGGTAAGATAATTCTGACCGTACTCGTTCTCAAACGCTTTTACCACCGCTGCGTTGACTCCGTCAACATCTGCCATACGGACTTCTATCTCCCCTGTTTCCACACGCTGACCATTAATTTTAACCATCCAGTCCTTGCGGTTTACATAAAGAATGTTTCCGTCCGGCAGGCGTTTTACAATATCGTTTGTGCGGAACATCATTTTGTCATCGTCTGACTCCGAATAGGGATTTTTCACAAAGGATTTCTCCGTCTGCTCCGAAAGATTTATATATCCGTTTGAAATCGGTCCTGCAAGACACAACTCACCCTCTTCACCGTCGGGAACAGGTTTTAAATCATTATCGAGGATATACGCCTTAATATTTCCACAGGGCCTGCCAATGGGGGTATTGTCATACTTTTTATCGACCATAAAGGAAATTGCGGTACCTGTTTCGCTTGTACCATAGAAATTCAGAATTTGATAATCATCGCTGTACTGACCTACAAGCCGCTCGCCTGCTGCTGTTACCAGACGCAGAGATTTGCTTTTGTTCCTAAATACTTTCAGCTGACTCGGGCTTACATAACTTACGGTAATATTGTGGTGGGCTATATAGTCCTCTACATATCTTATATCTTTGCGCTGTTCGTCCGTAAGCATGTGAATTGTCGAGCCGACGCATAGCGGCGTATAGTTATCGGGGATAGATACCGAAAAGCTGTGGGATACTACGCTGAGGCGCGTGTCCTCCCGGCGGTAGTCCTCGATTTCCCTCTGGCGCAGCACAAATTCTACAAGAGATTTTTGATTATGGTAAATACCCTTCGGCCTGCCCGTCGAGCCGGAGGTGTATATAACATAAGCTCCGTCAGTTTCCGTCAGCGGAACACTGCCTGTAAACGGCTCATTGTTAAGGCAGTTTTTTACAAATTCAAAGTCTACATAGAACTCTATTCCGCAGTCGTTTAAAATATATTCCACTCTGTCTGCGGGATAGTCCATGATAAGCGGTGCAAAAAGACAGCCTGTTTTTAAAATTCCTATCTCCGCCGCAATGTATTCGGTACACCGCGGCATAAGAACAGGTACGATGTCGCCTTTTTTACAGCCCTTTTCAATAATTCCGGCGGCAATTTTGCCGCTAAGCTCGTCCAGCTGGCGATATGTCGTCACACGGGCGCCACCCTGGTCGATGTACGCAGGCTTGTCCGCGAATTTTTCAAAGGACTCTTTTAAATAATCAACTAGTAGTTTCATAAGCCACCTCGTTTTATATTATTTCTTTAATTTGATTCATACCCAATACGCTTGCACATTCAAAGCTTTTGCACTTGCTGTTATATTTTTTGCCGTCAATTTCAGCCCCGTTATTGCGGAGCATTATAACATACGCACCATTTTCGCGCTTTATTCTTATGTCGTTTTCAGCCTTTTTGTCATTGTGGCTCACAAATGCAAACAGCTCCGATACGGCTTCGGCAATTTTGTTTCCGTTTTCGTCCGTAATTTTATTTGCTACAGCCGATTTTATCTCTGATGCTGAAACATGGGATTTTACAGAGAACGACAGCAGCTCATCTGCCTCTTCAAGCAGAAATATATCCTTGTATCTGCCCTTTGATTTTGCCACAGTAACAATAATCATAGCCGCTATTACAATCCATGTTCCGTACTGAGCCGCACCGAAAGTCATCCATATTCCGGTTATACCAAAAATGTTACCAAGTATATATGCGAACGGTATTGTGAGAACAATTCCATTGACCATTGAAACCGTAAGCGACATAGCCTTTCGCTGTGTAGCGGTAAAGTAGTACATGAACAGAAACGACATGGCCATTCCAATAAATGACAATGCACTTATTCGGAGCGCCGGGATAATCACCGCCATTTCTGCAGGAGTTTTGTCGCCGAAGAGCCGTGCGACCGACGCAGGGGCAATTTCTATAACAAGTGTAATCGTGACTGCCGCAATAAGGAGCACTAAGATTGCACGCTTCATAGCATATTTTATTCCGATATTGTCGCGCTCCCCAAGGAAGGTGCTGACTATTGGTATCATTGTCTGCGACGCTCCGGTTACAAATGCGGAAATAAATACCTGACAGTTTGAAATTACAGACATGGAAACCATGCCTTCCTGTCCGCCGGCATTCTGTATCGCTGTATTCATATAAAATGTTGTAACTGTTATGAGCATCGTGCCTAAAGCACCAGATATGCCTGTTGTAAAAAGGGAAACACATTCTCTTCCCAGCCTTTTCGGGGATAATGCCCCGGAAAAATCAAAATTCAGGGTGTTTTTCTTATTTTTAAAATGGGTAAGCATAATGCAGAACGCAATAATGTTTCCGATAACCGTTGCGATTGCAGAGCCGGCTATTCCCATTTTGAATGGACCCATAAGCACAATATCCATAACAAGGTTTATTGCGTTTGATATGATTATAAGATTTGACGCAAATTTCGGTCTGCCGTCGCTCCGTATGCAGTGTACTGCGCTGGGCAACAGGAGTGAAAACGGCGTTCCGATGATAAAAGGTATGTAATATTTCAAAAGCTCTCCTCTCAGCGTTTCAATCGGTGTGAGAATCGCCGCTATTTTATTGACAAACGCAAATTGGATAATCATAAACACCGCACTTAAAATTACAAGCAGCATCGCCGCTGTAGTAAATGTAATATTAACGGCAGACTTGTCGTTTTTGCCTTTTGCAAATGAAATGAGCGTTGAGGAGCCAAGGCCGAACAATATTGTCATGGAAAAATATAACTGCGTAACAGGCGTAAGAACATTAATTGCCGCCATTGATACACTTCCAAGCATATTTCCGACGATTATGGAATCCACCATAATGGCAATATTGTTGGCAAGCGCTACAAGTACCGTGGGCAAAAAGTATTCAAGGTATTTTTTATTTATGATATTTCCGTTTCTCTTTAACTCAATCATTATTAATCCCCTTATATCTTACTGCTTCGCACTATCCGCAAAATGACTGTTATAAAACTTTGCATAAAGTTCCTTTTTCGTTATAAGCGTTTCATGGTTTTCTGCCTATCAAAAAAATTAATATTCTTCTGTCACACGATAAAATTTGTTGGTTCTAATCAGTAAAAAGGCATACTCATTTCTGTTTTCTTGTGTGTTTATAGTAAGAATATCATCTTCAATGGTAACATCTCCGCATGCTGTCTGGAGCTCGGATTTTCCATCCTCCGGTTTAAAGCAGACGAAGTCTTCCCCCGGATGGAGTTTTTCAGATTCCCATACAGTAAGTTTGCCGATTTTTCCTATATCTTCCGCAAAGCCTTCATATGCATCTCCCGGTACTTTAATTTTTTTACAAATTGCCTTGTAGCTCTTCTTTAACTTAGCCATTTTTCCTACCAATCCTTTTTACACAATTTTTAAATTTTTTTCTTTGATAACCTTCATAGCATAAGGCTGTGTAGTGAAACTTTTAAGAGTAACCTTTTTATACTGTTTATGCCTGTAAAATCCTGCCTCTCTCGTCAGGTTCCGAGCGGTGTTATAAGTGGTCTGTAATAAATCGGCTAATTCAACGATCCAAACTTGTGAGTTTCCGTAGAACGTCTGTATGATAGAAAGCAGGTCTTCATTTGTATGCAATTTAATATTATTATTATAAATCATATTCATTCTCCTCTAATTTTAAAAATTTTAAAATTGTTTCGATATCGCCGGATTTTATGAG
>CANROX010000025.1 GCA_947632335.1 uncultured Clostridia bacterium
CCGGTAACGAAACCAGTAACCTTGATGAACCCTTCTATAATGAGGATTATTATGAAGATAACAACTATGATGAGGGTGATGAGAATTACGGTAGTGCAGCCGATGTATATATACCGAACCCAACTAACAGGTCTTATCCTGCATCATATGAAAGTGATTATTTAATTACAGTCGGCGCCACCGACGAATACGGTGATATTGCAAAGTACTCAAATTATGGTAAGGATACTGTCGATGTTGCCGCACCGGGAACAAATATTCTTTCTTCAGTTTCCTACAATAGCTTTAACCCTGAAATTTATCCTGATATAGACGAAAAAACTTCTCTATATATTACTAAGGATTTTAATGCTATTAATGATTCTGCGGACAAATCTGAAAATGTTTCGGTTAAAGAAGGAAATACAGGTTATTTCAGCGATATAAGTGATGATAAAACTTCTCTTGAGATTTCAATTAAGGATGCTATCCCGGACACCTTGTATCAGTTTTCCATTCCGTATACGGCTGTAGACTCTGAACAAAATCCATATGTTAGTATGATGTATAGCCTTGTTAAGGCTCCCAAAATACAAGAAAAAATGGATATGTTCGCTGAACCGTCTGTTAATATCATTGGTATTGTAGATGCCCCTATTGATGAAAGTATAAATGCCTTTTCAACAGCTACTGCTTCCTGCTCGGAAACTGAACCAATAGGAACTTGGCAGCATATAACTGGTCAAACAAATAACAGACAGGCAGGGGAAAGAAAGCTGGTAATTGTTTTTGTTCCGGCAGAAAAGGGAGAATACACCCTCGAGGTTGACTGTTTAGGCGTTTCCAAGGGCACAAAGAACGAGGAAGAGTCATTCGGTAAATATGATATTCGCTCAGGAACATCAATGGCAGCCCCTGTTATAACCGGAGAGGCGGCTCTATTAAAAGAAAAATATCCCGATTTATCTGCTGAAGAAGTTGTTGATAAGATAGTTGGTGCCTGCTCACAGTCAGAAAAATATGACTATGCAGTTAAGACTTCCGGAGTATCCGATTTATCCAGATTAGATAACCCGGTACCGGTTATTGATTCTGTTACAAATAGTAAAGATGGAACAATAACTATAAAGGGTGATAATCTCAAGGACGCAAAAATTAAGATAAACGGAAATGATGTTGCAGTAAAAAATTCCGATGATAACACTATTACTAGTGATGTTGTTTCAGTAAACGGTCTTGCCGATATAGAGGTTACAAATAGCAACGGATACTGCAAAAAAGAAACTATTTTAATTAACGGTACAAGGTACACTAAGAGCCTTACCCCAATGGATTACTATTTACGGGACTATACATTTGCAAGTGACGGAAAGTATATGTATATTGTTGGTGATGACGGCAGCATAAATTCCTACAATACTAAAGGCAGTCTGGTAACATCATATACAAACAATCTTGATAGTCATTTTAAAGATACAATCGGTCCTGTAGGACATGACTATGATATTAGAAATGTTTTATACAGCAACGGAAATCTGTATTTCATAGCCACTCTAAATCTTTATAGTTCAAATACATCTTTTGTTGAAACCGACGAAGAAAATACAAAATCTTCACCTTTCTACACAGAATCTGTTATTGTGAAGTTTAATATTGCAGGTGAAAAGTACTCTTATATTAACTTTAACGACGATTTAACAGGTGCCTCAATAGGTCTGTTAAACGGAAATCTATATTTAATAGGCGGATATAGTTATAAAAACTCTAATATTACTACCGGAGTTTATAAATACAGTTCCGGTAAATGGGTAGAGGATTCAACACTTCCGTCAGCAAGAGCATTTGGTAAATGTATACAGGTTAATAATAATCAGCTGGTTTATACTTTAGGTACAGACGGTAGTGCTGATGTTCCGAAAAATTTAATATTTGACGGTAAAACCTGGACAGAAAGCAAAGTTAGTCTTAAAACTGAAAGCTATAATACTGTTCAAATTGACGACAAGGAATTTGTTTACTACAACGGAGGCGTGGATTTAATTTCCGGCGGACTTCTGTATACAGGCGTACTGTATGACGGATATGGTGACACAGTGAAATATACAGTATCAACAGATTCATACAGCCACTTAAACAACTATTATATGACAAAGCCTACAGATATTATTAGAGGCGTCGTTATCAATGATAAGTTTATCGGTACAGCCTGCGAGCTTTATTCCTCAAGTGAGGTTGATGAGTACACAGGCGAGTTGGAAGAATATGTGGATTACGCAAGTATAGGTTACTCATTCGCTGTTACAAGCGGTATGTATAAAATTACCGGTAATGCTTCTCACGGTAAATTAACAGGTACTGGTGTTTACTATCCGGGAGATACTGTTACAGTAAAGGCAAGTGCTAACTCCGGATATAAGGTTAAATCCATTACATTAAACGGAAAAACCTATAAAAAGACCTCCGTTAGCTTTAAGGCAACAAAATCAACTACTGTAAAGGTAAACTATACACCTGTTGTTAAGTCCATCAAAATGAGTGCTGCAAAGAAAACCCTGAAAAAGGGGAAGAGTTTTAAACTGACTGCAAAAATTACTGCTACAAAGGGTGCAAGTAAGGCTCTGTCTTGGAAAAACTCAAAATCAAAAGTTGCCAAAATGAAAAAAATTAATAATAAGACAGTTAGAATTACAGCTAAGAAAAAGGGCTCAACTGTTATTACTGCTACTGCAAAGGACGGAAGTAAAAAATCCGCAAAATGTAAAGTAAAAGTAAAGTAAGTTTATAAAATAAACAGGATTATACCACAGCGTCGGTATAATCCTGTTATTTTTATATAAAAATATTGCGTGAAAAACTTTGTGAATTGTGATTAGCTCAAACTAACTGTAATTGTTAGCAGTTGCTAACAATTATTGACATTAAAAATGTTAATAATTAATTACTTGATTTTTATACGCTTTTATACTATAATTGCATTAGTTTATTTAAGGAGATGTAAATAAAATGATTTTAGTAACAACAGAAAATATTTCAGGCAAACAGTATCATACCCTTGGTATGGTATCCGGAAGCACAGTACAGAGTAAGAACACATTTAAGGATATGGGCGCCGGTTTCAAAAGCATGGTAGGCGGCGAGCTTGTATCCTACACAAAAATGCTTTCAGAAGCTCGCGATATTGCAATTAACAGAATGATTCAGCAAGCAGAAAGTATGGGCGCTGACGCTATTGTGTCCGTTAAATTTACCACATCATCTGTTATGCAGGGTGCCGCTGAAATTCTTGTTACCGGTACAGCAGTTAAATTAGCATAAACTTTTACATAAAAAGAGCCGACTCTCGGCTCTTTTTTATTTTTGTGGGTTTTATTTTTTCTTATTGCGAAAATACAAAGGGATTTACTGTGATATAATGCAGATAAATAAAGTTTTTTGCATTTAGGAGGCCTTAATATGTATAGAAACGGAACACACAGAAAAAGAAAGCGTCACTATGCTAAATTTCCATTTGTAATTTTAGGTATACTTGTCCTCATTATTATCATTATTATTTCCTCCTGTGCAGGCAGTTGCACTTCGTCCCAAAAAAAGGAAACGCCTGTAGCTACAAAACCAAAGGTTGAAGATTCCGTTAAATCTTTCAATATGTCTGTGGCGGGGGATTATATAATTTATAGTACGATATATAATTATGCACAATCCAATGCCGGAGGAAGCGGCTACGATTTTGCGCCTATTGTAAAAAAGCTAAGGCAGTTTACTGACAAGTGTGATGTAAACTACTACGACCAGGAAACGGTGTTGGCAGCCTCAAAGTTAGGTGTTTCTGACTATCCCTTATTTGTCAGCCCGGAGGAAGCCGGACAGGCTATGGTTGACCTTGGGTATAATTTGGTATCCTCTGCAACCAATCATGCTTTAGACGGCGGAGAAGAGGGTATTCTTACATCGAGAAAATTTTGGAATAAACAGAAAGATGTATTTTTCACAGGTACATTCTCAAGTCAGGAAGAGCGTGACAAGGTAAATATCCTTAAATGTAACGACATTACATATTCAATGCTTAACTACACATATGATACTAACGGTATACCCCTTGAAAAGGGAAAAGAATATCTGGTAAATGTATGGCCTACAAACCTTGAAATTAATGACCCTAAAAAGGATAAAAAGTATCAGGAATATAAAAAGCAGGTTAAAAAGGATATAGACGCAGTTAGAGATAAGGTAGATTTTCTTATTGTGGCAATACACGCAGGTGTAGAATATATGCCTGACGAATCGGCATATCAGGACGATATGGCACAATTCCTTGCCGATAACGGTGTAAATCTTGTAATTGGTACGCACCCACATTGTATTGAGCCTGCAAGATATATTGGAGATACCCTTGTTTTCTATTCATTGGGTAATCTGTTATGCGCCCAATATCAAGATGAAAATTATAACAAGGTTACAAGTATTCTTTCTACCTTTACAGTTACGAAAACCACTAAAGACGGAAAATCAAAAATAACCTTTGATAATCTTGAAAATAATCTGATGTACTGCTACTATAATCAGGCCGCCTGGAGCGATTATCTTATTATTCCATTTAGCGATAAGGAAATTAAGGATTATTTGCCTGAATACAAATCTGTATATAACACATATAAAGAGGTTTTCCAAAAGTTAGATAAGAATATGAAAATGGTGCCTTGCGCTAAATAAAATCAAAAAGAGCATTGTTAACTTTCTTTTAAAAGTAAGTTGACAATGCTTTTATTTTGAGATATAATGTGTTTATTACATATGGAGTGGGGAAAAATGAATATTACCAATTTAGCAGAAAAAATAGTTAAGGGCAAAAGACTAAAAAGAAATGATGATTTATCGTTTTTTAAAGATGCACCTTTAAAAGATTTATGTAAAGGTGCAAATTATATTCGCAGGGAATTATGCGGAGATAAGGTTGATTTATGTTCAATCATAAACGGAAGAAGCGGCGGATGCAGTGAAAATTGCAAGTTTTGTGCACAAAGCTCTCATCACAACACTCATATTAATCAATACAGTTTTTTGGATAAGGAAACCATAATAAAAGATTGTGAACTTCATTGTAAGAACAATGTGCATAGATATTCCATTGTTACGGCAGGTCGAACCATAGAGGGTGAGGACTTGGAAAAGGCTTGTGAGGTTTACAAGGAATTAAATAAAAGATTTGATATAAAGCTGTGTGCATCTCATGGGATTATACCATTTGAAACTTTTGTGCGTCTAAAAGAATGTGGAGTCCAGATGTACCACGAAAACATTGAAACATCAAGAAGAAATTTTCCCAACATATGCACAACGCATACATTTGATGATAAAATTGAGGGTATAATTAATGCACATAGGGCAGGATTATCTGTATGTTCCGGCGGTATTATCGGCATGGGAGAAACTTTTGAGGATAGAATAGATATGGCCGTTACCCTTTCTGAACTTGATGTTGAATCTATACCAATAAATTCACTTATTCCCATTGAGGGAACAGAGTTTTCTAATTTACCTGCTATTACAGAGGAAGAAATCCTCAGAACTATTGCTATGTTCAGATATATTAATCCAACGGCTTATATCAGACTTGCCGCAGGCAGAAGTTTAATGGAAAACTCCGGGGCAAGAGCATTTCTATCAGGCGCCAATTCAACTATTACCGGCAATATGCTTACTACTTCCGGAAACAACATTAGTCAGGATAAGGAAATGCTCATAGATATGGGATTTAAAATTTAGGCAGATAGGCTCATCTATCTGCCTTTTTACTTGACTTTAAATACAAATTTTTATAGAATTTATATTGAGAAAAATATTTTAGAAAGTGAATTTAATAATGAATATACAAAAATACATTGTAATAAGGAAATTTTTATTATCAATATTTTTATTAATGATTTTTGTAAGTATAATTTTTTCTTCCAACACATATGCATTTGCACAAGCAAAGGTTGATTATTCCCTTGTTACAAAGAATTGTGATATTAACAGAATATTTGAAGTTGATGTTGTTGCTGAGGGTGAGGCAAGTCTTGCCGCCGCAGACATAATTGTAACTTATGATTCTGAAGATATTGATTTTCGTTCTGTTAAAACTGCGGACAGTGAAATAAAGATGGAAAAGGTTGAGGGAGATAACAGTATTTCGTCTATAATTTTGTATTCCTATGGATACAAATTTTCCGGTAAGGCAAAGCTTATGACATTTAAGTTCAAAGCCCTCAGAAGCGGCAACACAGAAATAAACCTTTTTGTAAATGATGTAGTTAATAAGGATTGTAAATCAATTCCTATAGGAAATGTTTACAGCAGTAATATAACAATTTCAGGAGACGGCGGCGTTGTTGGCAAGGATGTAAAATCCTCCAACAAAATTAACAGCAAGGAAATTCAAGAAAGCAAGCCTGAAATTAAAAAAGAAAAGGTAAAAGAATCTACAACAAAAATGAAGAAAGAAATTGTAGCCGAGGAATATGAAGATACCAACAGCCAGGGCTTTAGCGAAATAAACAGTGCTGCAGAAGACTATTATCAATACATAATTGGCGGAATGGCTGTTTTGGTTCTCGTCACCATAGTTTTTACCTTTTATAAAATAGGAAAAACTAAGGGCAAAGGCGACGATAAAAGTGATAAGTAATCATAGATAATAAGGTGAATGTTATGAGTGAAGTTCAGAATATACAATGGTTCCCGGGCCATATGACTAAGACAAAAAGAAAAATACAGGAGTCCCTAAAGCTGGTAGACGGTGTGGCTGAAATTATTGACGCAAGAATACCTATAAGCAGCAGAAATCCCGACCTGGACTCAATCATTCAAAATAAACCCAGAGTTATATTGATGAACAAGTGTGATATGGCAGACCCATCATCAACTCAAAAGTGGATTAATTACTATAAAACTAAGAATATTACTGCAATTCCTGTTGACTGTAAAAAGGGCAAGGGTCTTAATAAATTTGTCCCTGCTGTAAAAGAAGTTTTAAAGGATAAAATAGAAAGACAAAGAGAAAAGGGTATGATAAATCCAACTATCAGGGTGATGATTGTTGGTATCCCAAATGTGGGCAAGTCATCATTTATTAATAAAATTGCAGGGAACATAAAGGCAAAGACTGCCGATAAACCCGGTGTTACCAGGGGAAACCAGTGGTTTACAATTAATAAGGGTTTTGAAGTTTTAGATACTCCGGGTGTTCTATGGCCGAAATTTGATGATAAAATAGTAGGAGAGAGGCTTGCTTTTACAGGAGCAGTTAAGGACCAGATTATGGATACGGAACTTCTGGCTATGAGATTACTTGACTTTCTCAAGGTTGAGAAAAATCCACTATTTATTGAAAGATTTAAGTTGCAGAATGAAAATATTGAAGAAATTGAAAGTTTTGAACTGCTTAAACTTATTGGAAGAAAAAGGGGTATGCTGATTTCCGGCGGAGAGATTGATACAGAAAGGGCATCTATTATGCTCCTTGATGAATATAGAGCCGCCAAACTGGGAAGATACACCTTTGAACTTCCTAAATAATAAAAAAATAAGAGGAAAACTATGGATTGGTTGAGATATGAGAAAGAGGCTCTAAAAAAAGGGTATAAAAACATATGCGGAGTTGATGAGGCAGGCAGGGGACCTTTGGCAGGTCCGGTATGTGCCGCTGCTGTTATAATGCCAAGGGACACGATTATCGAGGGTGTAAACGATTCCAAAAAACTCTCTGAAAAAAAGAGGGAGTCCCTATATGATGTAATAAAGGAGACAGCCTTATCATATTCCATAGCCTTTGCGACTGTAGAGGAAATTGAAGAAATGAATATTTTGCAGGCAACAATGCTTGCTATGAAAAGGGCTGTTGAGGGGCTAAAAATTCCTGCTGATTTTGCTATGATTGACGGAAACAAAATTCCACCGCTCCAAATCCCTGCCGAATTTATAATTAAGGGCGACGGTAATTCTATGTCTATAGCAGCTGCCTCAATACTTGCAAAAGTGACAAGAGATAGGCTTTGCATTGAATATGACAGAAAATACCCACAGTATGGTTTTGCAAAACATAAGGGATATGGAACAAAACAGCATAGAGAGGCACTTCTTGAGTATGGACCCTGCGAAATACATAGGCGAAGTTTTTTAAAAAATATATTAAATGATATTTAATGTAGTAAAATGCTTTTAGACAAGAGGGTAGATATGGATATTTTTGATTTGCACTCAGACACGCTTTACAAAGCTATGATGAACGGTACTCATATTGATAGAGATGATTACGAATTTAAGTACAGTGACTTTAAAAATGGTAACAGATGGTACCAGTGCTTTGCCTGCTGGACTCCGGACAGTGTGAATGAGATTCCAAAAAAATTTTGGGACACACCTCTTATTGATTATTTTATAGCAAGCTCTGAAAAACTAATAGAGGAATGTAAATTGCTGGGCGTAGAACTTAATAATATAAAGGCTGATAAATCTTTTATTCTTACAGTTGAAAATTCTTCTATACTTGAAAATAATATTGAAAATATTGATTATCTTACAAAGTATAATGTGAAAATTGCAACTCTGACATGGAACGGTCACAACTGTATAGGCGACGGTGCAGGTGTTAAAAATCCCAAGGGGGCAACTGAGTTTGGTAAAAGGGTAATTGATGAATATATTAAAAGGGGAATTGCAATAGATGTTTCCCATGCCAGTGATGCGTTATTTTATGATATTGCCTCAAAAAATCCAAAGAAGATACTTGCCACTCATTCAAACTCCAGAAGTGTATGTAATCATATCAGAAACTTATCTGACGAAGAATTTATATATATCCGTGATAAGGGCGGAATTGTGGGAATAAATCTTCACAGATTTTTCCTTGAGGAAAAGGGTTATGCCGGTATTAAGGATATTCTTAACCATGCTTATCACTTTCTTTCACTTGGGGGAGAAAATTCCTTGGCCCTTGGAACGGATTTTGACGGTGCTGATATGACAGGAGAAATAGCTACTTCCAACGATTTAGGGAAGTTATATTATTCTTTTATAGAAAATAACTTTGAAAAATCAGTTGTAGATAAAATTTTTTTCAAGAATGCCTATGAATTTTATGATAAACTTTGACATTTACTTTGATTTAGTGTAGAATGATGAATTGGAAATATGTACTGAAAGGAAGATAGAGAATGTTATACAACAGTACTGAGAATAACAACGAAATAGTTTCTGCTGCGCAGGCTATTGCCCAGGGTATAAGCAGCGACGGCGGTCTTTTTGTACCGCAGGAATTGCCTTCTTACACAGAAGACACATTCAACTCCCTGTTGCCTATGTCCTACAATGAGAGGGCAAAGTTTATTTTTTCTGACTTTCTGACGGATTTTACGGCAGATGAAATTGCAGAATGTGTTGACAGCGCATACACAGAAGAAAAATTTGGTTCTGACTGTCCCGCACCTCTTGTTGCTAAGAAATACAAGGGAAATGAAATTAACATTATGGAGCTTTGGCACGGTCCAACCTGTGCTTTCAAGGATATGGCGCTTCAAATTCTTCCGCATTTCCTCACCAAATCCCTTAAAAAGACCTGTGAGGGCAAAACAGCGGTTATACTTGTTGCCACATCCGGCGATACCGGCAAAGCGGCTCTTGAGGGTTTTAAAGATGTTGACAATACCAAGATGATTGTATTCTACCCTGAAGATGGTGTTTCCCCTATGCAGAAGCGTCAGATGAACACTCAAAAGGGCAGTAATGTTAATGTCTGCGCAATTAAAGGAAACTTTGATGACGCCCAGACAGGGGTTAAAAAGATATTTACCACCGAGGAAATAGTAAAACTTCTCAACGACAACAATATGCTTTTCAGTTCTGCCAATTCAATTAACTGGGGCAGACTTTTACCACAGATTGTTTACTATATATCTGCATACTGCGATTTAGTAAATCAAAAAAAGATTAGTATGGGGGACAAAATTAATATTGTCGTTCCAACAGGTAATTTTGGCAATATACTTGCTGCTTACTATGCATTTTGTATGGGTATGCCTGTAAACAAGTTTATCTGTGCCTCAAACAGCAACAATGTTCTCACAGACTTTATTAATACAGGTGTGTATGACAAGAACAGACACTTTTATGCTACTGCATCACCCTCTATGGATATTCTTGTTTCAAGTAACCTTGAAAGACTGCTTTACAGATTTGCGGATAATGATGACAAACTTGTATCCAAGTGGATGAACCAGCTTAAAACTGAGGGTAAATATGAAGTAACTGATAAGGTTAAAGAAAAAATTACATCAAAGTTTTTTGGCGGTTTTTGTGATGATACAGATACAAAGGCTACTATTAAAAAACTTTTTGAAGATGAAAAGTACCTTTGTGATACTCACACATCTGTTGCAATTAATGTATATGACCAGTATGTTGAAAAAACGGGAGATAATACCCCTGTGGTTATTGCCTCCACAGCAAGTCCATACAAGTTTTCACATTCAGTCCTTGAGGCTGTTGCTCCCAATGCTGTTTCAGACAATGAATTTGCTATGGTTGAACAGCTCAACAAGATTACAGGCACTCCTGTACCAAAGCCTATTGCAGAACTTCAAAATCTTGATATTCGTTTTAACAATGTTACAGAGGCAGACTCAATGCAGGAATATGTAAAGTCAACATTGGGAATTTAATATATGTCATTATACTGTATAGCCGACTTACACCTGTCCTTAGGTACAGATAAACCTATGGATGTGTTTAACGGCTGGGTTGATTATACAGAAAGAATTCTTAAAAACTGGAATAACATAGTTAGGCAAGAGGATACAGTAGTAGTTGCAGGCGATATAAGCTGGGCTATGAAAATTGAAGAATGTTTTGCTGACTTTGATTTTATTAATAACCGTCTTAACGGTACAAAAATACTTCTTAAAGGAAATCACGATTATTGGTGGGGGACAAAGAAGAAAATTGATAAGTACCTGAAAGATAATAATTTTGATAAAATTAAAATTCTTTTTAATAATTCTTATAAGGTGGGAAATTATAACATCTGCGGTACACGCGGGTGGAACTTAGAAATTGACAGTGCCGAGGACGAAAAAATTCTCAATAGGGAACTGGGAAGACTAAGGCTTTCTTTAGACTCTTCCGACAAAGAGGGGGAAACAATAGTTTTTCTTCATTATCCGCCTATATTCGGCACACAATATTGTAAAGGAATATTTGATATATTTAAGGACTATAATGTTAAGAAATGCTACTATGGTCATTTACACGGGCAAAAAATTATTCGCTATTCATTTAATGGTGAATATGAGGGTATAAAGCTTAGACTTATTTCTACTGACTCCGTAGCGTTTACGCCGGTACTTATTGGTTAAAATTTTAACAAAAACCTATGGAAATTTCTGTAACGGTATGATATAATAGCGTAGTCACTATTGATTTTTGGGAGGAATATAAAAATGAGTTTGATTTCATCTAACAAAACTAAGGAAAACACATACGAATTAGAAGTATCTGTTGCTGCAGATGTATTTGACAAAGCATGCAACAAGGCATATAGAAAGCAGGTTAAGAACATAAATGTTCCCGGCTTTAGAAAAGGCAAGGCTCCAAAGGCTATGATTGAAAAGATGTACGGTGAGGGTATATTCTTTGAGGACGCTATGCAGGATTGTTACCCCGAAGCACTTGACAGTGCCGCAAAGGAAGCTGACCTTGAGGTTATTGCCGTTGACAAACTTGAGGCTGTTGACGCCTCCAAAGAGGGATTTACATTTAAGGCTACTGTTATTACATACCCTGAAATTGACATAAACGATTATAAGGGTATTTCTGTAAATAAGAAGTCAACAAGAGTTACAAAGAAGCTGGTTGACGAAGAGATTGAATCAGTCCGTGACAGAAACAGCAGAATGGTTACAATAGAAGACCAGGCTGTTATTGACGGAGATATGGTTGTTATTGATTTTGAGGGTCTGAAAGACGGCGTTCCCTTTGAAGGCGGAAAGGCTGAAAACTATAACCTTAAAATTGGCAGCGGCAACTTTATTCCGGGTTTTGAGGAACAGATTATCGGTCACAAAACAGGCGAGGAGTTCACAATAACAGTTAAGTTCCCTGAAGATTATCAGGCAGAAGAACTAAAGGGTGCTGATGCGGAATTTAAGATTAATCTTCACGAAATCAAAAGAAAAGAACTTCCTGAGCTTGACGACGAATTTGTAAAAGATGTAAGTGACAAGGAAACCCTTGAGGAATACAGGGAAGAAGTCAAGGCAACAGTTAAAAAGCGTCTTGAAGAAGAACAGAAAAAAGATATTGAGGACCAGGTTATTACAAAGCTTTGCGACTCTGTTGAGGGTGAAATTCCGGAACAGATGTATGACAATGCTGTTAATGAAATGATTCAGGAATTTGATATGAGGTTAAGAAGTCAGGGAATGGACTTTAACACATATATGAAATATATGGGTGCAACTACCGAAACAATTAAGGAAATGTACCTTCCCGACGCCCAGAAGAGAGTTAAACTAAGACTTGCTCTTGAAAAAATTGCCGAAAAGGAAGATATTAAAATTTCCGAAGATGAGCTTGAACAGGAATATAACAGACTTGCAGAGCAGTACAAGATGGATATTGCTGAAGTTAAAAAGGCAATTAACGACGAGTCACTTTCTGCTGACCTTAAATCTCAGAAAGCAATAGAACTTGTTAAGGACAGTGTTAAGGAAGAACCCAAAAAGGCTTCCAAAGATAAAAAAGAGGACTAATTGCATAAACCTTTATATTTAGTCTATCATTATTTTGAAAGGATTGATAATAATGGCTTTAGTACCTTATGTAGTAGAACAGACAAATAGGGGCGAGCGTTCCTATGACATCTATTCAAGACTTTTAAACGACAGAATAGTTATGCTTACGGAAGAGGTTAATAATGCGTCTGCCAGCGTTGTTGTGGCACAGCTTCTTTATCTTGAGGCACAGGACCCCACAAAGGATATTAGCCTTTATATTAATAGTCCCGGTGGCTCTGTAACAGACGGTATGTCCATTTTTGACACTATGAATTACATTAAGTGTGATGTCTCAACAATATGTATGGGTATGGCGGCTTCTATGGGAGCATTCCTCCTTGCTGCCGGCACTAAGGGCAAAAGATATGCTCTTCCTAACAGTGATATTATGATTCATCAGCCAAGTGGCGGCGCTCAGGGTCAGGCAACAGATATGCTTATACACACTGAGCATATCATCAGAACTAAGAAGAAACTCAATGAAATTCTTGCTGCAAATACAGGACAGCCCTATGATGTTATTGCCAAGGATACAGAGAGGGACAATTTTATGACAGCTCAGCAGGCCCTTGAATACGGTCTGATTGACAAGGTTATTACAAAGAGGTAAAAGGGGAAGTAAGGTAATGCCTAAGGACGATAAAGAGATTTTTTGTTCATTTTGCGGAAAACCGCAGGATATGGTTGGACGCTTAATATCCGGTAATGGTGTATATATATGCGACCAGTGTGTTGACCTTTGTATGTCAATACTGGAAGATGATTTAGACGCATTTTCCAAAAAGGAAAAGAAGATTTCCGAAGTACCGTCGCTTTTAAAACCACAGGAAATCAAGGAAGTCCTTGACCAGTATGTTATTGGCCAGGACAGGGCTAAGATTACCCTTAGTGTAGCTGTCTACAATCACTATAAGCGTGTATTTAGCAAAGATGATGATATTGAGTTTGTAAAGAGCAATGTTCTTCTTTTAGGTCCTACAGGCGTAGGCAAAACATTACTTGCTCAGACCCTTGCAAAGACACTTGATGTGCCCTTTGCAATAGCTGATGCCACAACCCTTACAGAGGCAGGATATGTTGGAGAAGATGTGGAAAATATACTTCTCAAACTTATCCAAGCGGCTGATTATGATATTGAAAAGGCCGAGCGTGGTATAATTTATGTTGATGAAATTGATAAGATTGCCCGCAAGTCTGAAAATCCCTCAATTACCCGTGATGTAAGCGGTGAGGGGGTTCAGCAGGCACTTCTTAAAATTATTGAGGGAACAGTTTCCAATGTACCTCCCCAAGGGGGAAGAAAACACCCCCAGCAGGACTTTATTCAGATAGATACAAAGAATATTCTATTTATTTGCGGCGGTGCCTTTGACGGTCTTGAAAAGACAGTTGAAAAGCGTCTTAATTCAACATCTCTTGGCTTTGGCGCTAATGTAAAAAGCAGAAAAGAGCTTGATAATACTGACTGGATGAAAGAAGTAGTGTCTCATGACCTTGTAAAATTCGGTATTATTCCGGAACTTGTAGGTCGTATTCCTGTTATTACATCCCTTTCAGGACTTGACGAAAAAGCTCTTGTTAGAATCCTTACTGAACCTAAAAATTCTATTATTAAGCAGTACAAAAAGCTGTTCCTACTTGATGATGTAGATTTGCAGTTTACAAGTGAAGCTCTGCTTGCTATTGCAAAAACTGCAAAGGAAGAAAATACCGGTGCCAGAGGACTTAGAGGCATACTTGAAAAAGTACTGACCGACCTTATGTTTACCACTCCGTCTGACGATACAATTACCAAAATTGTTATTACGGAGGATGCTGTAAACGGTGAGGGAAAGCCTAAAATCACCAGAAAAAAATCCCGTAAAAAATCTATAGAAAAGGTAGAAGATGATTCTTCTTATACAACAGCTTAAATAATGTTTTAGATAGCTGTACTCTTTGGGTACAGCTATTTTTAGATAAAGGATATTTATGGATAATATGAAAAATATAGTGGAGCTTCCGGTTCTGCCTTTAAGGGGACTTATTGTCTTTCCGGAGATGATTCTTCATTTTGATGTTGGCAGAAAGAGAAGCAAGGCGGCTATAAAAGCTGCTATGTTAAATAATCAGGAAATTTTTATTACAGCACAAAAGGACCCGTCTGTTAATGACCCTGAAATCGATGATATTTACAAGGTGGGTACAGTCTGCAAAATTACCCAGATTGTTAATCAAAATAATGATGTTATCAGAGTGACAATTCACGGCGAGAGCAGGGCTGTAATTAAAGAAATTACAAGTGAAAAAAATTGTCTTTTTGCATTTATTGAAAAAATACCAAAAGCCTTACCTACCAACAGCTTAAGTGAAACTGCCCTTATAAGAGGTGTTAAACATATTTTTGATAAATATATTGCAAGCACCCCAAATTTCTCAAATGAGTATATATACAAGGTAAGTATGTGTAATGACCCATCTGACCTTGCAGACTATATTTCAAGCAACCTCATTATGGAGTTTAGCTCTAAACAGCTTTTGCTTGAAACCTTTGATGTTGAGGAAAGACTTGAACTTCTTATAGAAACCCTTACCGATGAACTTAATATTATAGAAATTGAAAACGATATTATGGACAAGGCAAGGGCAAGAATAGAGCAGAGCCAAAAGGAATATTTCCTTAGAGAACAGCTTTCCATTATACAGGAAGAGTTGGGCGAAAATGAAAATCCTGCAAACGAATCAGACCAGTACAGGGAAAAGATAGAGGCTCTGGAACTGCCTGAGGAAGTATCGGTACCTCTTTTAAAGGAATGTGCAAGACTTTCAAAAATGTCATATGGCAGTCAGGAAGCTACAGTTATAAGAAATTATCTTGATATTTGCCTGGAACTTCCTTGGAATATATACACTAAGGAAATAATAAATTTGCCAAGGGTTAGAAAAACCTTGGACGCAAATCACTATGGTTTGGAAAAGGTAAAGGAAAGAATAGTGGAACAGCTGGCTGTAAGAAGGCTTAACCCGGACGGAAATCCCCAGATTATATGCCTTGTGGGACCTCCGGGTGTTGGTAAAACATCAATAGCCCTTTCTATTGCCAGGGCAATAAATTATAAGAGTGCAAGAGTTGCTTTAGGCGGCGTCAGGGACGAGGCGGAAATTCGTGGTCATAGAAGAACATACATAGGTTCAATGCCCGGAAGAATAATAAATGCCATTAAGTCAGCCGGTTCAAGCAATCCTTTAATTGTCCTTGATGAAGTGGACAAGCTGGGGAACGACTACAAAGGCGACCCTACATCGGCACTGCTGGAGGTGCTGGACAGCGAACAAAACAGCAGTTTCGTTGACCATTATCTTGAAATCCCTTTCGACCTTTCAAAAGTAATGTTTATTACAACGGCAAATGATTTGTCTTTAATTCCTGCTCCGCTGTTAGATAGAATGGATGTTATTGAAATACCCTCATACACAAGGGAAGAAAAATTTAACATTGCAAAAAAACATCTTATAAAAAAACAGCTTACTGCAAACGGTCTTACAAAGGAAAATTTTAAGATTAATAACAAAGCAATTTATAAGATTATAGATTCGTACACAAGGGAGGCAGGGGTTCGTAATCTTGAGAGAAAAATTGCAACAGTTATGCGTAAATCAGCTGTAAAGATTGTAGATAATCCTGAAGAAATCATTAAAATAACTGATAAAAACCTTGAGGAGTACTTGGGTACAGTAACATATTTAGATGATGCATCATCAAAAACAGATGAAATCGGACTGGTAAACGGGCTTGCATGGACATCAGTTGGAGGTACTCTCCTACCAATAGAAACTGCTGTGATGAAAGGAAAGGGCAATATTCAGCTTACCGGTTCACTTGGCGATGTTATGCAGGAGTCGGCAAAGGCCGCAATTACCTGTATCAGATGCATATGTGAAAGATATAATATAAATCCAAACTTTTATAAGGAAAATGATATACATATTCATGCACCGGAGGGAGCAGTGCCAAAGGACGGTCCATCTGCAGGTGTTACAATGGCAACTGCTATCTTTTCCGCCCTTACAGGAGCCCCTGTAAGACACGATATTGCAATGACAGGAGAAATAACCCTTAGGGGCAAAGTAATGCCTATAGGAGGCCTTAGGGAGAAAAGTATAGCGGCATTTAAGAATGGTATTACAACAGTAATAATTCCTTATGATAATATTAAGGATTTAGAGGAAATTGATTCTTCTGTTAAAGAAAAGGTGAATTTCATACCTGTAAAAACCATTACTGATGTGCTGAGAACGGCGATTTGTGACTACGACAAAACTCTTAAAAAACACAAAACAAAAGGAATTCAAACAAATCATCAGTATGATAACAAAATTCAGAACTCAATCAGACAGTAGGGAGAGGGATATGACTTTTAATAGAGCGGAATTTAAGTTTGCCTGCGGTACAAGTCAACAACTTCCTCCCTCTGAAATGCCGGAGGTTATTTTTGCCGGGAAAAGTAATGTTGGTAAGTCATCTCTCATTAACAAGCTTTGCGGCAGAAAGGCTTTGGCAAGAACAAGCTCAAAGCCGGGAAAAACCGCTACCATTAACTTTTTTCAGGTGGATAATTTTCATCTTGTGGACTTACCCGGGTATGGCTATGCAAAGGTTAGCAAGGCAGAAAAACAGCGTTGGGCAGAGCTTATGGAGGGATACTTTGACCAGGAAAGGGCATTTTGTCTCGTCGTTCAGCTTTTGGATATGAGGCATATGCCTACTAAAGATGATATTGGTATGATTAACTTCCTGTATGAAAGCGGTTTGCCCTATATTGTTGTGCTTACAAAAATGGACAAGCTGAAAAAAAATGAACAGGAAAAAAATATAAAAATGATAGGTGAAATTCTTGCAGAATATAAAGGTACACGAATTTTCCCTTTTTCGGCACAGACAGGGGACGGCAGTGAATCAATTATTACCGTTATACAGGATTATGTGGCAGACTATTTGCGGGAATCAGAGGAGGAATAAGAAATGGAAAAGAAACCCTTTATCACATTAGAACAGGCAAAGAATATTATTAAGGATGTTCCTACACCTTTTCATCTCTATGATGAAAAAGGTATTAGGGAAAATGCCAGGGCATTAAACAAAGCCTTTAGCTGGAATAAGGGTTTTAGGGAATATTTTGCCGTTAAGGCAACACCAAATCCCTATATTATGCAAATTCTCAAAGAAGAAGGCTGTGGAATGGACTGTTCTTCTTACACAGAGCTTCAGTTATGTGAGGCTTGTGGTATTACCGGAGAGAACATTATGTTTAGTTCCAATGTAACGCCTGTTGAAGATATGAAAAAGGCGTATGATTTAGGAGCAAATATTAATCTTGACGATTACACCCATGTGGAATTTATCAAGAAAGTCTGCGGTGTTCCCAAAACAATATGCTGTAGATATAACCCGGGTGGTGTGTTTAAACTGTCTGACAGCAAAGAAAAGGTCCAGGTAATGGATACTCCCGGCGACTCAAAATACGGAATGACGGAAGAACAGATGGCTAAGGCCTTTACGGAGCTAAAGGAGGCAGGTGCAGAGGAATTTGGTATTCACGCCTTTTTGGCATCAAATACAGTTTCCAATGACTATTACCCCGAACTTGCAGGTATTCTTTTCAAACTTGCTGTTAGACTCCACAAAAAAACCGGCGTCCATATTAAGTTTGTTAACCTTTCCGGCGGCGTAGGAGTAGATTATACCCCGGAGCAGAGTAAAAACGATATTGCTGTAATTGGTGAGGGCGTAAGAAAGAAGTTTGAGGAAATTCTTGTTCCCGAGGGAATGGGCGATGTAGAAATATATACCGAGCTTGGCAGATATATGCTTGCCCCTTATGGTGCCTTAGTTGCCACGGCAATTCACGAAAAGCATATTTATAAGGAATATATTGGTTTAGATGCCTGTGCTGCAAATCTTATGCGTCCTGCAATATACGGCTCTTATCATCATATTACAGTTCTGGGCAAAGAAAATGAACCATGCAGTAACAAGTATGATGTTACAGGCGGCCTTTGTGAAAATAATGATAAATTTGCCATTGACAGAATGTTGCCAAAAATTGATATGGGTGATATAATTTATATACACGATACCGGCGCCCATGGTTTTTCAATGGGATACAACTATAATGGTAAATTGAGAAGTGCAGAAGTACTCTACAGGGAGGACGGCTCTCATAAACTAATTAGAAGAGCGGAAAAGCCAAGTGATTACTTTGCAACATTTGATTTTTCGGAATTTAATCTTCCAAAAAATAAATAACTGTAAGAAAGGATTTTATGTATGAAAAAATTATTAAGCCTGGTTATGACAGTATGTATAGCTTTTTCTATGATAGTTACCTTTGATATGACATCATCTGCTGCGACTGTCAAGTCAACATCAATCAGCAGTATTTCCAATGTACCATCGGGTATTAAGCTGAAATGGAAAAAAGTATCAAATGCTAAAAAGTATATTGTTTTGAAAAAATCCTCAAAGGCTAAAAGTTATAAGGCAGTAAAGACGATTAAAAGTTCGAAGTCTGTAACTTATACCGATAAAAAGGTAACATCCGGAAGCAAATACTCTTACAAAATCACTGCTGTATCAGGCAACAAAAAAATTACTTCCAAGGTTAGGTCTGTCATCAGACTTACAGCTCCTATAAAACTGACAGCCAAATGTTTTTATGATAACATTTTAAATTCCGAAGTAAAACTTAGTTGGAAAAAAACAAAAGGCGCAAAAAAATACGAAATTTACAGAAAACTTAATAAGGGAAAATTTAAAAAAATTAAAACAATATCTAAGCTGAAATATAACGATGATTTTATTGATTTGGACATTGATACCGACATAAACGGTAAAACTGCAACCTACAAGGTTAGGGCAATTAACGGAAAATCAACGGGAGTTTTTTCCGCTAAAAAATCATGTACTATTGCAGAACCTCCTTTGATGTGGGTGGCAAATCCGATACGGTCAGGTATGAATGTAACTTGGGTTTCCCTTTCCTCAAATATTACTTCCATAGATATTTACAAGGCTGTGGGAAGTACAGGCAGTTACAAAAAACTTGCAACCGTTTCAGGGAAAAAGACATCTTATATTGATAAAAATGTTAAAGAGGGAACAATATACAAATATTACATTGTATTTAAATATGGAAAGGTAAGTTCACAAAAGTCAGAAAATTGTGTTGTAAAGTATGGTCCCTTAGCGACAATTAGTGTTGGAGTTGGAGGAAGTACTGACCAGTTAAACAACTTATTATTTAGCGGACAGGAAAATAATACTGTTATCCCAAGCCAAATGTACGATTTAATTAAATCAATGATAAAGGTAAGTGTGGAAGACGAAAATATTGCAACGGTATCTTCTGACCTTACGATTACAGGGGTATCAGAGGGTAAAACCAATGCTACTATCTATATTTCGGTAGGAGAAAAAGTTTCAGAACTTGCTTATATTACAATAAATGTAAATTAAATTATTTTTAAGGTACAGACATTTTAATATCTGTACCTTTTTTATATAAAGTTGTAACCTTATTGTAAGAGATTATGGGATATTTTTATGTTATAATTAAAACATAAACATTTTGTATAATAATTACTGACAACTCTCCCGCATATATAATAGGGTAGGAGAGGATTATATGAATAAAAAACTACTGCTTATTATTTCAATTTCAGTTCTTATAATTGTCAGCATTATATTTTATACGGCAAACCTTGGTGATGACAGAGAAGTGTCCCGTTTAACGGACAAAATAAATGATATAATAGTTGTACTTGACGCAGGTCATGGGGGAGAAGACGGGGGAGCTGTAAGCTCCAGCGGTGTAATAGAGGCTGATATTAATTTAAAAATAACCTTAAAGCTTAAAGATATTATGAACCTAAACGGTTTTCACACCGTGATGACAAGAGAGGACAGCAATGATTTGTCCGACAAAAGCCTTAACAGTATATCAGAAAGAAAAAAATCCGATATGTATAAGAGGCTTGATATATATAATTCAGATGTTCACAATGTTGCAATCAGTATTCATCAGAATATTTTTCCCGCAGTTTCCTGTAAAGGCTCTCAGGTTTTTTATGCTACACGGGTTTCCACCGGCAAGGACTTAGCTGACAATATTACCAACTCCATAGTAAGCAATTTGCAAAAGGATAATCAGCGCATAAGCAAACCTACAACAGGAAGTATATTTCTCCTTGATAATGCCCAAATTCCTGCTGTTATTGTGGAATGTGGATTTCTCTCAAATGATGATGAAGTTATAACCTTATGTGATAAGGAATATCAAAAAAAATTCTCCTATTGCATTTTTAAAGGTTTTATGAATACAAAATTTTAAAGGAAAAATCAATTATGGCAAAGATTAAAAGTGTATATATCTGTTCAGAATGTGGTTATGAATCTCCCAAGTGGTATGGAAAATGTCCCTCCTGCGGAGAATGGAATACAATGAATGAAGAAATTGTAGAAAAAAATTCTTCCTTTACGCAAAAGAATAAACAGATAACATTAAACTCAAAACCCGTATCAATTAATACTATTAATACTGATGATGAACAGCGCTACTTTACAGGTTCCAATGAACTTGACAGAGTTCTGGGAGGGGGAATTGTCAAGGGAAGTCTTGTACTTCTTGGCGGTGACCCCGGCATTGGAAAATCTACAATTCTTCTTCAAATTTGTGAAACACTTGGAAAAACTCTAAAAATCCTATATGTTTCTGGAGAAGAATCAAAAAGACAAATAAAATTAAGAGCACAACGACTAAATGTAAATAATGAAAACATCTATATTATGACTGAAACAAACATTGAGGTTGTAGCTGAACAGATTAAGAGTGAAAAACCTGATTTGGTTATGGTTGACTCTATTCAGACAATGAATTTAACATCACTAAATTCATCTCCCGGTTCTGTTACACAGGTCCGTGAATGTACAAACATACTTATGCATACTGCAAAAGGCTATGATATACCTGTAATTGTTGTTGGTCATGTAAACAAGGAGGGCTCTATTGCAGGGCCTAAGGTATTGGAACATATTGTGGATACAGTTCTGTATTTTGAGGGTGACAGGCAAATGTCCTATAGAATACTTAGGGCTGTAAAAAACAGATATGGTTCTACCAATGAAATAGGTGTTTTTCAAATGAATGATAAGGGATTGTCAGAGGTTGAAAATCCCTCTCTAATGCTCCTTTCGGGAAGACCAAAGAATGTTTCCGGCAGTTGTGTTGCCTGTACAATGGAAGGCACAAGGCCCATTCTTGCTGAAGTACAGGCTCTTGTTTCTGCCTCAGGGTATGGAAATCCAAGAAGAATGTCCACAGGCTACGATTATAACAGACTTGCTCTTATAATAGCAGTACTTGAAAAACGGGCAGGATTTTACTTCTCAAACAGTGATGTATATGTAAATGTGGTTGGAGGTTTAAGATTGGACGAGCCTGCTGTGGATTTATCTGTTGCAATGTCTTTAATTAGCAGTTTAAATGACCGTGCTTTGCCTGAAAACACCCTTGCATTCGGAGAAATCGGTTTAGGCGGAGAAATACGCTCAGTCGCAAATACGCAGGCAAGGGTCATCGAAGCGGCAAGAATGGGTTTTACAAAAATTATTCTTCCTTATCACAATTTAAAAAATGTCAGTTCTGATAAAGCCACCCTTTATGGAGTTAGAAATATTAATGAGGCATACAATGCTATGATAAATGAAAACTGAAATTTTTAATCCCAATTTGCCCGATAGGCGTGTAAAAATGGTTGTTATGTCAACAATTTACCAAAATTTAAATAAAAAGATAGAGGAGCTTGGAATAAAAATAATTCCTACTGAAAACATTGATAAATTGTTGACTTTTGAACGGTATCACGCTGATATGCAGATTTTTCATTATGACAGGGAAACGGTATTTGTACTGCAAGAGTGCAAAAAACTTCAAAACTATTTAAAAAAATATTTTAAAAATGTTATTATAGCTGATAAAAAAATATTAAAAAAATATCCTTACAATGTATTAATGAACGGAGTTTCCATTTGTAATAAAATAATTTGCAAGGCAAATTGTTTGGATACATCAATTCAAAATATAATTTTTAAAAATAAAAATATAATTATAAATACTAACCAAGGCTATACAAAATGTTCTGTCTGCGTTGTTTCAGATGATGCAATCATTACTTCTGATAAATCCATTTATAAATCAGCACAAAAGAATTTTGATGTATTGCTGATTAAACCGGGAGAAATAGAATTGCCTTTTGCTGATTATGGATTTATAGGTGGTTGCAGTTTTAAGATAGATAAAAACATTTTAGCTTTTACAGGAAATATAAAACTTCATTCAGACTATGAAAGAATAAAAGATTTTTGCCTAAATCACGGTGTAAATCTTTTAAGCCTTTTAAATGGGAAGCTTTTAGATGTAGGAAGTATCATTCCAATAAAATAGAAATGAATATATACTAAATTAACTTTATTGTTTGTTATAACTTAATACCCCTCACCCCGATTATACAAAATATTAATTTTGTATAATTGGATATATTTTTTTATATCTGCCCTATACTATAAAAACTGAGGTGAAATTATGCCGGTAAACTTTAGAGATGAGGCGCCTGAAATTATTAAAGACTATCTTTTAAGGCAAAAACAACTTAATAAATCAGATAAAACTGTTTCTGAAAAATATCTTGACCTGCGTATGTTCTTTAGGTTTATGAAATACAACCGAGGAATTGCTAAAGAAGATGATTTTAATAAAGTTCCTATTGAGGACATTGATTTAGATTTTATCAAATCCATCACCACAATGGATATTCTTGAGTTTAACAATTATCTTATGGACGAGCGAAAAGTCAAAGCCTCCGGAAGATTTAGGAAAATGTCAACTTTAAGGAATTTTTTTAAATATTTAAACACGAAAAGCCATGTGATTGACTATGACCCCATTAAGGAACTTGATATGCCTAAACTTCAGAAGTCCCTCCCCAAATACCTTACTTTAGAACAGTCTATAGAACTTTTAAATGCAGTTGAGGGAAAACAAAAAGAGCGTGACTATGCCATACTCACTATTTTTCTGAACTGTGGACTTAGACTTTCGGAGCTTGTAGGACTTAATGTTACCGACATCAGAAATGATAACACCATGAGGGTTCTTGGTAAAGGCAATAAAGAAAGAGTTGTCTATTTAAATGACGCTTGTCTGGAGGCAATAAAATCATATCTTATGGTTAGACCGGTAGACGGTGTTAAGGATAAAAAAGCCCTCTTCCTCTCTTCCCGACTTCAACGCATGAGTCCCAAAACTGTACAAGCTATGGTTTATAAGTATTTGGAAAAAATCGGACTTGACAGCCAGGGGTACAGCTGCCATAAACTTCGACACACCGCTGCAACACTTATGTATCAGCACGGAAATGTTGATATTAGGGTACTTAAAGACCTTTTGGGCCACGAAAATTTAGGCACCACACAAATCTATACCCATATTTCCAATAGTCAATTAGAGGCTGCCTCAAATAGCAGTCCTCTTGCTAAAATTAAACAAAAGAAA
>CANROX010000026.1 GCA_947632335.1 uncultured Clostridia bacterium
AGTATGTTGCTTAAGATTTTTATACTATCTACCACACAGGTCTTTTTTGTGCTGTCCGTACAATTTGGGGCAGGTCACAGGGTTGAAGAAATTGACTCTTTGATTTGTTTGATTTGCAGAAAACACACGGGTATCAAATCCGCGGGGATAGCAATTCCTTTTTGTCCGTTTGGCAATCTATTTGTAGGCTTATCGCCCTCATACTCAACAGCGTTTGAGTCAGTGGGTAATGACGGCTTACCTACAGATTGGTTATGCAGGAAATACCAAGCAGCACCGATAAGCAAAAGTAGCAGTATAACAATAATGGAGATATAAATTGATTTCTTCTTCATTTGCTTGCCTCCAGTCTCTGAAATATTTTACAAAAGGAATTGCGGAAACAAAAGGCAAAACGGGTGTGTTATTTTTGCCATCTGCGAATTGTAGAGTTGTCCGCTGTGCAGTAATTTATTCTATTAGACAGTGTGTTTTCTATAGTTGATTTGAAATAATGCTTTTGAGGTTCAATAGAGTTAGGTATTTCCAGATGTATTTGTTTACATATTGGGCAGTATAACCGTCTTAATTGAAATATATATTCTGTGCCGGAGGAATCTTTAACTTGCCGCTTACGGCTGTCTCTTACTTTTAGCGGAGAATAGCAATGTGGGCAAATCGCAACATCGTAATTTACAATGCGGTAAATATCCCCTTTTTTACTACGGTGTATTTTTCGGCAATTATCATTGTGTAAATCCTCCTGTAAAAAAAGAACCCTCGCCACAAATCAGCAAGAGTTCTCCTAACCATTGTTTTTGCGTTTCAGTGCATCTATAACAGTTGTTACAACAGCTATATCATCTTCGCTTAAATCCGAAACATCAATTACTCTTTGGCGTTGTATGTCTAATAGATAATCAGTTGTTGTATGGAAAGTGTAAGCTATTTTTACAAGCACATCATATGAGGGGAATCGGTCTCCAGATTCATAATAAGACACTACAGATTTTGCAACACCTAACCTCGTAGCTAACTGTTGTTGTGTTAGATTTTGTCCTGTCCTTAACATTTTTAACTTCTCTCCAAAATTCACTCGTTTAGCACCTCTTTTCCACTAACAGTTATATTTTATATGCTATTAGTTGACTGTTGGATAACAAATATTTATAAAATAGTGGAAATTATCTGTTGTTAGTGCTATAATAAAAAAAGAAGTGTATCTATCATTAACGAATTTATATTACAGAGATAACAGACAGAAAGGTATGATACCTGTATGAAGAAAAACATTATTAGAATTATCATTATTCTATTGGTGAGCATTGTATTTTTCTTATTATCCATAAACTTTATTTTTAAAATTCCATCTCCAACCGGTGGATATGAGATGATTACATATCAAGTAGGTGCGGGAATTGCCGTTGTTGCTGGTGGTATAACCGCTTTGATAATTTTTGTTTTGAAAAAGAACGTATAATTTGCTATACCCTTAAATTTCTTAAAAATGGAGGATTAAAAAGTGAAAAAGATATATACGATGTTGATATGTATTATTGAAATTCTAATTTTATCTGGTTGTTCAAACCAAGAAGATAAATACAATTCAGGAAAGGAAGCAATGAATAATGGGGATTGGGGTAAAGCTATAGAATGTTTTACTGATATTGAATACGAGGATAGCGAGGAATTACTTGCACAATGCACGAAAGAAAAGGGTATGAACGAAAAATCAGATTATGCTTTTTTAGATGCTATGAGCAAATCGATAATGAAACGTTATGAAGTATCAGAAAAAACTGACGATATTGAAAAATGTACTGCAATTGAGCTTGAAATAATCGGTAAATTTAAGGATGCTGAATTTTATGATTCAGAACTCCGAAAACTCGCAATTGATTATATCAACGCAGTTGAACTTGAAAAACAGTCACTTACAGAATCAAACGGTAATAAACAATTAAAATACTATGAAGGACATTCTAAAAGATTTCAAATAATGCAAACTCTTACAGATAATTATGGCTTACTTGCAGATAATGTGGATTACAAAACAAATTACTACAATAATGCAAACAAGGAATCTGAAAGATATTCTGCTTATAAGTTAGTCGAAGAAGATTTACATAAACAACTAGGTGATGATTTAGAATGTGACTACGTAGATGATGTTACATATCGCATAAAGATAAAAAATAATACTGAATATAACTATGATATGATGATGCATTTTATATTTTATGATGCTGATGGAACAATCGTAGATACAAACGAAATCTACTACGAGGATATAGTTGCAGGTAAAAATTATAATTTGGATTTTTATTTTCCTGTAAATGCTGAACGCTTCGATTATTATACGGAAGAATATTTTGAATTTTAAGAATCAAGGAGTAATTATAATGACAGGTTATTTTAAAAATCATATTAAAACAAGTTATGCAACTCGTATTCTTTCTTTTGCATTAACAATCTTTCTATTATTTTCTCTTTACGGATGCACATCTGACAAAAAACCAGAGAAAGAATCAAACAGTACTAAACAAAGCGATAATTATCCAACAAACCAAGAAATAAGTTATGGCTTTTTAGATTATAAGATGTTTGATAATTATCTAACTGATGGTACATACAGATGTGGTTCTGATTTCGAGCCAGGAGATTATTATATTTTTTCAATATATGGAGCAGAAGCGTTATATGATGTATCTGATAATCCAAATAATTTTTCTTGGTCAGATTATAGAACAATGCGTAAAGTGTCTGTAAATAAAGGACAATATATATCCCTATCATCTGCTGCTATACTTGTATCAGCAAAGGAAGTAGATACAAGCAATTGGAAAAAATATGGTATATTTCTTGTTGGCACAGATTTGCCTGAAGGGGATTATAAAATAACATCTATAACAGATAAATATAATACAGAACTGAATAGTATCTCTGGTATTTGGGGAGCATACCAAATATGCAATGATAGTCCAGAGAACGAACCAGAATATTGCTCTCCACTATTTGATAAACAAACATATATATCTGTCCAGGATGGTCAATATATTATAATCAATAATGCACGTATGATACTCAATGGAGTAGATATATCTAATAATGCAGATGAATCAGAATTATCAGAAACAACAACACCCAATATATCAATTAGCGTAGCTAAAACAACTTATGAAGCTGCAATCACAGCAACTAAAGAAGATTTAACAGGTAGTAAAGGAAAATGGTATTATGATGGAATACCTCTGTTATCTGATGATTGCGAATGGATAGACAGTAGTCTAAATAAAAACGGTACGGTTAATCAAGGTGCGGTTTATCGAAAGATAGCTAAAATGTTAAGTGGTAGTGATTTTAAAAACAAACGGTTTTTCTATAGCTATAAAGATATATCAGAATTGCTGTTAGGATTTACTCCTGATACGGTCGATGAATATGTACCATATGGTGAAAATGCAAGTATGTTTATCGTAGTTGACAATCAGCTTGAGGCAATAATGCAAAAATTCGAGTCGCTAAAATCAGTGTCCGGGCAATATGATTATGATTATGGAAAATTGGGAAAATACTCACTTGACATTTCAGATATGTCGGATTGCGCAAAAGAAATGCAAATTTCAGATGTAATGTTAGGATATATATTTGCTATGCTTGATGAATATGCGGTTGAAATTTCTTTTAATGAAAATAGCTGTCATATCGAATATGAAAGCAAAGTATAATTTTCTTTCAATATTATTTATTGTTGTTTAGCAAACGGTCAAATGAATACTGATTTATAATAAGATAGTTATTTAGATAAAATGTATCTTGACAAAACTAAAAGATAGTGTTATCATAAAAACACCATAAAGAGTGCGTGAGGGAACAAGCCCAATGACCGCACACCAACCTACCAATAGGCAAGGTGGTAATGCTTGACCGATGGTGTGAAATATTGATATTACAGTCACATCCACCGGTAACGATGGGTGTGTTTTTGTTTATGCCCTCTCTTTATGGTAGTAACCAGAAGGGAGGTTTTTTAATGCCAAAAATCCGAGATTTGCTATCTACCAATAAAGGCAGAATTTATGTGTATCTTGCAACGACTTCCATTGGAAAACAATTTTTGCAGGATGTAGAAAACGAAGGCTTTACTTTTTGCGATGGAGAAAAGCCAACAGCAAGAACACCGGCAAACATTCTGGCTATAAATCGAGATTGCACAATCAATTATGTCGGCACTGTAGGTCGGATTGCTTTTCAAGCGGCAAATAAAATCGGCAATGACCCAATTGTTAAAATTGACTATCGGGACGTTATATAATGGTCAGAGTGAAAAGTAACACATACAAGCGGATAGACAAAAAGAGAACGGCTTACAAATGTAAACCGCTCCCCATATTTAGTTACTCGCCAGCAATTCCTTCTTATACTTGTAATAAGTATTACGGGCAATGCCTATCATTCGCATACATTCAAGGTCGTTCAAAGTGCCATTAAAGTCTTTTGAATATTTCATAATATCGGCTTTGGCTGCAATGCTTTTCTTTGTGGTGAGCTTTGCACCTGCCTTATGTCCGATTTGTTTACCATTGAGGCGTGCTGTTTCAATTCCTTCTTTTGTTCGCTGGTGCAAGTCGGTAACTTCCTTCTCAGCTTGCTGGAATGCAATAATGATTTGTTCCTTTGCAAGCTCCATCAAATATTCATTGATAGCTTTTAGTATTATATCGGTTTTTGTTCCGGTCATAGAAATATGATTGTTGAGAGCCTTTTTATATACTGCTGTATTGATGTGTGGTTCTTTGAGAAATACAAGTTCAATCCCGGCATCAAATAACTTTTGGTATGTTTCAAAGCCTTCGGCGGCGTTTCTGCTCATTCGTGATACACTGTCAAAAACAATTAAATCACTTGCTTGAACGGTGCGCCGTAGTTGCTCCCACTTTTTGCGCCCGTCCGTTTTCGTTCCGGTGTATATCTCTTTGTAAATTACCGCTTTAGGGTAGTGACTGCGTATATTTCTGATTTGCCTTTCAATACTTTGCTTTTGGGTACTGATTCTGCAATATCCGTATTCTGCCATCTTATTATCCTCCTGTATTAAATCTATCGACCGTCTGTTTTGATACGGTGTAGTTTTTGATTTTGATATGATTTGCGATAACTTTTGATACTTTTTGAAAAACGTTTCTTTTGATACTGTTTTCTTAAAAGTTAAGGCGGCATATTGCAGCCGCCTCAAGATTAGATAACCTGTAACTGTAATGACGGTTTATTCATTACTGTTTCGCTGCCGTACAAATCACGGATTTCATCAAGGGTATAAATTTTGCTATGGTTCTTACGATAACCTTCATTGTGATAATACCAAGCTGTTTTTGATTTGCTGAATCTGAACTTCATTTCTTTTAATATGGTTCTGTGCTGATATGTGTTGCCGGTTATCCAGAGCCAAGAGCCACAAATCTCAATAGTAATGTTATTGAAGTTAATAATACGGTTTATGATGTCTTTGAATTCCGCTGCCGTTTCCGTTGTTTCTGTTTTGGCTGTATAGGTCTTACCGTCTGCGGACTGGTGTGTGTTCTTCAGCAATTCAAATAGCTTGTCATATTCGGCGTTGATTTCCTGCATATTAGTGACCGAGCCACCAACATCGGGATGATGTTGCATTGCTAACTTTTTGTATTGCTTTTTAAGCTGTTCAAGTGTTTGCGGGTTTGAAAACCATTTCATAGTGGTTACCTCCTTATTTATTACAATTCTATTGTACACTAATTAGTGTCGTTTGTCAATAGATACTTGAAATTTTATGATTTATTTTTTCAAGTAATAATTGACAAACAAAACTTTATAGTTTACAATATAGATATGCTAAAAGGAGGATTGATAAAATGCTAACTATGGGCGAAAAGATAAAAATAATGCTGAAACGCCGAAACATAACACTTTCAGAGCTTGCCGAAAGATTAGGGCAATCAAGGCAAAATCTTTCAAACAAAATGAATCGTGATAACTTTGCAGAAAAAGAGTTGATAGCAATAGCCGAAGCGTTAGACTGTACATACAAAGCTACTTTAACAATGAATGACACCGGCGATATTATTTAATATATAGGAGCGTGAGGATATGTCTCTTTTAATTGTCCTGGGGTTGCTTGCTGGTTATGGTTCATATAGATTTGTAATGTCTTGTAAAACAGAGGCAAAACCGAAAAGCAACAGTCAGCTTGAAAATATGACGAATGAAATGATAGGTAAATCAAAAAGTGAATGCAGAAAAATTCTGCGTAAATACAGATAGAAGGGATTATATGAGTTTACTGCTTTTGATATTGATGTTGCTTGTATTGGCTGGGTATGCCATAGTAAAGGCAATACAGCCAAAGAATCCACCTATTGAAAATATGGAGGAACACCTTAAAATAATTCAGAGCTTGCCAAATCAGAAGGCAAGACAAAAATATTTAAGAGATATAGCAAAATAGCAATATCTATATAAAAAATTAAATAATACCTATAAAGAGTGACGAGAGGGACAGCCCCGTTGACCGTCCGGCAACCTGCTGAAAAGTAAGGTGCTAATGGCTGATTCTATGGGTAAAACATAATGTTTGCACCTATAGAAAACTATGGGTGCATTTTTCGTTCTCTTTAAAGGTAAATGGAAGGAAAACCTATGAGACCGAACAAAAGAATCTATATACCGCCGTGATTGTGTTTACGAATACTGAAAACTGTAGTAAATCATTTACCACAGTTGCACAAATTGTATAACTAATAACCTCGTAATTTACAGCAATTTGTACAATATTTTACTTGACAAACAATAATCAGTGCGGTATAATATAGCAAAATTGAATATTGGTCGATATGCAGATTAGGAAACTGCGTGACTATAGCCCAGCTATGTTTTTCCGAGAATACTTTTAACATCTATACTTGAACTGGCACGAGTGATGTTAAATGCCTATAAATTGCCTTAAATTAACGGCTATACACTGATTGAGTTTGATACTCTCTGAAGGTGTATAGCCGTTTTTATTTTACATTTTATTTAACCTGCCCCGGACAGGACAACCGGGAGAAACGGAGTTATTTATGAACAACAATAAATTTAACAATGAAGAAAAAACAAAAGAAAACGATTATGTTACCATACCTGAGGCGGTAAAAATCACGAATAAAGATTACCATTACATATATAGATTGTATCAAAGGAAAAGTATTAAAAGTAAAAAATCCGATGATGATAAACCATTGGTTTGCATTGCAGACCTAAAAAAGTATATATCATCACATCCAACAATCAATAAGGATATTGTATGGGATAATATTCGTCCGCTTAAAGGTGAAATGTTTATACCATTAACTGGTTATGACTTTAGGTATTTTGTGACAAATAAAGGAAGGCTGTTTAATATTACAACAGGTGATGAACTTATAAATAATCCACGAAAATCTGATGGATATATTCAACTGTTATTAAAGAAAGACGGAGAAGAATATGACGAATATTTGCACAGACTAATTGCAGCAGCGTTTTGTCATATTAGAGAAATGGAAAAGTACAACAGTATAGCGGAATTTCTTGAAAAGACAGATTTTGAAGTGCATCACATTTATATTGGAAGAAAAGGAAAGTTAAAAAACACCCCAGAATGTTTATTGTGGACTAATCCGAATATAAAGTATTATGAAGATAATAAGGAATATACAGAACATCAAATGTTACACAAACTATGGAACGATAACAGAAAGAAGGAGTATTGGCAGATGGTAAGACAAATTAGAAAAGATAATGAAAGAGAACTATTCAAAATACCTCATCCTGATTATGAACCAAACAGGAATTTTGAATTCTTTATGTTCATTGATAAAAAAGGAAAACAAGCATATGACAAGGGAAAGGAAATTCCGCTTAATTGTATTTTCGGAGAAAGTGCAGAAGAAAGAAATAAGTCATCTGTAGAGGAAGTTATATAAATGAGTTATCCAAATCAAAAGATTGTAACAATCAAAAAGGAAAACTGTAGTGATAAAGATTTATATGCCAAAATAAATATAAAGGCATTGCAAAAAGCTATGTTAGAACTAAAAACAAGTGCATTCAAATTATGGATATATTTTGCGAAAAATCAACCATACCATACTTTTGAATTGAGTTGTGCCGACTGTGCAAAATGGGGCTTAAAACCAGATGCATATCACGCAGCAGTCAAGGATTTAATAAATAAAGGATATTTGAAAAACGTAGGTGGAAACGATTATTTGTTCGGGGAAATAGGCATAACGGAAAAGCCACATATTGATATAGGGAAAAAGCCTATATTGATATATGGAAATAACCTATAGAAATATTACATATAATATAACATAATATAACATATCCCATTCATTCACTTTTGTTTCATAACACCTATTAAGTTTGAATATATTTACTATGATGAATATATGATACTTAATAGGTGTACACTGTATCATTGAATGTGTTTGATGGTTTTATATTATTAAAATAGCAATGAAACAGTGCTACTATTATATGTGTTTTCGGTGATTTTCGGTAAATGCCTAAAATTGAGGGTTTACAGGGGGTTAAAGGATTTTTCGGTGAAATTGCACTTGTAAGTACTCGAACTTTGAGGGTTTGTTCGGTGGTTAAAAATTCAATTTTTTCGGAGATATTTTTCGGATGAGAGAGTGGAATATGCTTATATTATAGCGAATTTCCGCTATGGTTCTTGAAATTTCAATAAGTGTCTGCTATAATAAAAATACAAGGTCTATACTATGTTAATGGGTAAAATCATTTATCAGCCATAAGGCAAAATTAAATATCAAGTTTAGACCTTGTAGAAGCAATTCTGCAAGGTCTTTTTTTACCCGCAAAACATAGAAAAAACCTTGTAAACACTGCGTTTTTGTCAATAAAACAGGAATTTTATTTACATTATTTGCGACGGTGATGTTGATAACGATTTTTACATCGTGGTTGATAAACAGCTTCGCACAATGACAAAAGTATAATCAAATAATATAAAAACCTCCTATGGTAAAGTTCCATAGGAGGTTTTATTCATATATAAGTCTTTAATTATTAAATTATAGAATAATTTACAGTGGATTATATGTCTTTTGTTTTTCAGGTATATGGCAGTAAAACAAGGGCTATTGCCCGTACTTTCCGGTAATTTCAATTACATTTCCATCGGGATCTATGATATTAAAATACCAGTAGGGCATATGAATGTTAACATACATTAATTCTGAAATTTTACCAATACACAGGTTCTTCAACCTCATGTATTCATACTTTAAATCTTCCACCTCAAAATTCAATACTACAATATTATTTTTAGGTATGCCCTTATCTTCGTTGAAATTTTCAATATACGCTTTATTAAAATTATCATTAGGTTTATTTTCCATAATTTTTTTATCATAGGTACTGTTGTAAAGTGCAATATGGTTGCTAAACTGCACCCACCTATCATCATTTTGATATAACGGTTTTTCTTGCAATAGTTTCGTATAAAAGGCAGTTGATTTTTCTATATCGTTTACTATGATATATACAGTGTCAAGTTTCATTTTTCCTCCTATAAACCTTAATTTATCCAAAAGTTTTTATCTCATCATAAAAAATTAAGTAGAGGGAAGACGCCATAAAGCGGCATCTTCCCTCGTTTAAATTTTGCCGTCCGGATTTTAGGAGGAAATATTCTATAGGAAAAAAGCTTTCTTCCTATCCATGACGCTTACTGTATTGTGTAATTTTCCCTTTATTATTTATTATACTGCGACCAACTCTTTGTACTAAAATCATATATATAATTTGTTCCGGGAATTGTCAAATCTCCGGTCTTTGTTGAATTGTTATTAAATATAATATTTTCCATATTTGAGTCAGCGTGTATTGTATAGATATTATCCTTAACCTTTGTCATCAGTTCGCCGGGCCAACTATCATTTTTTGCTCCTGCGCTATTCCATGTATAAGCATATACTGTTGACCAGTTACTTGTATTTCTGAAATACAGGTCATATCCGTTTACAGAAACTTCGCCCGCAATTTTTTGCAGAGCCTCATACTTTTCAGAAAGGGATTTATAGTAACTGTCAGCCTGGGAAGATGTAAAGGAATTAATATTTTCACTGCAATAGCGGTATTCTTTCTTCAGAGCCATATACTGGTCGTATGAACTATAGGTATACTTGCTGTTCAGGTAAGTTTTCACTGTATCAAGCAAAGCTGAAAGCTCATTTCTGCCAACACCAACTGAAATAAGCGGTCTGTCAGTTGAAATCATTTTAAGTGAATATTTCTGAATGGCTGTTGCATCCCTAATATCTACGTTATTGTCTCCGTTAAAGTCAGCAACCTTTTTCTGCACATCTGTAAGGACAACCATGCGGTTTGCAGCTTTTTGGGTAAGTGTTACATCGGAAACATTTACTTGATTGTCTAAATTAACATCTCCCAGTTTATACTGCTTGGGATCAGAGCTTGAGGGAGAGACAGTGGTAACTGTGCATTTTGCCGTAATAACAATATTTCCCGTTACCTTGGAAATATTGATTGTAAAGCTTTTGTTTATATCATTTCCGGAAGATGTAACAACAGAAGATGTAATATCATCTCCGCCCATGGTCACCTTAACTGTCTTTTCATAAATTTCTGTTTCTGATGGCTTTTTGCCGGAATTATCTGACAGTACGCACTTATATTCAGAACCCTCTTTTACACTTCTGGCTGTATTACTTGGTGTGAGATATGAGGAGGATGCCACATTGTAAGTTACGCTGTAAGATTTGCTGGGCGTAACAGAAGAATTGGGTTTACCTGTACCGACAGAAATATATGTTGTTTGGGGGTCAATCTTATTGTAATAAACATTTGCTCCGTTACAAACAACATAATCGCCGTAACAGTCAACAAAATAACCCTCTGTTTCATTTTCTCTGTTTGTTCTGTCCATCTGACCCAGATGAGATGAAACATCATATGGTTTTCTAATTCCGCCTATTGAAGAATTGTGGTACATTTGAGCTGTCCTCTTACCTGCAACGGAATCATAATCCATAAAGTTGTACTGCGCCCTAAAGTAAATATGGGTGTGACCGCAGAAAAAGAAAGCATCGGGATAGCTGTAAAGAATATTTTGAAGTTCCTTGTTACCGGAATAATTCAGACTAAGAGGAATATCGTAATAAGGGTCATTTTCATCGTCCCCTACGCCCCACTTCCAAAAACCTGCGTGTTCGTAGATGTATGTATTATGTCCGTCTCCTTTATACTTTGCAAGAAGTCCTTTAAGCCAATTAAGCTGTGCAGAACTGAACTCATCATTTTCCTTGGGGTTAAAGGAATATTCAAGGGACATTATAATAAAGTGGTCCCCTGTTTTTGGTTCGTCGAAAGTATAATAGGCCTTGTTTGTTTCCTTTAAGCTCTCATCGTCACACTTTAGACCTGTTGCCTTAATAAAGTCCCTTGTGCCATTTGAGCCTGACCACATTTCATGGTTACCTATGGATTCATAAATAGGATTACAGTAGTCGCTGTCCGCAAGAATTTTCTGATATGTTTTCCACTCGGAAACATACTGTGAACCGCCGTTCTGGTTATTAACATTGTCACCGCCGGTAACAATAAAGTCCACATCTCTTGCAGCTGCACTGTCAAGAGCCTTTCTCCAATGAACTTCGTCATATGGATAAACTCCGCTGCCGTAGCTGTCGTTGGCAATATGAATGTCGCTATATGAGGCAAAGGAATAATTCTTTTCACTGCTCTTATGGGGGAAAAGTTTATTCTGGGGAATGTTATATACAGCAGAGGCATTTGCTACAGACTTATCTCCGGGTTCTGAACTCGACTTAATTGCAATAACTTTTGTTGCATCAGCAGGAATTGCCGTTTGGGGATACATTTTTGTTTTTACACCGCCGGTTGTTGCATTGACTTTGTCAATTTCGTAATAGCCGGAAAGTGCTTTAGTGTCATCGGCCCAGTAAAGATAATAGGTGCCCGCACCACTGCTGTCATTAGCTTTAAGGGTAATTTCCCCCTCTGCAAAACCTGCCGCATCCCTGTTGCCTCCGGCAAAACTATAGCTGAGGGTTGCCGACGCACCTACCGGTTTAACGCCTGTTCCGGCAAATACTGTTGAAGATATAACAACGGCACTTGCCAAAACTGCAATCATTACCATTATTGACAGAGCTCTTTTTAATAAATTTACATTATTTTTCATATTACGCCTCCTATCATGTAAGGTCAAAATTGTAAATTCTTAAATCCTCATATCCTGTTTTTTCATATTTAAAATATACATAGAACAATCCGTCGGTTTTGTCCTTAGGATTTACAATAAGTCTGACATTGGTACATTTTACACCCTCAACCTGGGCATTGACCTGTTTAATAGTCTCCTTTTTGACTTTTTTTAGAAGTTCCGGTGACTCAAAGTCATCATATTCATTTAAAAGTTTCATACAGTTACTTCCAACTATTTTTCCGTCTTCCTTTTCCTTAGGGGAGCTAATTACCGAAAAAATCTTTTCCTGAATTTCCGCATAGTTTTCGGGATAAATAGATGTATCTACAGTAAATGTATCCTGTGTTGTTTCTCCATACCCGCCCTGTGATGACCCGTCATTACAGCCAAAAAGAGCAAGGGTAAATATACAAATAATCAGACAGGCAAAAGCCAATAAAATATTTTTTAATTTCATAAAATATCCTTTCTTCCAAAATATTGCACCATATATATTATATCATAACATATAATTATGAATTTTTCTATCAAATACAAACTTATTATTGCACAAAGATTTGTGGGGTTATTTAGTTAAAATTAACTATAAAATTAAGAAAGAGGACAGCAAACGCTGTCCTCGAAAGAATTTGAAAACTATTTACTAAGAACCTGCCGATTCATAGCTTTTTACACCTTTGTTCCACACAAAAAGTGAAATCCCAAAAAGTGTTACAGAAATTAATATTGTTCCAACTACACTGAACAACCCGTCCTGTCCTCTAAGAAAATATCCGGCGGGGTAGTAGGCTGTAAATGCAAATGGAAGAATATATGTAATGATAACCTTAACAACATTATTATAAATAGTGACGGGGTATTTTGCAAAGTCGTTTACCATATACACCATATGAATTACATGACCGCTCTGTTTAGTCCAAAAAGCAATACTTGCGGTAATAATTTTCAGGCTTGTAAATATAAGAACTGCAAAAGGAACTATAAGCAAAAGCACAAATATCCTGTACCACACAATATGGGATAAGAGCTGTACTACGCTGTATGCAACAAGAACTATTCCCATTATCAATTCTCCAAAGGCGTCCACCTGAAAATTTTCTACAGTAACATAAAAAAGACTGTTTATGGGTCTTGTCAGGTATTTATCAAATTCACCTTTGTTGACAATCTGATAGCCTATCATCCATAAATTATCAAATAATAGGTGGTCTATCCCCTTTGGTATCAGGCTAAAACCATAGATAAAGAGAATTTCGTTAAAGCTCCAGCCCTTTAAATTGGGTATCTGGCTAAAAATAATTCCCAGAAACAAAAGCTGAATTACCTGGCTGATAAAAAGTCCCAATGCACCCATAGTAAAGTCCAACTTATATTCCATAAGTCTTTTCATATGCTGGGAAATAAATATACGATGAAGTCTTAATGCTCTTCTCATAATATCAACCTCCCTGCACGCAAATACGCCTTATGGCACTTCGCCATATCAGCTTGGAAATTCCCCAAAATGCAAATATCCAAAATATTTGGAGCGCCATTGAAAAAAGTATTTTATCCCAAGTATACATACCCATATATATCATAACAGGGGTATATGAAAGACTGCTAAAGGGAAGATATGTAAGAAATGTCTGAAGTGCAAAGGGCATAAATGCCAAGGGAATTGTTGCCCCTGAAAGGAAGTTTACTATAACATCCTTAATAAGGGTTGTTCCCCATAAATTTTTAAGATAGAAGGCAAGAAATCCGTAGATTATATTAAAGTAGAAATTTATCAAATATGCAAATTGCAGGGAAATAAAAAACATAATAAAGTTTCCAACATTAAACTGAACACTTCCCATAAGAAAATATCTGTAGATTTCCACGCCTGCAACTATGGGAACAAAAATTATCCCGTAAGAAATCACCCTGTTTCCAATTTCCTGAAAGAGAAAGCACATATCAAAGGAACAGGGTTTTATAAGACGCATACTTACAGAGCCGTCCCTGATTTCTTCCCCCAAAACAAATGCACCGTCACTATAGGATAGATAGCCTGTCATAAATGATATAAAAATGTAGACAATCATATCATTCATTGTAAAACCCATAAAGGTCTTACCGTCGGTACTTGTGAATACAGCCTTCCATATAAAGAACATAATGAAACAACTCATTATCTCCCCTATGAGATGGAATATAAAGTTCACCTTGTAGGCCATCATTTGCTGAGTGCCTGCCTTGGCAAAGGGCATATAGGTTCTGAAAAAGCTCTTCATCATACACCCTCCTTGTATATTCGGCGTATGATTTCTTCAATATCAGCGTCCTTTACATTAATATCCCTTACATCAATTTTTGCAAGGGTATATTTCAACACTTCCTGTACCGATGCCCTGTCACTGTTAAAGCGGATTGTGGCGGAAACGCCGTCACTTTCAATGGACAAATCATCTTCATCAAGAGTAAAATGTCCTTTATAATCAAGGCTTAAAAGGTCATCACTGTTCTTCATCTCAAAACAAAGCTCACGCATTTGTCCATACTTATGTTTAAGGTTATTAATTTGCCCGTCATAGACAAGATTACCTTTGTCAATCATAACAATTCTGTCGCAGAGAAGTTCAATATCTGATAAATCGTGGGTAGTAAGTATAACAGTTGTCCCCTCTTCTGCGTTAATTTTTTGTATGGCTTTTCTGATGTTATCCTTTACAACAACATCTAAACCGATTGTTGGTTCGTCAAGGAAAAGAACCTTAGGGTTATGCAGCATAGAGGCTGCAATATCGGCTCTCATTCTCTGACCCAGAGAAAGTGTACGCACAGGACTGGTAATGAAAGACTGCAAGTCGAGAACTTCATTTAGAAATTCCATTCTTTCTCTGTACTGCTTATCCGGCACTTCGTAAATTTCCTTTAACACGGCGTAGGTTTCACGAAGTGCAAGGTCCCACCAGAGTTGGGTTCTCTGGCCGAATACAACGCCAATTTCCTTTACATACTTTTTGCGGTTTTCATAGGGAATTTTGCCGTTAATACAGCACTTTCCCGAGGTTGGGGTAAGAATACCGGTAAGCATTTTAATTACTGTGCTTTTGCCGGCGCCGTTTGGCCCGATAAATCCTAAAATTTCCCCCTTGGAAACATTAAAGGAAATATCGTCAACCGCTGTGACAATCTCTGTCTTAGGTTTAAATAGGGATTTAACACTTCCTTTGATACCGGGTTCTTTTATAGCTTTCTTAAATTCTTTTCTAAGATTTTCTACTTGTATCACTTAAATCCCCCTTTCTGACCGAAATATTCACGGCTATATTTACAGTCAGTTTTCTACCCACAAATACATTAAAACATTAAAATATTTTAATGTCAAGAAACTTTTTAATAGAAAAAGCCGCCCCAATATGGGACGGCTGTAGGAGGTATAAAATTATACTCTCTTTTTTATTTTTGGTCTGCTTTCTTTTCAGCAGGCTTTTTTGCTGTAGACTTCTTGGCTGTAGTCTTTTTTGCCGGAGTTTCAGTCTTTTTAGCAGTGGTTTTCTTTGCAGGGGATTTTTTCGCAGTTGCCTTTTTGGAGGTTGTCTTTTTCGCAGGTGACTTCTTTGAAGTTGTCTTTTTTGCCACCTTCTTCTTGGGTGGTTCAAGTTTTTCTACGCACTTAAAGAACATAGCGCTCATTGGCGGTATTGAAAGGTTAATACTATAATCATAATCATGCTTTGGATTATCATTAGCCTTAATTCTATGACCGTTCGTAATACCATATCCGCCGTACTTCTCATCATCGGAATTAAATACTTCGTCATAGTATCCGTAATCCGGAACACCTATGTTGTAGTCAACCCTGTGCATAGGCTGGAAATTCATTACGCATATAATGCTGTTTCCATCATTATCAATTCTGCGGAAAGCAATAATTGACTGTGTGTAATCGTCGTGATGAATCCACTGAAAACCCTCCCAGTTTTCATCATTTTCGTGAAGGGGTCTTTCTGTATTATACAGCTTATTTACATCACACACATAGTCTTTGAGTCTCCAGTGCTTTTCATATTCAAGAAGATTCCACTGAATACTTTCCTCTGCATTCCACTCATCAAACTGACCGATTTCCGTACCCATAAATGTAAGCATTTTGCCTGGGTGGGCAGCCATATATGCCAGGAAAAGTCTTACTCCGGCAAACTTTTGGTCATAGTCGCCGGGCATTTTATTTATAAGCGAACCCTTACCGTAAACCACCTCATCATGAGAAATCGGCAGGATAAACTTTTCACTGAAACAATAAATAAAGGAGAATGTAAGGTTATCGTGGTTAAAGGGCCTCCAAAGCGGGTCAAGGGACATATAGTGGAGCATATCGTTCATCCAGCCCATATTCCACTTGTAGTCAAAACCAAGTCCGCCGTCCTCTACAGAGCCGGTAACCTTTGGCCAAGATGTACTTTCTTCAGCAATCATCATTGTATTTGGATGATACATATGGATAACTGTGTTCAGTCTTTGTAGAAATTCAACAGCCTCAAGATGTTCTCTTCCTCCAAATTTGTTTGCTACCCATTCACCGTCACGGCGGTTGTAGTCCAGGTAAAGCATTGAAGCTACAGCATCCACACGGATACCGTCAACATGGAATACATCTACCCAAAACATTGCTGAGGAAATAAGGAATGAAATAACCTCGTACCTTGCATAGTCAAATACATATGTTCCCCATTCTTTATGTTCACCTTTACGGGAGTCAATGTACTCATAACAGGCAGTACCGTCAAAGCGTCCAAGTCCGTGTGCATCTTTTGGGAAGTGTGCAGGTACCCAGTCAAGAATAACGCCAATGCCTGCCTGGTGGCATCTGTCAACAAAGTTCATCAAATCAAAGGGAGTACCATAGCGTGAGGTCGGAGCATAGTAGCCCGTTACCTGGTATCCCCAGCTGCCGTCAAATGGATACTCTGTAATGGGCATCATTTCAATATGAGTATAGCCCAATTCTTTTACATATGGAATAATTTCATCTGCCAGCTTTGTATAATTAAATACACTTCCGTCCATATACTTTCTCCATGAGCCAGCATGGATTTCATATATGTTAAGGGGTTTATTGTGGTGGCTTTTCTTTTCCTTGTCCATAAACCACTTTGAATCTTTCCACTCATAACCAAAGAGGTCAAATACCATAGAGGCATTGTCGGGACGGGTCTGTGAATGAAAAGCATAAGGGTCGGCTTTGAGCTGCTTTTCAAACCAAGGTGTTTCTACACAATACTTATAAATATCATATTGCTGTATACCGGGAATAAAAAGCTCCCATACGCCCTTTTCGCTAATCTTATACATATGGTTAGCGTTCTGGTCCCAGCCGTTAAAATCACCAACAACTGAAACAGAAAGAGCATTTGGCGCCCAAACTCTGAACACAACGCCGTCCTGGTTATCCCAGTTAACTCTATGAGCACCCATAAAGTCATACGCCCTTACAGCGTCACCGTCGTGAAACAGCTCCAAAGGTGTACGAGGATCGTCAAATTGATAATTCATTTTATTAACACTCCTTCAGTTGCACACTTGCGCAATTGTATAAATATATTTTATCAATAATTTGTTCATAATTCAAGATATTTTGAAAAACTCCAAAACAAATTTGCAAGTTGTTTTTGTGTATTTTGCACAAGAAAATATTGCTATTTTAAATTATAATTCCTTTAAGAAAATATACCGTATAAAAACTGATGTATTAGTAAATCCACCTCTTTTTTATCAAAGTGTGGTTCCTTTTGGGTTCTCAATGTATATATATGAAAACCTAACATTCCTAAAAGTGTGTTTGCAAACTGGTTTTCTCTCCCTTTCATATTACTGTTCCTTACTTCCTCCCTTTTAAATAAATCAATAACAATTCGGGATATAATACTACAATGTTTCATAAAAACGTTATTAAATTCACTTTTAAGAGGGGAATACTGCATTGTCATCATCATCATATAAAGAGAAAGATTTTTTGAACAGTTATCCACATAACAGTAAGCAAAATTCTTCAGAGCCTCCTCTATGCTATCCGGTGGTAAACAAACATTTCTAAGTTTTTCAATAAAGGGGTCAATATACTCTGTCATAATCCCCTCCAGTATGCCTGCTTTACTTTTGAAATAATAGTATAAAGACGGCTTTGTCAGGGAACACTCATCTGCTATTTCCTGTACACCCACACCGTCATAGCCTTTCTCTGAAAAAAGTTTAAGGGAAACCTCTAATATTTTTTCTCGGGTTTTTTCATTTGCCATAATAACCCCCGCCTATATAATATAAATATATTTTACCGAACGGTAAGTAAAAAGTCAAATGTTAATTATATGATAACTATTATATCAAAGTAAGCATTAAAAATCCCCGCATTTTTTGCGGGGATTTTAAAACCTTATCTGTATTTCTGGAGCAATTTATAGTTGTATTCTTCCGTTGGGTTAAAGCTGGCCTCTGAAAAAGATGAACTTGGTCTGTACCAGCTAAACTGCTCATAATGGGCCCTTATAGACGGAGTAGTAAAGTTATAACCGTGAATGGCACATATATCGTTTATTGCCTGCTGGATTTTATCACTGTCAAGGGACCTAACCTCATTTTCGGAAAGCTTTCTTGAGGATATATCCGGAAATACAAGACCTGCATTATTTGTGTAAGCCCTTTCTGTTCCTGATTTAGTATTTGTTTCAATAGTACTGTTCTGAGAGGATGCTTCTGTTGTCGGCAGAGTAGTTGAGCAACCCTCCTTATCAACTATCATACCCCGGTCAAAGGATATACTGTTGCAAATGCTCTCTATATAGCTTTCCTTGCTGATTGCCCTGTAGGCTTTCTTTAAATTTTTATTCTTTTCGTCATATTGCGACGAAGTAGGCACCGTGCATACCATATAATAAACTTGTCCGTCCCTGTCCGTTACAGTTCCGTACTCCGTATAATTGGTTCTCTTTGCGTAATCCTTTGTCAAAAACAGATTAAAGGTGAATATGAGTCCTTTTCCGTCAATACGATGAATATCTTTTTCATAGAATGAAATATATTTGTTACCCTTTTTATCCTGACCGTCATCTATTGCATACTTGTTTTCCCAACTGGCAGGTAAAGTAAGGCTTGCACCCATATTGTCGGAATAATAGGTAAATTCCTTGGTCCTTGGTTCAGTAGTGCTTGTCCTTTCAAGAGTTACGACCTGACTGTTTCCCTCTGTGGTAGTTTCTGTTTCCGTAGTTGTTGACACCGTATTTTCAGTTTTTTCTGTTTTTAAGAATGGATTGTCACAACCACAAAGGATTATGGAAATCAATAATATCGAAAAAGCGATTTGAATAAATTTTTTCATTGTATCCCCTACTTTCTGCGTCATTATAACATAGAAAATTTTATTTGTAAATCCAATGTTTAATAATAAACAATTTACTTATATTTATTTTATAAAAATATATTGATATTTGTAAATATTTGTGATATAATCTGTTCACTGTGTAAATCGTTTATTTTAAGGAGAGAGAGAATTGAACAAATTTTTAGTAAACAAAGAGATAATTAATAATGAGGAGGACAAATACACTTATGGGATAGTATGCAAATATCCTGATGAGGAAATAGTAATTAATGATGTAACAACTGAACCGGACAAAGCACAGCATATAGTTGATGTATTTAATCGGGAACAGCCTGAAAAAGTCCATATATACGACATTTTAGAAAACTATCTTTTAGACTATGTAAGTTTCTAAATTAAGGCGTGCATATTTTTTACGGGTATGGAGTTTTTAAGAATATAGTGGTATAATACTGTCGGTGATAATTATGATATGCACGCTTTGTCCACGCAGATGTAAAGCTGATAGAAACAGCCGTACAGGAAAAGGCTGCTGTAAAATGCCTAATTCCATTTATGTCAGCAGAATTGCTCCCCACTATTGGGAAGAACCTGTTATCAGCGGTAATAAAGGAACAGCGGCCGTTTTCTTTACCGGCTGTCCCTTGGACTGCATTTACTGTCAGAACAAAGAAATTTCACAAAATAACCATGGCAGGAAAACTACTGTTGAGGAAATAAGTGAAGAAGTACAATTATTAATTGACAGTGGTTGTGAAACACTTAGCTTTATTACCCCTACCCACTATATTCATAGGGTTATAGATATTTTGGAGTATTTAAAACCAAATATTCCTGTTGTCTACAATACCGGCGGGTATGAAAGTGTTGAAACGCTAAAAACCTTAGAGGGATATATTGATGTATATTTGCCTGACTTAAAGTATGGCAGTAATCAGCTGGGAAAACTATATAGCGGTGTAGATGATTATTTTGATGTTGCCAAGGCTGCCATTGATGAAATGGTAAGGCAAACAGGCAAGCCCTTTATTAATAAAAACGGAATTATGGAAAAGGGTGTTATAGTAAGGAATTTATTGTTGCCAAATCACACCCGCAACAGTATTGAGGTAATAGAGTATCTGAGCCACCAATATTCAGACAACATACTTTTTTCATTAATGGCGCAATATACTCCCTATGGCAAAGCCTTAGGGCACGAAAAACTTGGAAGAAAAATTACAAGAAGAGAATACGAGAAAGTTCTAAACATTTTTGAAAACAGTATGCTGGAAGGGTTTTCTCAAGAGCTTACATCTGCAAATCAAAGCTACATACCAAAATGGGACAAATAAATTTTAAACAACTATTTGCAAACACAATATTTTAAGGCAAACTATTCGCAAACATTAACAACGATTTATCACACAGTAAAAGAGCAACCTATGTAGAAAACATAGATTGCTCCTTTTTTTAAACAAAAACAGGTACTGAAATCAGTACCTGTAATCATCAAATTAACTTTATTTTGCAAAATCAGAGGCTCTGGATTCTCGGATAATATTAACCTTAATCTGTCCGGGATATTCAAGCTCCTGCTCAATTTTCTGGCAAATCTCTCTTGCCAATGGTACCATTCTTTCGTCGTTTACCTGTTCCGGCTTAACCATAACACGTATTTCACGACCTGCCTGAATGGCAAAGCAGTTTTCAACTCCCTGGAAACTCTTACCCACTTCCTCGAGTTTCTGTAATCTCTTAATGTAATTCTCCAAATTTTCTCTTCTGGCTCCGGGTCTTGCCGCGGAAATTGCGTCGGCTGCCTGCACAATACAAGCCACTACTGTCTTTGCCTCAACATCACCATGATGGGCGTGAATTGCGTGAATAACAGCGTCGCTCTCCTTATATTTTCTGGCAACATCAACGCCAAGCTGAATGTGAGAGCCTTCCATTTCGTGGTCGAGAGCCTTACCAATATCGTGGAGAAGTCCTGCTCTCTTTGCAACAGTAGGATTAAGCCCAAGTTCTGAGGCAATCATACCGGAAATGTAGGCCACTTCTATTGAGTGTCTTAACACATTTTGTCCGTATGAGGTTCTGTATTTTAGTCTGCCCAGGAGTTTCACAAGTTCCGGGTGAATATTATTTACACCAACCTCAATAACAGTTCTTTCGCCCTCGGCTTTGATTGTGGCTTCAACCTCTCGTCTTGCCTTATCAACCATTTCTTCTATTCTTGCCGGGTGGATTCTGCCGTCTGCAATAAGTTTTTCAAGGGATACACGGGCAATTTCTCTCCTTACGGGTTCAAAGGAAGAAAGTGTAATAGCCTCCGGTGTATCATCAATAATAAGGTCTACACCTGTAAGTGTTTCTATTGTTCTAATGTTTCTGCCCTCTCTTCCAATGATACGACCCTTCATATCATCATTTGGAAGTGAAACAACGGAAACCGTTGCCTCAGAAACGTGTTCAGCGGCTAAACGCTGAATTGCAAGGGAAATAATATTCCTTGCTCTCTTGTCAGATTCCTCTTTAAGTTTTTCTTCGTACTCAAGGATTTTTACAGATTTTTCGTGGTCAAGCTCGCTGTCAAGCTGTTGGAGCAGGTAATCCTTAGCCTGCTCGGCAGTATACCCTGAAATCCTTTCAAGCATTTCAAACTGGCTTTTCTTAACCTGCTCAATTTCTGTAAGACGCTTTTCAACCTCTTTCTGTTTTCTCTGAAAATTATTTTCCTTTTTTTCAAGGTTGTCCATTTTTCTGTCAAGGGTTTCTTCTTTTTGTTGAATTCTTCTCTCCTGGCGCTGAACCTCTTTTCTGCGTTCGGAAAGCTCTTTTTCATTTTCGTCTCTCAAGCGGTGAAGTTCATCCTTACCCTCAAGCATAAACTCCTTCTTTTTAGCCTCGGCTGTTTTTATAGCGTCTGAAACAATGCGGTTTGCTTCAGTTTCCGCAGAACCGATTGCCCTTTCCGCAGTCTTTTTTCTTCTGTTGATACCAAAAAATGTACCAACAGCAAAGGCTGCTGCAAAAGCTACAACAACAAGCACAATAACTAACCATAGCTCCATACGAATGACACCTCCTTGTTTTTTGTTTCCTAAAAGTTAAAATTCATCAAAACAATCGACCGGTGCCGTTAAAGACAGATATTCAATTTTACAAACTGCAAAATATAAAATTATTTCAAAAAGGCATAGCCTAAGAATAAAATTAAATAATAATAGCCCCTTTTTGGGTTATAATTAAGTATGTGATAAAATCACAAAATATAATGCAAATGATTATCTATATATAACGGCTCATAGCGAGTCAATTAAAGATAAGAGTATGGCATAAGCCATAAATCGTATGTGAAAACCCATTTACATACATTTCTATCTTAATGTATATCCGTTGTTTTGTCAAGATTTTTTATTATTAAATTGCATTATTAGAATTATAATTTATATTATTTGTGAAAAACTATACAGAAATAGCTAAATTATTTTGTGAAAAATATTTCATATCCAAAAATTTTTCCATATTTTGTGTTAAATTTCTCACAAAGTATTGAAAAATTTACGATATTGTAATATGATATAAATACCTTTAAAAAATAGGAGGAATTTAGAAATGGCAATTAAAGTTGCAATTAATGGTTTTGGCCGTATCGGTCGTCTTGCATTCAGACAGATGTTTGGTGCAGAAGGTTATGAAGTAGTAGCTATCAACGATCTTACAGATCCAAAGATGCTTGCTCACCTTTTAAAGTATGATTCAGCTCAGGGTAAGTATGCTCTTGCAGACAAGGTTGAGGCAAAGGAATCCTCTATCGTTGTTGACGGTAAGGAAATCACAATTTATGCTATGCCAAACGCTGCTGAACTTCCTTGGGGTGAAATCGGTGTTGATGTTGTTCTCGAATGCACAGGTTTCTATACATCTAAGAGCAAGGCTCAGGCACATATTGATGCCGGCGCCAAGAAAGTAGTTATCTCTGCTCCTGCAGGCAACGACCTTCCAACAATCGTTTATTCTGTTAACGAAAATGTTCTTACAGCTGACGACACAATTATCTCTGCTGCATCTTGTACAACAAACTGCTTAGCTCCAATGGCTAAGGCTCTTAATGACCTTGCTCCAATCCAGAGCGGTATTATGAGCACAATCCACGCTTACACAGGTGACCAGATGATTCTTGACGGTCCTCACAGAAAGGGCGACCTTAGAAGAGCAAGAGCCGGCGCTG
>CANROX010000027.1 GCA_947632335.1 uncultured Clostridia bacterium
TCCCGACGGGGGTTTTAAGTTTATTAAACTAAGTACAAAGAACTAAATTACTTCTTCTTTACTCTAACCTTGCACTTTGCAGACTTCTTAGAACCGTCAGTTGCCTTAGCTGTAATAACAACCTTACCGGCTTTCTTAGCCTTAATCTTTACTTTCTTGCCGGAAGTTGTGTACTTCTTAGCAATCTTAACGATTTTCTTCTTGTTTGCAGTCCAACGAATCTTCTTGCTGTTTGCATTTGAAGGAGCTACCTTAGCGCTGAGCTTAAAGGTCTTGCCCTTCTTAACAACTTTCTTCTTAGCAGAAATCTTAACCTTTGTGATAAGCTGCTTAACAGTTACCTTGCACTGAGCATACTTCTTAGAGCCATCCTTAGCTGTTGCTCTAACATAAGCAATACCTCTTGCCTTTGCAACTACAAGACCCTTAGAGTTAACTGTAGCAACTCTCTTGTTAGAAGATGTCCATGTTACTGCTCTGTTTGCGGCATTTTTCGGATATACATATGCCCTGAGAGTGAACTTTCTTCCCTTGTATACAGTCTTCTTTGTGCCATTAAGCTTAATCTGATTAACCTTCACAACTACAGGACCTACTGTTCCTGCAGGTCCACCTATTGATGAGGATGATGAAGTCTCAGAAGATGATGAGCTTGATGAGCTGGAAGATGATGAACTTGATGAAGATGATGAAGAGCTTGAAGATGATGAGCTTGATGAAGAGCTGGAAGATGATGAGCTTGATGAAGAGCTGGAAGATGATGAGCTTGATGAAGATGAGCTTGATGAAGATGATGAAGAGCTGGAAGATGATGAACTTGATGAAGATGAAGAGCTTGATGAAGAGCTTGATTCATCTGGTGTAGAAGAAGATGATGATTCATCTGGTGTAGAAGCAGATGTAGGCTCATCTTCTGTAGATGTTGGGTCATACCATTCGCCCGGAAGCGTTCCGCCAAGTTCTGTACCCCAACCGGTAATCTTATAAGCACCTTCGCCAACTGCTGTCGGAGCTGTCTGAGCGATTATTTCGCCGTCTACAACGATTGCAAAAACAACTTCCTCTACATCAGCAGGAACTTCTGCTGTATAAAGGCCGTCCTCGCCCTTTGTCATTTCGATTTGCTGGTCGTTAGCAATTACAACATACTTTGCACCTTCTGTAGCTACAGCGTCAGCATTAAGCTTAACTGTCTTTGTTGTAGGAACATCAGGTGTAGAAATTGATGAAGCGTCTGTTGAAGATTCGTCAGCTGTAGAAACAGTTGAAGACTCATCTTCTGTGGAAACAGTTGAAGATTCATCTGCTGTAGAAACAGTTGATGATTCGTCCGGTGTAGCAGTTGGGTCATACCATTCGCCAGGAAGTGTTCCGCCCATTTCTGTACCCCAGCCGGAAATCTTAAATGCGCCTTCGCTAACCGGTGTTGGGTCTGTCTGTGCGATTGTTTCTTCGCCTACAACAACTGCGAAAACAACCTCTTCTACATCAGCAGGAACTTCTGCTGTATAAAGGCCGTCCTCACCCTTTGTCATTTCAATCTGCTGGTCGTTGGCAATTACAACATACTTTGCACCCTCTGTAGCAACTGCGTCAGCATTAAGCTTAACTGTCTTTGTTGCGGGAACATCAGGTGTTGACTCTGATGAAGAAGATGTTTCTTCTACAGATGAAGAGGATGTTTCTTCCTCTGCCTTTTCATAGGAAAGAGTAATGGTGTTGTCATCTACCTCAGTAAGTGTAAATGTAAACTTACCTGCCGGTACACGCATCTTTTCGCCATACTCCTTACCATGATAGAAAGTACCTGTTGATGCATCAATGTAAGACTGTGCACAGAACCACTGTGCATTGTCAGTTGTCTTTACATAAACATAGCTGTCCTGTGCAAATTCAACTGTTACCTGACCATCAACAAAGATGTATTCGCCCGGATTTTCCGAGTCGCCGGCACTACCATAGTCCTTACCGTCAATGTAACCGATAAGGCTGTACACTTTGGATGTTTCTGCGCTTGCTGCAACAGGAATAGCAAATATTGACATTGCTATAACCAAAGCAAGCACAACTGAAATTGCTTTTTTCATAATTTACCTCCTATATTTTTCTACTTTAAAAGCTCTATAATTATAACATATGGTTAAAAAAATATCAATATTATTTCTAATTTGTTCTTTTTTTCTGTGTATTTTTGGCAGCTTTCATAAAAAATCAAGTTGTAATTTGACAAGCCTATTTTTCTTTTGTATAAATTAAATTTATTTTTTAAAAAAATACTGTAAATTTTGTGTATTTTTACTATTCAAAAATCTTTTATATCATACCAAGGCTAATGTCATCAAAGAAAATATCCAAATTTTCCCGACTGTGCTCAATCTCCTTGCAAAATAAATAAAAAAGTTTTATAAGGTGGTTTTTTGTAAGTTTTCCTTTTTTCTTGTATATCATAATTCCGGCATTGTAGAGTATTCTTGTAGAAATAACTGCAAATTTTATAGGGAGAAATACATTTCCCTGTCCTGCAAAGGTCATTATATACCTGTATATAAAATATCGTAAAATATTTTTGTATTCCCCTGTTCTGTCTTTCATATATAGGGTAAAACCGTTTTTAATACTGCTTTTCCATTCAAATTCACTTAGTCTGTTAAGAATATTCTGCCAGTCCTCGGTAAGTACGGAAAGGGATTTTAGTGTATCTATGTAATCATAAATATTTTTATTATCCTCCGGAATAAAAAACTCCTCTATGCCGTATTCCGCAAAAAGCTGTTTCTGTTTATTCTCTGCCATACTAAGCACAATTCTTGTGCAGTCGTTAAAATTATTTTCGGCGTCTATAGCATTTAAAAGGTTTTCAAACAGGCTGATAAAAATATTTTCATACTCATCGCAGCAAAGTCCCTCATAGACAAATAGGGGATTTTGTTGTTTTATAATTTGTTCTGCCACATAGGGACAGGACGCCGATTGTCCCAAAAGGGTTGTATCATTGTTTTTTATAATAAAGTCGGGAAATCTTCTGCAAGTTGCCGCCATATGTTCCTGTCCCAGTTTTTTGTGTATGTTGCACAGATTGTCCTCACTGAGAAACGCACATCTGCCCTTATTAACCCTGAAACAAGGTTCACCCTCAATTTCTTCAATTTGTTTTCGTATAAAATCTCCATAGGGAGCGCTAAGGCTGTTATAGTAATCAAGGCTGTCCTTATCTACAACAACTTGCCACATAATACAGCAGGACGAGGGACATTCTCCCATCAGGCATTTAAAATTGTCATAATAATTGGGTTTAATTTTAAGCATATCAGTCTATATAGTAAACATAATTTTTCTTTCTGGGAGTTTTTTCTGAATTTTCATTTCTTTTATATCCTATAACACAATGACCGATTCCCTCATAGTCACCGGTAATTCCCAAAGATTTTAAAATTTCCTTACACTCTTCTGTTTCAAATTCTTCCTTTGCCCTGTGTATCCAGCAGGCTCCAAGACCTACTGCCTCCGCCGCATTAAGAAGGTTACCCATAACAAGACTGCCGTCGTAAATATATGTGTTTACATTTTTATCTGCAAGGACAATCAAAACAACAGGTGCGCCGTAAAAGGGGTCGAAATCACTGCCCTTTCCCATAATTTTGCTATTCATTTCAGAGAGCTTGTCTCGCATCTTTCTATTTGTGACAGATATAATAATCGGCGATTGTTTGTTTCTGCCGGTAGGGGCATATGTGCCTGCCTCAATTATTTTCTCGATTTTCTCTCTTTCGGGCATATCGGGAAGAAAATCCCTTGTAGTTCTCCTGTTTGTCATAATTTCAAGGGGGTTTTTCATAATTTCAATCTCTCCTTCTTTTACTTATACATTTATACTAACATATAAAAAAGGGTACAGCAACAAAATTTTGCTGTACCCAATGAATTATGTATATTATGCAGTAATAAGTCCTGCGATATATTTCTGAATACGGGTTACATCTGCAATATTTACCTTTCCGTCATTGTTAAAATCTCCTGCTTTAAGTTCCTCAGGGGAGAAAGACAACGCCTTTACGGTGTATTTCTGAATAAGTCTTGCGTCGGAAATATCAACATTTCCGTCACCGTTTACATCGCCGGATTTTCCTGTACTTGACGGTGCGCCTACAACATACTTTTTTGAAACCGTTGCTGTTCTTCCCTGTGCGTCAGTAACCTTTACGGCAATATCATATGTACCCTCCTTGGCAGGTTTCCAGGATACAGAGGATTTTGCACCGCTTTGCATTATCTTTCCGTCAACGGAAAATTCATATGTCACATTACCCTTATTGTTGTAAGCCTCGGCGGCAAGAACAAGATCTGTACCTGCCCTTTGTCCTGAGCTTAAATCAGCGCCAAAGTTTACTTCAAGGGGAGCCTCTTTAACAACTGTATCCCCCAGCAGTGCTCCTATTCTTGCAAGAGGAACAGTAATATTATCCACATCTTCCTTTTCATTTGATGTTGAGGGGTCAGGACCATAAGGCTTGTTTGCGTTATCCAAGGTTGTGGGGTCATGGGGTAATGTATCCATAGCAGATGTGCCGTAGGTAAGAATCTGCATTGCGCCTATACCCTGTGTTTCAATATATTCCTTATCAATTCCAAGAGCTTTAAGAGGAATTGCAACCTCGTAAATATAACCGTAGCTTTCCTTATAACCGTAGTCCATAAAGTCAACCCAGTTTCCGCCGGGAGCATAACTGTCCCCAATAATTCTTGAGCCCTTTGGACTGTTAATACCAATAATGGATTTACTCTTTGTGCCGTTGGCATATTTTACTTTAAAACCGTTTTTATTGTCCTGCTTTTCAAAGGAGGAAACACCTATTGGAACAGCCGTATCATAGTTAAACATATATGTTCCGTCAGAATCCTGCACATCAGCCTTAAAGATAGAGTCCCCTCCGTTGGAGTTGTTTGAGTCCATTGCAATAAGTGTATCAATATGAGTCGTAAAACCTGTACCGCCGGACCTTGCAACACCGCCGTCACAACCCCAAACAAATGGATTGGTAAACTGATTTCCCGATTTATCCACACCTACAGCCTTACCTGTTGACTTTTTAGTCGGGTCAATGGAAAGTGCCAGGTACATGGGAATACTGTTTCTCCAGGGGCGAGCCTCATTGGAGGCGGCAAAGTTATCGCTTGGGGAAACAATGTAGGTGGTATTTGTCATTTCCCACATAAAGTAAAGGTTATCATTATCCCATGCACTGTAAAGTGCGTATGCGTCCCAGGGTTGTTCGTGCATAGCAGAGGGCATATATACCCTTGGGTCATCATTGGCAACGCCCTGGGCAATAATCATTGAGCTGTCCCAATCGTCTGTCTGTCCGTCTACCGTAATGGTTTTGTTTTTACCAAGCTGTAGGTTCGGATTTGTTTTGTAGCGACCTGCTACAGCCTCTGTGGTATGACCGTCAGACTGTGCAGAAAAGGTTGTTTCAGAGGGAGTAAAGTTTTTTCTAAAGGAATAGCTTTCCTTTGTTTCAACTTCTCCGTCATTCACATACAGGTCAAGTTTAATTATTGAATTGGCTATCTTGCCCTGTCCCAGTTTCAGAACCTTTCCGTCACGGTATTTTACCCTTGGAGCGCCGTCAATGGAATACTCTCCGGTACTTGCATTTTTAAGTCCCAGTTTTACGGGAACAGAGTCCCCGTCGGGTTCAGTGTCTGTAGAAATAAAAGCATAACCGTAACCGTGGTTGTCCATACCTCCGTAATTAATCCACTGCTTGTCATATGTAAACAGCTTACATTCTCCTTTTTTAAGGGGCAGTCCCGCATTTTCGGGATACTGTTCCTTGCCCTCTCCCTCTTCAAGTCCGTTGTTAAAAATAACATTTTCTGAGGTAAAGGTTTCGGGAAATTCGGCATAGTAGAAACCGTCACTACCCTTTGTCATCGGTTCACCGGGCCACTCTGCATTTTCCTTAGTGCCATATGCGTAAACATACACATTATCCCAGCCAAAGGAAGTGTTATCAAAATAAGCCATTGAACCCTGCGCAGCAAATACCTTTGCTGTTGAAAAGCACATACAACTTGCAAGTATGGCAACAACCATAGCCGTACTTAGAATTTTTCTTCCTAATTTCATAGTAACTCCTCCATTTTTTATTACAGTAAATTATACCACCGGCTAAAATGTTTTTCAACACCATACACTAAAATTTACAATTATTTTATAATTTATTATGTAAATACACCACAAACAAAATATAAACCCTAAAGTCATAATTTTGAGGAAAATAAAAAAGAGCCGGATATAATTATCCGACTCTTTCCAAATGTTACAAACATGAATGTATGTGACATTTGTGCCAAAGTAAAAAGCTATATTTCCGAGGTAATTTTTCCTATAATTTTATACAAGATACCCCTTGCCTTTTCTGCTATCATTGATAATGAGGCAGTTATTATAAAAATTAATTCGTTGGAGGCTAAGGTAAAATTCACCTTGTACAGGAATATAAATACTGCAAAATAAGCAAGGATTATTCCCAGTACAATATATCTGTTTCTTTTTCTCTGCTGGGTATTTAGAGGATGGTTATGGTTAACAATTGGTGCGAACAATAGAATGATTACTGCGGATAATAACCCCAGAGCCATAAGAAAAGGCTCTTTGTATAAACCCCTGTACAAAGTAAATATAATAGTGGTAAGTATGTATACAAAAAAGGAAATCATAAAACAGTTTTCACTTTTACGGGAATGATATCCCCCCGCAAAAATTCTGATTGGTACAAAAAATAAAATAAATCCAATATAATGTATAAAACTTTCTGTAACCAGACTAATCAGCAGAAATATAGCAAGTAAGGATATATTCAGCAGAAGTATTTCCAAGCTGTAGGTATATATTTCTCTGCCTTCAATATCCAACAAACTGCGTCTGATAAGAAAGCACGCAGTTTTTTCTGCCAAATAGGAAAACATTATTAGTTCCTTTCTTCTGCCTTTTCAGACTTTAAAAGAATTTTCGGCATTTTGGGTTCGTGGAAACAAAGTACAGATGTTGTTTCCGCACTGACCTTTGCTGTACTCTTTAATGCAGAAGATAAAATCTTTCTTAAATCGTTTTTCATTTTCTCCCCTCCTATACATTAATTTTGGTACCATTAAAACTTTATCAGATTTTAATGGGCTTTTGGGGATTTTGGCGAAAATGATATGGTTTTTGGCCGAAAATAATAATCCGGCAAAAAATCAAATGACTTTTTGCCGGATTATTGCATATATTTAGTTTTATTGCCTTTTATTTATTGGTATTATTACCACAGCGCAAACCTTGTTATACTTTTTATCTATGGAAAATTCGCCGGAATATTTCTGCACAGTACTTCTTATACTCTTCATTCCAATGCCGTGCAAAGCCTTGTCTTTCTTTGTAGTGTTGCAGTTCTGGTCAAACTCTCCGGTGAAATTGTTGCTTATCTCAATAATGAGAAAATTTTTCTTTTCCTTGATGTTTAAGTTGATTTCCGGATTTTGTTCATTTATACTTGCCTCAATGGCATTGTCAATAAGATTTCCGAGCATTGAGGACATATCAAGTGCGCTGATTTGCAAATCCTCGGAAACTCCTGCGTTTACAATAAAGTTTATTCCCCTGTTAAGGGCTATATTCTGCTTTGTATTTACAATAACATCAATTACGGAGTTTCCTGTCTTTATATAAAAGGTCTTTGCGTTAAGTTTCTCCCTTTCACTGCTGAGATATTCTTCTATTGCCTGTATATCCTTTTTCTTTGCCAGAGAGGAAAGCGCAATAATATTATTTTTGTAATCGTGAACACTCTGCCGCCACATAGAAAAGGTCTTCTCTGTTTCGTCCAGGGATTTCTGCAGCATATCATTCTTCATCTGTATCAGTGTCATAGTCTGGTTTTTCTCATAGCTGACGGCTATTGCCGTAATGAGATAAAATATCAGGATAATAATCAGCAGTGAAGCTACAAAATATACTATGGAGAAAATATTTATGCTCTGGGAATTACTTGCCTCGCTGATTTCCAGCAGTATAAAGTTAGAGAGCATAATAAAAATTGCACATATCGCCAGAATAACCATATATTTTCTGGAAATAAATTTATTCTTTCTTGTAATGTTATTTGTGAATACTGTAATGATGGAAAGTATAGCCTTTGAGATTAGTATACAGTAAATTCTGATAATACTTTGCTGGTTCATTATTCCATCAACATTTACGCCGGTTACATATGCGGCACAGGAGGCAATACCAAAATCTATTGCAGAGAGTATTACCATATAGATAGCCAAGAGAATGCAAACCATTAACTTTTTCCTATATAGAACAAAATTAAAGACTATCATTAAGGCAAGGAATAAAACTGTAGTGAAGTATGAAAACAGCTCAATAGAGTTTAGTACTATTACCAAGAACGCTCCTACAATACTGCACCAAATTACAGGATACTTGCTTTCCTCCAGCTTTTCCCTGTCCAGAAATGTGCCTAAAAATATACAGCACATATATGTTTCTACAAAGCTTGCAAGATAGTCAACACCCCACATAAGTATGTTCATATCTGTTTTCTCCAATAATCCATAAACGCAACTTTAATATCTTTTATTTTTCCATGGCTGGCAAGAAGTCTTCTTCCGTTGTCCAGTATAACCTCGTCTTTTTCCAAGCCCTGAATATACTGAACATTTACAACGCATCCGCTGTAGATTTTTATAAATTTCTTATCCCTCATTTCGTCAAAAAAGCGCTTGACGGTTTTTCTCACAACAAGTACTTTGTCATTGTTAAGGAATATTTCTATATTGTGACCTTTTACTTTGTAGAACATTATGTCGCTGTGCTTAATGGCGTATCTTCCGTCTTGATATTTTACCACCGTGGTTCTGCTTTGGTTAGAGTCAATCTTTCTTAAAATAGCTCTTATGGCTGAGGGGAGCTCCTGGTCAGTAAGGTTTTTCCTTATGTACCTGAAGGGAGCAAACTCCAGGGACTCAAAAACATACCTTTCGTGAGCAGAGATAAATATTATAGTAACATCTACTTTGCACTCCCTAATGGCGTCTGCAACCTGAAGTCCGGATTTGTCAGGCATATCTATGTCCAGAAAAAGTACATTAAACTGTTCCCTTTTCTTGCACAAAATGTCAATGACCTTTTTACCGCTGTCATAGGTATAAATTTCCACATCTCTGCCGTAGGATTCACAAATTTCATTCACTTTTTCTTTCATACTTTCAAGATAGTTACAGTCGTCATCACATATCATCATTTTAATCATAGTATCACCTGAATGTGAATTTATTTTACAATATTATTATACCATAAGAATTGTGTTTTTCAACATTATATACGATTTTTTGACTTTAAACAACAAAATTTTTATTTCTATGTTGAAAAAACAGATATATTTTCAGTAATGTAAAAATTATAAATAAAAAAATGGTCTATTATATGGAAAAACGCTTGATAAAATATGGAAAAAGCCTTATAATTGATGTGTATGGGATTATGCTCTCAAACAAAAAATGAAAGGAGTTTAGTACAATGAATTATTCTAATGAAGTAATGAATATGTGTACTGTAACAAAGGGACCAAAGCACGGTCCTGCACCTATTCCTGAAGAGGGAAAATGGGTTAAGGCTTACGAAATCAAGGATATTTCAGGTTTTTCACACGGTATCGGCTGGTGTGCTCCGCAGCAGGGCGCATGCAAACTCTCCCTTAATGTTAAGGACGGTATTGTAGAAGAGGCCCTTGTTGAAACAATTGGCTGCTCAGGTATGACACATTCTGCCGCTATGGCCGCAGAAATTCTTCCGGGCAAAACACTGCTGGAATGTTTAAACACCGACCTTGTTTGCGACGCTATTAACACAGCTATGAAAAACATTTTTGAACAGTTAGTTTACGGTCGTTCACAGACTGCTTTTTCAGAGGACGGTCTCCCTGTGGGTGCAGGTCTTGAGGACCTTGGCAAGGGACTTCGTTCACAGGTTGGCACAATGTTCTCCACAAAGGCAAAGGGCGTTCGTTTTATGGAAATGGCAGAGGGCTATGTCCTCAAGACAGCTCTTGACGAGAACGACGAAGTTATCGGCTATCAGTTTGTAAAACTTGGCAAGATGATGGAGGATATCCGTCACGGCGTTTCCCCTGAGGAAGCATACAAGAACAACATCGGTCAGTACGGCAGATTTGATAATGCCGCTAAGTACATTGACCCAAGAGAAGAATAATCAGTAAGGAGGAACTTAACTATGGCAGTTAATTTTGAAAGTAAAGAAAGAAGAATGCCTAAGATTGAGAAGTGCCTTGCTGAATATGGTATGGCATCTCTTGAAGAGGCAAGACAGGTTTGTTTAGATAAAGGCTTTGACCCTGACAAAATTGTAAAGGGTGTTCAGCCTATTGCATTTGAAAACGCCAGCTGGGCATACACCTTAGGATGCGCTATTGCAATTAAGAAGGGTGTTAAGTCTGCTGCCGACGCCGCTGAGGCTATTGGTGAAGGTCTTGAGGCCTTTACAATTCCCGGCTCGGTTGCAGAACAGAGAAATGTTGGTCTTGGACACGGTAATCTGGGCGCAATGCTTCTCCGTGACGAAACCAAGTGCTTTGCATTCCTTGCAGGTCACGAATCCTTTGCAGCCGCCGAGGGTGCTATTGGTATTGCAAGAAACGCAAACAAGGCAAGAAAAGAACCATTAAGAGTTATCCTTAACGGTCTTGGCAAGGACGCCGCTTACATAATCTCAAGAATTAATGGTTTTACATATGTTGAAACTGACTTTGACTTCTTTACAAGCGAACTAAAGGTTGTTCGTGAAGTTAAATTCTCAGACGGCGAAAGAGCAGCAGTGCGTTGTTACGGCGCAAATGATGTTCGCGAGGGCGTCGCAATTATGCAGAAAGAAAATGTTGGCGTTTCCATTACAGGTAACTCCACTAACCCAACTCGTTTCCAGCACCTTGTAGCAGGTACATACAAAAAGTGGGCTATTGAAAACGGTGTAAAATATTTTTCAGTTGCTTCCGGCGGCGGTACAGGCCGTACACTTCACCCTGATAATATGGGCGCAGGTCCTGCTTCCTACGGTCTTACAGACTCAATGGGAAGAATGCACGGGGACGCACAGTTTGCAGGTTCTTCTTCTGTTCCTGCTCATGTTGAAATGATGGGTCTTATCGGTATGGGTAATAACCCAATGGTAGGCGCAACAGTTGCATGTGCAGTTGCAGTATACGAATCTCTTAAATAATTTATTTATTAAATAATTAGCCGAGTTCTCCGGAACTCGGTTTTTTTCTTGCAAAACAATAGGAAATAAGTGTATAATACTTATAGGGTAGTGATATTATGAAAACTTCAAATAAAATTAAGAGCTTTGTTATTATATGCCTTATTCTCCTTTTTGCAGGAAGTCTGTTTTTCGGAGGAATGGCGCTTGCCGACCGCTATCAAAACACTATAGTTAATACTTATAACAAATACTATTATAAATATTATGGCAGGGCAAAGGATTTTATTGACAAGGGATATGAACAGATAGTAAGGCATATAGAAATGGCGTCACAACAGGATAAAAACAAGGACCTTCAAAAATGAAGGTCCTTTCTAATATACAATTTATTTTTATTCAAAATTTCTGACAAGGCTTACAACCTTTCCAAGCAACACAACCTCATCAACAATTATTGGGGGAAATAAATCATTTTCCGGCTGTAAACGGTAGTGTCCGTCCTCTTTATAAAATCTTTTACAGGTTGCCTCTTCCTCAATAAGGGCAATAACAATATCTCCGTTTTCCGCAACAGGCGTACGATGCACAATGACAATATCTCCGTCAAAAATCCCCGCATTAATCATAGATTCCCCGTCAATACGCAGGGCAAACATCTCTCTGCCACGCTTAAAACTCTCCTTAACAGGCACATATCCCTCAATATCCTGAACTGCCAGAGCAGGCATACCTGCCGTTACCCTGCCCATAACAGGAATTTGACTTGCCCTTTCTGCACCTACAAGTCTTATGCACCTTTTAAGACCGGCGTCCCTCTCAATAAGACCTCTGTCCTCAAGAGTTTTAAGGTGGAGATGCACAGTTGAGGTGGAGTTTAAGCCTGTTGCAGAGCAAATTTCACGAACAGAGGGAGCTGTACCGCTTTCACAGCACTCCTTTACATAGTCGTATACTTTTTGCTGGCTCTTTGTTAATGGTTTCATAAAATCACCTATGTTTTATTTTCCATAATTATATCACATTGATAGGGAAAAATCAAACACTTGTTTGATAATTTTTCACACAAAAAACAAATAATTTTCACCTTGTTATAACAGCCATTTCAAAAAAAGGTGTTATATTATAGTTGTGCCTGAGATGAGTACACAGACATCAATGGTATATTGTTCTACCCTCCTCAATGTAACATAATAAACATTTACATTGTATCCCCTCATTTTTAATGAAGTAAAGCACCGAGTTACCATAAGTAGCCCGGTGTTTTACTTTTGCTTTTTTGCACAACAAACAGGCAAAAACTTTGGTTATATTTACATCATAAAATAGGCCGAAAAACTGTTGACTTTTGTGATAAATATGTTATTCTTAAATTAGAAGAAGGACATTATTTATATACAGTTTAAAATGAGTTCTTTGTATTACAAGGAGGTAATACCAATGGAAATTGCGCATATAATCGTGTCAGTTCTATTGATTTTTATGGTTGGAATAATCGGACTTTGTGTAGGTCTTGCATTTAAGAAGAGCAAAACCATTACGCGTCTTACAGATAACAATGAAAATGTGGTAACTAAAAGGTCAGTTCCTGACATTGAGGATTTGGATTTGGGAGTGTTCTCTTCAAAGAAGAAGAACAAATAAAACTGCATATTTAATACGGGATTAAGGGCATACTCAGTAGAGTATGCCCTTTTTGTTGATTATTTAATTTTTGAAAAATCAGGCAAAGGCTTGTTCTAAAAGTTCTGCCATTGTATATTCCTTTTCTTTCTTTGTTCTTACCTTAATAATCACAGTTATTGCCGTAAGCACTGCAAATACAAGTGTAAATGCACCAAGTACCAGAATAATATTTGTAATATCCTGTCCTGTAGCTATTGTCATTCTAAAGCCGTCTACGGCATAGGAGAACGGGAATAAAGGCTTTAAGGCCGAATAAATTCCCGGTGACAAATCAAGAGGATAAGTACCTCCTGCACATCCAAGCTGTATTACAAGGAGGAGAAGAAGTGCAAACTCACCCATAATTCCAAGAAGTACAAACATAAAGTATGCAATACTTGTAAATGCCAGAGATGTCATTACAGCAAGGAAATAGGTTCTTAAAAGATATGCCGGATTAAGTCCGTTGCAGTAAACAAGAAGTGTTACCAGTACCGCACCTGAACCCAAGGCAAATATTAAAATCTCCCCAAGACGCCTAAATGTATACTTTCTGTTCTTTCTTATTTTCTTAGGGTCACGCTCTGCGCCTGTTACAAATCCAAAGGCAAGTGCCCCTACCCAAAGACCTACGCACATCATATATGCCGCCATGGCTGAACCGTTGTTATCAACAGTGGTAATCTGTGTTTCATCTGCCTCAACAGGAGAGGCGAACATTTCCTTTTGTTTATTGGAAATAGTTGTATCCTTAGCCTTGTCGGCTCCCCTTTTAAGAGAGGTTTCTAGCTTATCAACGCCCAGACCTAAAGTGCCAAGTCCCTTGCCTAAGGTATCCGAACCCTTTGCAAGAAGTGTTGAACCCTGTGAAATTTGACCTGCCCCGTCTTTAAGCTGTGTACTGCCTTTGACAAGGGCCGCCGAATTGTCATTAAGCTGTTTAGTACCCTCTGCAACCTTTTTTGCTCCTGAGTCAAGCTGGCTGACGCCGTTTGACAGTACAGGGGTGTTATTTTTTAGTTCCTTTGTACCCGAGGCAAGGTCATTTGTACCCTGCTTTAATTTGCTGTTATTCTTCGTAAGTTTCTTAACGCCTTTTTCAAGAGTTCCGACGCCGCCGGTGTATTCTTTAATTCCTTTTTTCAGGGAATAGGCGCCGGACTTTAAATCTCCTGCCCCGCTGTTAAGGGTTTTGCTGTTGTCATCAAGCTGTTTTAATCCCTGTGCAAGGGTATCTAAGCCCTCCGTGTAGTCCTTAACTCCTGTCTTGAGTGTTGAGGCCCCTGTCTTTACCGCACCGGAACCGTCGGTAATAGCTTTGCTGTTGCTGTGAAGTTGGTTTGTACCCTGTGCCAGGGTATCCACTCCCGCTGTGTATTCCGAAAGACCTGTTTGCAGTTCATTTGTACCTGCCATAAGGAGTGAGGCGCCGCCGTCAAGCTCTGTAATGCCTGGAATTAGCTGTTGGTCAAGATTTGTTTTTACCGTTTTAAGTCCGCCGTAAAGAGCAGTTATCTGTTGTGACGCTGTTGGCAAAAGGTTCTTTGAATTACTGCTGATTTTTCCTACATTTTCCTTAATGCTGTCAACTGATTTTCCAACTTCCCTTGCGGAGGCTGACGCATTTGACATATGGGAACTTGCAGAAGTAATACTATCCTGACTATTGGCAAGACCGGAGGCAATCTGATTTGCAGAATTTTCAAGGGAGGAAATTATCTTTTTCTGTGTTCCGCTGTCAAGGGACTTAAACCAGCTTTCTCCCTTAATTGAATTTATAGCATCGGAGAGCGTCTTTGCTCCTGCACCAACTGTTTTTAAACCCTGTCCCGCTGTATATATATCTGTTCCAACCGCTGTAAGGTCAGTTTCAAGACTGCTTTCCCCTGCATCTTCCATAGCTTTGTCAAGCTCCTGAATACCGTTATCAAGGACAGTAAGACCGGAAGAAAGCTGGGAAAGCTGTTTTTCATTTTCTTCCTTAACAGTTTCGCCCAGTTTATTTGACATTTCTTCCACCCCTGATTTAAGAGATGAAGAACCGCTTGACATCTGTGATGAGGCAGAGCTTACCGATAAAGCTCCCTGATTCAAAGCAGATGAATTTTTCGTAAGGAGCTGAGCTCCGTCATTAGCTGTGTCCACTCCGTCAGTATAGGTTTTCAGCGCCGTATCAAAGGTATCTGCTCCTGTGAAAAGGTCATTTGCACCCTTTCTCAAGGTAGAGGAATTATTTGTAAGAAACTTTGCGCCCCGATTTGCACTTCCCACACCGCCTGTATATGTTCTAAGACCTGTAAGGAATGTATTGCTTCCTGTATACAGGGTGCTTATACCACTGTTAAGGGCAGAAGAATTTTTATTAATTTGCTTTGCCCCTGTATAAATTGTCTGTGTTCCGCCAAGGTATTCCGCCAAACCATTTTTAAGAGTTCCGCTTCCGTCTGCAATAGCTGTAATACCCCTGGCAAGCACAGGCACCTTGCTGTTAAGCTGATTTGTACCTGCATACAGCTTTCCAACACCGTTATGCACCGCTGTTACACCATTTGTATATGTTGTAATTCCATTTGAAAGGGTTCGGGCACCGTTTTGGAAAACCCCTGTGCTGTCTGCCATTGTCCTTAAATTCTTTGATATTTCACTATTGCCGGCAATCAGCTTATCTGCGCCCCTATTCAACTGTGCAGTACCGTCAACGGCTGTATAAAGGCTGTCGCCGGTTTCTCCGATACTGTCAAAAACAGTTTGAATATAGGTCTGGGTAACCTGATTTTCAATTTCTTCTTTAATCTTTTCAATAGCTGTACTGCTCATCTTTGAGGCAATATAGTTTTTACCCGGGTTCGTATCATACTGGAGGGACATTTTCTTAGGATTTTCTGTCATAAGAGTTGTGGCACTGTCGGAAAAATCCTTAGGTATATTAATTACCATATAGTATGTACCGTTCTCTATGCCCTGTTCTGCTGTTTCCTCATCTACAAAGTTAAATTTTAGGGATTTGTTTTCCTTCAATTTTTCTACAAGGTCATTGCCGATTTGCAGGGTTTTACCGTTGTACCTAACCTTTTCGTCCTGATTTACCACCGCCACAGGCAAATCTTCTATATTTCCGTATGGGTCCCACATAGAACCAAGAAAAATACAGGCGTAAATAGATGGTATCAACATTACCACTGCTATTGCCAAAATTGGCAGTACCTTCAGTATAAAATATCTCCTTTTCTCTCCGCTCATAAAAAATTTCTCTCCTATAATAAACATAGTGTTGATTTCTTGAACATTTTCTATTATACTTATAATAGTTTAAAAACACAATAAGCAATTTGCGACTATGCGTATAATAATAAACATTTTATTGTTTTGTGTTAAAAAGGGGTTGGATTTATGGCTAAACAGGATAGAAGAATAAGAAAGACAAGGTCAGTGCTAAAAGCAGCGCTGCTGTCCCTTATGAAAGAAAAAAGCGTAAAGCATATTACCGTAAAAGAACTGTGCGACAAGGCAGATATTAACAGAGGTACATTCTATCTTCACTATACCGATGTTTTTGATATGCTGGAACAAATTGAAAATGAAATGTTTAACAGCTTTAATGAATATCTGGATTTACCCCAGGGCGGGGAAAAGATGCTGACAGAGGATAAATTCAGGGAAATCTTTGTGTATGTAAAGGACAACAGCGAGTTTTGTCAGGTAATGCTGTCCGACAGAGGAGAAATCGGATTTATACGCAAGCTCATAAAATTTCTTCACGAAAGGTTTACCACATTTTACGGAAATACAAGTGTGGCAGAACATTATTTCTCATTTATAGTATACGGTTTTTTGGGAATGGTGGAGAACTGGCTTAACACAGGAATGAAAGAAAGTCCTTCGGAAATGGCTTTTCTCTGCGAAAATCTTATAGGAAACAAGTTAAAAGAACAGCTATAGTACATAAGGGGTGTATCAATTATGATACACCCCTAATTTATGCCTCTTTATTCTCATCTATTACAAATTTCTTTGTAAATCTGTTAAGAGATATTGTCCCAAATATTGTTTTAAATACTGTTTTAAAAATACCGTTATTAAACTCCAGAATATCATCGGCAATTTCCTTTTTTCCTTTGTAAAGGGAGAAAATCACTCCGTCATTGTGAAGTTTTAAATATATGTTCCTTGTTATATACACAACACCGTTCTTTTTCCCCTTGTTATCAAGATGTTTACGCCATTTCATATAGAAATAAAAAATCCCGATAAATACCCACATCAGAAAGCAAGTAAAATAAATCCCTGTCATAAGGCTTTTCTCCCCACAGGCTGACCCATTTTAACAACGGTTTCCAGATTGTTTTGTGTATTAATAAAAAACTCCTCATCTATCACAGCCCTGTCCTTATTTATAAGGAGAATAATTGTAGAGCCTCCAAACAGGAACATCCCCTTTTCTTCTCCTGACTTAAATTTACCCCTTTGGTGATGATTTTTAATTTTCCCCACACAAAGAGCCCCAACTTCAATCTGCACAATATCTCCGAAATTCTCTGTATGGAGCACCGTATACTCCCTGGAATTTTGGATAAACACAGGCATAAGGTTAAGGGCAATAGGCTGTACCGTATGGAGTCTGCCCTTAATTTTTATATTTTCTTCCTTTTCACCGCTGTCAATATAGCAGTAGCGGTGATAGTCGTCAACCGCCAGTCTGAAAACAAGGCAATATCCTCCCTCATAGGACTTTGCCAGTTTGTCATTATTAAGGAGCTGTCCTATAGTATAGGTACTGCCCTTTACAGGGAGCACCGTACCACGGGTGATTTTATAGGCAGACAGCTTTCCGTCGCAGGGAGAAAATAAAATACTGCTGTCTGTTGGAAAAGGTCTTTTTTCCTTTTTTATTTTTCTTGTAAAAAATTCATTAAAGGATTTGTATGGAACTTTCTCATACTCCTCCATATTAATGTTGTTTGATTTTATAAATTTACTTATCCTGCCCTTAGATAGCCTGCTGTTCATATACGCCCCGACAACAGAAGAAACAAAAGGCAGAGTAATCACTTTAAGGATTATTCTGCCTAAGCTGTTGTTATAAAGGAAATTAAGGGACTTGTCCTGTTTTAAGGTTTTCAGGTCAATGGTTTTCCTATTTTCCATATTTATTCACCGTTACACAAAAAACTTAAATATAATCATCAGTGCAAATTCTATAGCTCCGATACCTACCATAATCATAATTTCCCTAAATCCGGGCTTTTTTATATGAACCTTACTAACGAATAAGTATGAAGTAATAAGAAGTGCGATTACATAATAGGGAGAAATATCAAAGGAATCCCCTACAATGTACTGAATAAGCATAATTGTAGGAAAAATCATACAGGAGGCTGTAATGGGCAGTCCCTCATAGTACCTGCGTTTTTCAGATGTCTTGCTTTGTCTTTCCTCTTCCATAACATTGAAGTATGCAAGTCTTATAAGTCCGGCAAGAATATATATACAGAAGATGACAAAGTAAATGGTAAGTTTGTTGTCTGCAAATATTTTTAAAGCCGTCCACTTCTGACTAAGAATTATGCCCTTTCCGCTGTGGCTCATATAGCAGGCATAGCCTATTGCGCAGGGAAGTACGCCAAAGGCAATTAAATCCACAAGGGAATCAATCTGAATACCAAACTTTTTTTCTGCCTCTGTTCTGTCCTTTTTCTTCCTGGCTACAATTCCGTCAAAGGAGTCGCATAAGCCGCTTATCAAAAGACAGCAGGTACCGACAAAGGGGTGGCCGTTGCCTGCAATGGCAGTGAAAATTCCCGTTACCGCAGAGCAAAGAGAAATGTATGTCAATATGACCGTGTAATTGTAAAAGCCCAGCATTTATTATTCCTCCCCTTTTTTGCTTTTAAATAAAAGCCGTGCATGGTGAACAAGAGTAAGTCCGCCACAAACTATTATACAAATATAAAACGAAAGTCCTCTGCTGATAAGTTCCCCGTTGACAGGGTCGGCAAAAATATCTTTAAAACCGTCAAGAAAGAGATAATCTGCAACGCCCACAGCACCGGGCACAGGCAGGCTGTTACTTCCGATAAGTACAAATCCCTGCATTGACATAATATCAATAAAGGAAGACCCATACTGACCGCTTCCCCTGTAAACGCAGTATGTAACAGCAATAATAAAAATTCTCTGTAGTACATTAAAAACAAATGTGACAAAAAGAATACTGGGGGTTTCCTTAATAATTTTTGCACACTCTTTGTATTCGTCAATCATTTGATAAAGTTTTTTTAGTTTTTGTCTTCTCTTTCTCAGTACCTTCATTCTTGTAAGAAGATTAATCACCCATTCGCAAATTCCCTTAATAATGTTGGGAAAGAAAATAAGCAGGGCAAATAAAACTGCAAAGGCAAGCTGAAAAACAATACCAAGTATAATAAGTGTTTGCGACCAGCCGTCAAATTCTGCAAAATACTCCGGACGAAAAGCAAAACAGCCAATGGCTATTGCCGCCAGAGAAAGGGTATACTGCATAACATTGAACACCAAAGTAATGGTGGTAACGGACATTGGTATTTTGTCCTTGACCATATAATAGGCGGATGCAGGCTGACCTCCGGTTGCTGAGGGAGTAATGGCGGAAAAATAAATATCGGCAGCAGCATAAATAAAATTGTTGTAGTAACCCCTTTTATATCCCAGTTTTTCCGCAATATAACGAATACTCATTCCCTCAAGCATAATAAAGAGGAAAACACATCCGACAGCTGCAATAAGCCAGCCGACCCTTAGGTTAAAAACATAGTCAACAAAGCTAGAAAAGGTAAGCTCTTTGTTCTGACCAATAATTGCATAGAAGGTTATACCTATAAGGGCTAAAAATATTAAAATATATATAATCTGTTTCTTAAAGTTAAAGGAAGAACCTTCGTTTTCCTTTACTGCCTTTTCCTTAGACATAAATACCTCTATTAATAATTACTAAGTATTGCATCAGACAATACTTCTCACCTTATTTTTAACATTATATCATTTTTTTGTGTGGATATCAATTATAAAATAGTAACAGTTATGTAGGATTTATCTGAAAATAATGGGATTTTATAAAATTTTATTTGCAATATATTTGCAAATCAAGTAGAATAAAGAGGTATGATATTTTAGAAATCTGGTGAATTTATGGATTGGACAGAAATCACTGTTACAATAAGCCCACAGGACATTGATATAACTTCAGATATTGCCAATGAAATTGTACCCTACGGTATCTACATTGAGGACTACACAAACCTTGAGGAAAATGTTGAAGAAATTGCCCACATCGACCTTATTGACGAGGATTTGCTCCAAAAAGACAGAACCCACGCCAAGGTACATATGTATATAAGCTGTGAGGACAACCCTTTTGAGGCTTTACAGCAAATTTCCGAAAGACTTAGAGGGGCAAATGTGGATTTTACTATTGATACCCTTGACTGCAAAGATGAGGACTGGCTCAACAACTGGAAACAGTACTTTCAGCCTACCCCTGTTGGAGAAAAGCTCCTTATCCGCCCAAGCTGGAGAAAAAACTATGACCCCCAAGGAAGAACTGTAATTAACCTTGACCCGGGTCTTGCCTTTGGAACAGGCACTCACGAAACTACCAGGCTCTGCCTGGGCGTACTTGAAAATGCGGTAAATAAAAACACAACTGTACTTGATATAGGGTGCGGTAGCGGTATCCTTGCAATTGCTTCACTTCTTTTGGGTGCAAAAAGTGCTGTAGGCGTCGATATTGACCCTCTTGCCGTAAAAACGGCTGTGGAAAATGCAGAGCTTAACAATGTATCCCATAAATTTACGGCAATAGAGGGTAGCTTTACCCGGAATGTTCAGGGAAAGTTTGACATTGTGGTTGCAAACATTGTGGCCGACGCAATTATTGTCCTTTCGGAGGGTGTAAAGGATTTTATGAAAGAGGACTCCATATATATTATGAGCGGTATTATTGATACAAGGGTAGATGAGGTAATCTCTGCCGTATCAAAAAATTTTGAAATTACTGACAAACTCTTTCTCAACGACTGGTACTGCCTTACGGCAAGGATAAAATAATGTAAATAATTTCATACAACCGTCACAAATACATATTAAAATAAACTGAGTAAATTAATTATCGGAGGATATTACTATGAAAAAGAGAACAACAATTAACCTTATTCTTTCAGCTTTCCTTATTATAGCCTTTGTAGCCTGTACATACTTTTTCAGCACTCTTAACCAGACAGATACTGTGCAAAGTATGATTAATGCACTGGTTACTGCTGTATTCGGACTTATTCTTTTCTACGCCACAAGGGTCGGAGAGGGCAAACCCATTAAGCGCTTCAGCGTTGCAACACTCATCATTCTTGACCTGCCTGCCCTTTACCTTATTCTTACAAGTATTGCACCGTCACTTCCCCTTGGAGCAACATTTGGAAGCAATTCCCTCGTAGTTGCACTTGCAGGGGTTGCGCTTGGTTACGGTATTCCCTATACTTTCCTAAGCGGTTTTGAACTTGCACAGGAAGAAGAGGCAGAGAGCTTTGTAGAAAATGGCATTATGGAAGAGATTGAAGAAGTAAAAGAGGAAATTACGGACAGTGAAGAAACACCGGAAACTTCTGAAGATTCTGATGTTGATGTTGAAATAAACTTACAGTAATCAGCCATAATAATTATAAAAAACAAAGAGGTTAAAAAATGGGTTGCACACACGATTGTTCAAGCTGTGGTGAAAACTGCGGCAGTAAAAGTACAGAGAGTCTTATTGCAAAGCTAAATCCCAAAAGCTCTGTAAAAAAGGTTATTGGGGTTGTATCCGGCAAAGGCGGCGTCGGAAAAAGTCTTGTTACATCAACCCTTGCTGTCACAATGAACCTAAAGGGTTATAAAACTGCAATTTTAGACGCAGATATTACCGGACCCTCCATACCAAAGTCCTTTGGTATTAAGGATAAGGCAACGGGAAACGGGAATGAGCTTTTCCCCGTTACCACAAAAACAGGCATTGATATTATGTCAATTAACCTGCTGCTGCCTGAAGAAACTCAGCCTGTAGTTTGGAGAGGTCCTGTTATTGCAGGAGCTGTAAAGCAGTTCTGGACAGATGTTATCTGGCAGGACATAGACTATATGTTTGTGGATATGCCTCCGGGAACAGGCGATGTTCCCCTGACAGTCTTTCAAAGTATTCCCCTTGACGGAATTATTATTGTTACATCTCCTCAGGAGCTTGTTTCAATGATTGTGGAAAAGGCTGTAAATATGGCAAAGATTATGAATGTGCCGATTTTGGGCATTATCGAAAATATGAGCTACTTCCAGTGTCCAAACTGCAACGAAAGGCATAAAATTTACGGAGAAAGCCATATTGATGAGGTGGCGAAAAAGAACGGCACAAATGTGCTTGCAAAGCTTCCTATTGACCCGAATCTTGCAAAGGCTGTTGACAACGGTCAGGTAGAAGATTTCAGCGGAGATTATATGAACGCACCTGCAGAAGAAATTGAAAGTGCCTGTCCTATTAAATAATTTAATATTAAAAAAATGGGGTATGTTTAACTGCACAAGTCCAGTAAAAACGGACAATAGAAAAAAGAGACCTCCTATGGTAGAATTAGATAAAGAACCATAGGAGGA
>CANROX010000028.1 GCA_947632335.1 uncultured Clostridia bacterium
ATTTTTTATTTATCATACTTTTATAATTTTTGCACACATTATATTAGGAGCCAAATATAAGGCAAAACATTTTTCACTCTATTAAGTATTATTTTCCCTGTTTCAAGGAAAAACTATTTTTACAATTAAAAATATTTTGTAAAACACCTTTACATATACCCAAAACAACAAAGGAGGTTAAAAATGATTTATACAGTTACCTTTAACCCTGCTATCGACTATGTTGTGGAGCTTGTCAGTTTCAACACAGGTGAAGTCAACAGAACACAAAGGGAATACATTAACTTTGGCGGCAAGGGGGTCAATGTTTCCCGGGTTCTCACAAATCTGGGAATTGAAAATAGGGCAATGGGCTTTATAGCAGGTTTTACCGGAGAGGCTCTCCGTTCAGGTCTTGATACCCTTGGTGTAAAAACGGATTTTATACACTTAAAAGAGGGAAACACCAGAATTAATGTGAAAATCAAGGCAGTTGAAGAGTCGGAAATTAACGCGGTAGGTCCTGCTATTTCCGATTTGGATATAGAGGAACTTTTTAATAAGCTGGATAAACTTACTAAAGACGATACACTTATACTTTCGGGGTCAATCCCAACCTCCCTGCCCGCTGATATGTATGAGAGAATTATGAATAGACTTTACGGCAGGGGTATTAGATTTATTGTGGACGCCACAAAAGAATTGCTGGTTAAAACCCTTAAATATGAGCCCTTTTTAATTAAACCCAACCACCACGAGCTTGGAGAAATCTTCGGAATAGAGCTGCAAAGCGACAACGAAATTATATATTATGCAAGAGAGCTAAAAAGACAGGGGGCAAAAAATGTACTTGTGTCAATGGCAGGCAGAGGTGCAATTCTTGTTGACGGGGATAATATTGCCCACAAAATCGGTACACCTAAGGGCAGGGTTGTCAATTCTGTAGGCGCAGGGGATTCTATGGTGGCAGGCTTCTGTGCAGGTTATCTTGAAAAAGGAGACTATCAGTATGCACTTAGAATGGGTACAGCCGCAGGCAGTGCCTCCGCTTTTTCGGAGGGCCTTGCCACATATAAAGAGGTAATGGATTTAATGAAAAAAGTCTGATAAATATATTAAAGGAGAAATACTATGAGAATTGTTGATTTACTCAAGGAGGACTGTATCGAGCTGGGTATACGGCTTGGTTCAAAATCTGAAGCAATCGACAAACTGGTAGAGCTGCATGACAAAGCCGGAAACCTACTAGACGCAAAAGTCTATAAAGAGGGAATACTTGCAAGAGAAGAAGGCGGTTCTACAGCAATAGGAGAGGGTATTGCAATCCCTCACGCAAAAAGTGAGGCTGTAAAAGTTCCGGCACTTGCCGCTGTAACAGTTCCAAGTGGTGTTGATTATGGAGCAATGGACGGAAAACCCTCGGATTTAATTTTCATGATTGCAGCCCCAAATGACGGAGATGTGCACCTGGAAGTCCTTGCAAGGCTAATGCAAATGCTTATGGATTCTGATTTTAAATCAAAGCTCCTTAATTCAAAGAGTAAAAAAGAATTTTTAAAGGCTATTGATGATTTTGAAAGAGAAAAGTTTCCCGAAGAAGCAAGTAACCCTAATAAGGAAAATGAGGGGTATAAAATTCTTGCCGTTACAGCCTGCCCAACAGGTATTGCCCATACCTATATGGCAGCGGAGGCCCTTGAAAAGGCAGGCAGGGAAATGGGCATACCCCTTAAAGCGGAAACCAACGGCTCCGGCGGAGCAAAAAATGTACTAAGTGCAAAGGAAATTGAAGACTGTCACGGCATTATTGTTGCCGCGGATAAAAATGTAGATATGGCCCGTTTTGACGGTAAACCGGTACTTATTACAAAGGTTGCAGACGGTATCCATAAGCCAAAAGAATTAATTGAAAGGATTGAACAGGGTCAAATACCTGTTTATCATCATAAGGGTGGCGCCTCCCCTTCCGCCAATGAGGGTGGTGAAGGCGTAGGCAGAAAGATTTATAAACATCTGATGAACGGCGTATCTCATATGCTCCCATTTGTTGTGGGAGGCGGTATATTTATTGCTATTGCATTTTTAATTGATACCCTTGCCGGTCATGGCTCCTCAGGTTCTGCTGATTTTGGAACAATTACACCTGCCGCCGCTTGGTTCAAAACAGTAGGAGGACTTGCATTTAATCTGATGGTCCCCATATTATCCGGCTTTATTGCAATGAGTATTGCAGACAGACCCGGACTGTTAGTCGGTCTGTTAGGCGGATTTATGGCAACAAACGGCGCTACATTTTCCGATATTGCAGGTGTGTCAACCACACCCTCAGGATTTTTAGGAGGCCTTCTTGCCGGCTTTGCAGGCGGCTATTTTATGTACGGAATTGAACGCCTTTGCGACAAACTGCCCCATTCCCTTGAGGGCATTAAGCCGGTTCTCATTTACCCACTTTTGGGTCTTGGGGGAATTGCAGTAATTATGTGTGCCGTAAATCCTATAATGGGCTGGATTAATTCGGGTATGAACAACACCCTTGAAACAATGTCAAAAAATGAAGCTCTTATTGTTCCCCTTTGCGCACTTCTCGCAGGTATGATGGCAATAGATATGGGCGGTCCGTTTAATAAAGCAGCTTATGTTTTTGCAACAGGTATGCTGGCATCCCAAACAAATGCAGCATACACGATTATGGCAGCGGTTATGATTGGCGGTATGGTTCCACCTATTGCTATTGCACTGTCCACAACATTTTTCAAAAAAAGGTGGTCTGAGGAAGAAAGAAAAAACGGCCCTGTCAACTATATTATGGGACTTTCCTTTATAACCGAGGGTGCAATTCCCTATGCGGCAGGACACCCTCTTCAGGTTATTCCATCCTGCGTTGTGGGTTCAGCCACAGCAGGTGCATTGTCTGCACTTTTTGGCTGTAAACTTATGGCGCCTCACGGCGGTGTATTTGTATTTGCAACAATGGCAGGCACTTGGTACTTCTATATACTGGCACTTGTATCTGGAGCCGTACTGAGTATGCTAATACTTGCACTTTTAAAAAGAAAAGTTAAATAAACGAGCATAAATATTTTATAAAAATTCAATTTAATATTGATAATAATTGACTTATATTGTATAATATTTGTGATAGATTAAAAATTTTAAGGAGTAATTAAAATGGTATCACAAACATTTACTATTACTAATAGTCAGGGTTTTCATATGAGACCGGCAGGTGCATTTACAACTGCTATGGGCAAATACCAAAGTTCTGTTTCCGTTATTAAGGACGGCAACAAAATTGATGGAAAAAGCATTATGAACCTTATTGCAGCCTGCATAAAATGCGGAACTGAAATTACCGTTGAGATTGACGGTCCCGATGAAGAGGCAGCAATGAAAGAAGCAGCCGAAATGATTGAAAACGGTTTTGGTGAATAAGACTATAGTGTAGTTAAATAGATTAACATTATAGAGCAGGAGGATTATTATCATTCTCCTGCTTTTTTTTGAGGTGAAAAATATGCTTAAAGGTGTAAACGCATCAGAGGGTATCGGTATAGGCAAAGTAATGCTTATTGAGGAAATAAACCTTGACTACGAAAAGCGAAAAATCACAGATACACAAAAGGAAATAGAACGGTACCGAAAAGCACTTGAGTCCTACTGCAAAAAGACAGAATCCCAAGCAAAAAAAATAAGAGATACAGTAGGCGAAAAGGAAGCAGATATAATTCTTGGCCACCTCCTTATGATTAAAGACCCCGGTATGAGCAGTTCAATCGAGGGTAATATTTCCGCAGGCTGTTGTGCAGAAGAGGCTGTTGCGCAGGTATGCGATATGTTCATAGGAGTATTCTCAATGGCAGAGGACGAGCTTACAAAACAGAGAGCCTCTGATGTTGAGGATATTAAAACAGGACTTATCGCAACTCTTTTGGGAAAGGAAGAGGCAGACATTTCCTGCGCTCCTGCAAACACAGTACTGGTTGCAAGGGATTTGACCCCCTCAATGACATCATGCATTGTAAAGGATAATATTGTGGGTATTGTTACAGAGGTAGGCGGCAAAACAAGTCACTCCGCTATTCTTGCAAGGGCAATGGAAATTCCTGCTGTACTTTCTGTAGAAAACGCCACAACTATTTTAAAGAACGGACAGGAAATTATTGTAGACGGCAGTTACGGAGAAATCATTGAAAACCCAAGTATGGGAGAAATCTATGCCTACAAAGATAAAACTGTCATCTTTAAAAAAGAGAAAGAGGAACTACAAAAATATGTAGGCAGAGAAACCCTGACCGCTGACGGAACAAAAATAGACCTTTACTGTAATATTGGAAAACCGGAGGACGCTGACACAGTTATTTCAAAAGACGGAGAGGGTGTTGGACTTTTCAGAACGGAATTTCTCTATATGGGAAATACCTCCATACCCTCTGAGGATGAACAGTTTGAGGCATATAAAAAGACGCTCCTCAAACTTTCGGGAAAACCTCTCATTATCAGAACACTTGATGTAGGCGGCGATAAGGATATTCCATACCTTGGTCTTAATAAGGAAGAAAATCCCTTTATGGGCTACAGAGCAGTTAGATTTTGCCTCCATAGGAAAGATGTTTACGCACCACAGCTAAAGGCGCTTTTAAGAGCGTCGGTCTTTGGTGACATCAGAATTATGTTACCCCTGGTTACCTGCCTTGATGAGCTTTTGGAATTTAAATCTATGCTTAAAAAACTTATGGAAGAGCTTAACTCCCAAGGCACACCATACAACAAAGATATACCTGTGGGGGTTATGATAGAAACTCCGGCAGCGGCAATGATTGCAGATGTACTGGGTAAAGAGGCAGACTTCTTCTCAATAGGTACCAATGACCTTACAGGCTATACAATGGCAGTTGACAGGGGCAACCCAGATGTGGCCTATCTGTATTCCCCGTTTCAGCCGGCTGTTCTCAGAAGTATTAAAAGAACTATTGAAATGGGCAGGGAAAACTCAATTCCCGTAGGTATGTGCGGAGAGGCAGCCTCCGACCCCCTTATGATTCCACTTCTACTTGCATTCGGACTTGATGAATTTTCTGTAAGTGCAACATCTGTACTTAAAACAAGAAAAATTATTTCCATGTGGACCAGGGAAAAAGCCCTTGAAGTTGCAGAAAAGGCAATGTCCCTTAATACGGAAAAGGAAGTTGTCAAATATCTGAACTCCGTTGTAAAAGTATAAAGGTCGGGTTAACGCCCGACCTTTTTTGTGGTAATTAAAAAATAATTAAAATCATATAATAGTGTGTCTGTAGGTATGCAGCTTAAAATAGAAAACCTTGCAAATATATATTTATTTTTACAAATTTCTTTTTGAGAAAATTAACTTATATTCCAACATTTTAACACAAAATAACCCCCACTATGATAGGTTTTTTATTGACAAGTCCCATTATAATAGTGTAAAATGTACTTACGGTATAAAATTAAGTTAGGAAGTTATGCATATGTACAAAATTGTTAGTAAACAGGTGCTTAATCCAACCGTAACAAAAATGGAAATTGAAGCACCATTAGTTGCAAAAAAAGCAGAGCCGGGTCAGTTTATTATTCTCAGAACTGACGAAAACGGCGAGAGGATTCCACTTACTGTAGCAGATTACGACAGAGAAAAAGGAACAGTTACAATAATTTTCCAAATTGTAGGTGCTACAACAAATCACCTTAATACTTTTAATGAGGGTGACTACATTCAGGACTTTGTGGGACCTTTAGGCAGACCCACTCATACAGAGGGTCTTAAAAAGGTTGCCGTTGTAGGCGGCGGAGTAGGATGTGCTATTGCCTACCCGGTTACAAAGAAACTCTACGATATGGGTGTTGAAGTCCACTCTGTTGTAGGTTTCAGAACCAAAGACCTTGTTATTCTTGAGGACGAATTTAAGAACCATTCAAATGTTTTTAAACTAATGACTGACGACGGTTCTTACGGTGAAAAGGGCCTTGTAACCAACGCCCTTGAACAGCTCATTAAAGAGGGCAACCAGTATGATGAAGTTATTACAATCGGTCCGTTAATTATGATGAAGTTTGTCTGCAAGCTGACAAAGGAATATAATATTCCAACAGTTGCATCCATGAACCCGATTATGATTGATGGAACAGGTATGTGCGGAGGTTGTCGTCTTACAGTTGGTGGAGAAACAAAGTTTGCCTGTGTTGACGGTCCGGAATTTGACGGCCATAAAATTGACTTTGACGAGGCTATCAAGAGAGGCCAAATGTATAAAGAATTTGAGAAACACGCTTACGAAGAAAGCTGTAACCTTCTCAAAAAGGAGGTAGAGTAAAATGCCAAATATGAAAATTCCAAGAACAGATATGCCGCAGCAGGACCCGGCTGTAAGGGCTAAAAACTTTTTAGAGGTAGCCACCGGCTACACAATGCAGATGGCACTTGACGAGGCATCAAGATGCCTTAATTGCAAGCATAAGCCCTGCGTGGACGGATGCCCTGTTAATATTGATATTCCAAACTTTATTCATATGATTACCCAGGAAAAATTTGAAGATGCCTATCAGGTAATCAGCGAAAGCTCTTCCCTGCCCGCTGTCTGCGGTCGTGTATGCCCGCAGGAGAGCCAGTGCGAAAGCAAGTGCGTCCGCGGCATTAAGACAGAACCTGTTGCCATTGGCAGACTTGAGAGATTCTGTGCAGACTATCATAACGAAAACAATACAGAGAAAGCTACCAAACCCGAAAGCAACGGTCATAAGGTTGCGGTTATCGGTTCCGGCCCAAGCGGTCTTACTTGTGCAGGCGACCTTGCAAAAAAGGGTTATGAAGTTACTATTTTTGAGGCTTTACATACTCCCGGCGGTGTTCTGGTCTACGGTATTCCGGAATTTAGACTTCCAAAGGCCATTGTTAGAAAGGAAGTTGAAAACCTCCAGGACTTAGGCGTAGATGTTCAAACTAATATGGTTATCGGCAGAGTTCTATCTATTGACGAGCTTATGGATATGGGATATGAGGCAGTATATATTGGCTCAGGCGCAGGTCTCCCAAGATTTATGAACATTCCGGGAGAGAATCTGAACGGTGTTTATTCCGCCAACGAGTTTTTAACAAGAACAAATCTTATGAAAGCATATAAGGACAACAGCACAACTCCTATTATGAAAGCAAAAAGGGTGGCTGTTGTTGGCGGCGGTAATGTGGCAATGGACGCCGCTCGTTCCGCACTCCGTCTTGGTGCAGAGGAAGTTAGCATTGTCTACAGGCGTTCCGAGGCAGAGCTCCCTGCAAGAGCAGAAGAAGTTCACCACGCTAAAGAGGAAGGCATTATCTTCCGCACCCTCACTAATCCTACAGAAATTATTGGAGACGAAAATGACGCCGTTAAGGCCCTCAGATGTGTGGAAATGGAGCTTGGCGAGCCGGATGCAAGCGGAAGAAGGCGCCCTGTTGTTAAAGAGGGCAGTGAGTTTGAAATTCCAATGGATTGCGTAATTATGTCCATCGGCACATCTCCCAATCCCCTTATTAAACAGACAACAGAGGGGCTTGATACACAGACTTGGGGCGGTATTATTGCCGACGACGACGGACTTACAAGCCGTCCATTCGTATATGCAGGCGGTGACGCCGTAACAGGTGCCGCAACAGTTATCCTGGCTATGGGCGCAGGTAAGAAAGCCGCAGCTGCAATAGATGTTGCAATCCAAAATAAATAAACTTTACATAAGCAGCATAAAAATCCCGCCGTAATGGCGGGAATTTTTTGCAGTAAAATAGCCCCACTGTAAAGTGGGGCTATCTAATTTTATTTTTTTCTGTTCCTCTTCCTGACAGCAAGCACAACAATACATATAATAAGAATACCTATCATTATGCTATACAGAAGTATGGGATTGGTTTCCAAAGGATTTTCCGCATGGTTAACGGCCTCTCTCTCGTAGGCCATTGTTGAAAACTCCTCCACAGCATCCATATGTTCTTCAGCAAGTATTATGTCCATATTCACCTCTTAGTCTGCCTGCACATAGAAAGTGTTTACAATCATATCAAAGAATTTTGTCTTATCAATATAATACTCTGCAAACTCCTTACCCATTTTATCCTTACCGGGTATTTTTTCAATATCCGCACCGGTTATACCTTTTCTTATTAAATCCGTAGCAAGGTAGCTAACCTTAGAAACAGAAATGTCTGTTGTCATATAGGGACTTGCAGTATTATATAAATTTATAGGAGTAGAAAAACTTTCTTTGGTCATAGAAATTGTCTTATCAATAAAGGCGTCTAAATATGCTTTCTGCCTTGCCATTCGGTTTGTATTGGCGTCAACCCTTAAAAGGCTCCTGGAACGCACGAAATTCTCCGCAGCTTCTCCCGTTAACTCGTAACTTTTTCCTGCCTCATACACCTTATTGTTGTTGTCGTCAATATAGTCTACAGGGGAGGTAACTGTTACACCGCCTATAGCGTCATTAAGGGTTGATATTCCGTCAATATCAATGGACGCATAGGATTGTCCCACCGGAAGTCCAAAGAATATTCTCCTTACAGCCCTAACAACATTTTCCGCACTGGTTTCTTTTCCGTCACCATATGAATGTGCAAGACAAACCTGGGCATTTGCCGTTCCAATATAATCTCCGGAAATACTGTATAAATCAATATCGCACATTGTGCCTCGGCTAATTTGGAAAGTGGTAGTAAGCCCGTTATCTGTATCAATGGCAGCCAAGTAAAGTGCGTCAGCCTGTCCACCCTGACCGATAACATTCTTAATTTTGCTTTCCTCGTAGGTTTTGTCCACACCCATAAATAGTATTGAAGTCATACTTTCCTTATATCTGTATAGATGACCTTTGTAGTTAATGTAGTTACCGTTATCAATAACGGAAACCCCCTTGGGCGGTGTCAGTTTCATAGCAGACCTGTCCAGCAGAGAATTTTTACCTATCATATAGAAAATCCCAAATGTACCGGCAGTAATCACAGCCATACCCACAATGACGCATAGAAAAACTATTGCAACCTTTTTCCAGCCTTTTAGGTTGCTTTTCTTTTTATGCCTTTTTCCTTGCTGGTTTCTTTCCCTTTTTCTTTTAAAGGATTTCTCCGAATAGGTCTGTTGAAGAATATATCCCCTCTCCTCATCCATAGTTATCTTTTCATCATTTTCAACTTCCAGCGAGGGGGCAATACTTGCAAAATCATCTCTTTCCTCAATTAAAGAGTTGTCCTTATCAATATGAATTAACAGATTTTCATTTTCCCTATCATTTTGTTTTTTCATTATCCACCAATACACCTTGCACCAAATATCTGTTCTCCGGCCTGTTGTTTGTACAGGTACTCAGAGTAATCAGCTTATCATTAATTGTCACCTTTGAACCCTTGCGAACATTACTTAAAATTGCATTTGTCGGATTAAGGCTATACTTGATGTACTTCCTAAAATCTTTATCGTTGCCAAAGTGGTTAAAAGCATTATCAATGTGTCTGTCGTCGTACTCATAAGCAGAATACACCATATACTTCTTAACATAATTTTTTGTATAAACATAAAAGTATTTGTGTTTTGCAAAAAAGTCAGAGTCCTCAAACTTATGCAAATCTGCAAACATTGTACCGTTCATCATATTATGTCCATACAGTATGGTATTTCTGTCAGAAAAATCTCCCTCATTACATCTCTCCATATAAATTGAACCTGCAAAGAGATAATTCTTATAGCAGTCCCGATGCAAATAAAAAGAATAATCATCTTCCGGGGCTCTCAAAACAGGATAGTCAATATTGGTATCCTTAATCCTTATCCACCCCACAATATCCTTGTTAATCTTTTCAAGCCTTGTAAAGTCTATTGGATTTTTTAAATTTTTTTTCTTAACATTCTTAGGCTTGTTGTCATCAGTAAGAGTTGGAGAAACCTGGTTTGACAGTTTCCTATAGCCATCTTCCCCGACTGAATTGGCAGCAAAATAATAAATAATATATCCCAATGTTCCTGCAAGAAGAACAAGAAAAATAATAAAAACTATCAGCCAGGTCTTTTTACCATTTTTCTTTCCGTCTGATTTTTCCTTAATCAGCTCTTCCAAAGTTTTTTCTTCGTATTCATTTGTATTATTATGAAAATCATTGTTCATAAAACATTACCTCTGTACTGATTATATCATACCATAAAGGAGGGGTCAATAAACAAAAAATCCCCTACAAAAATGTAGAGGATTGATTTTTAGGTAAATTACTTAGATTTCTTTGCTTTCTTATATGCAAAGGCTGAACCGCCGGCTAAGGCTGCTGCAAGCAAAACTGCAAGAACTACAAAATCACCTGTCATAGGAGATGTGCCTCCGTTATTGCTGCCGCTTCCGCCGTTATTTCCGTTGCTGCCGCTGCCACCGCTGCTGCCGCTTCCGCCATTACCGCCGTCACTTGAACCCGGAGTTGTGGAACCTGTAGAACCGGTTGGCTTAGTGGACGCTCCACCACCGCCACCGCCACCGCTTGAAGGTTTTGTTGGGTTTGTATCCTTAACGGACTTAGCAATAACCTGAACATCACCTGTAACAAATGGAATATAGATAACACCGGTTGCCGGGTCATAAACAGAGTTTGTAATATCAACACCGGCCATAAGAATCTGAACCTTTGAAAGTCTATATCCTGATTTTGGTTTTAAAACAGATCTATATGATGCATCCGGCTTTGAAACTACCGACATATTTGAACTTGTTGTTCCAACAAGGTCATAAGTAACATGAAAAACTGGAGCAGGAGTTGGACTGATAACAGTCTCTGTTTCCGCAGAAGCAACCATCACTGTTGAAAGCACAAGAACAATAGTTGCTATAAAAATCGCAATACCTTTTTTCATTATTATTACCTCCATAAAATTAGGCATACCAAATAGTATAGATATTATATCATATGGTTCCAAAAAAATAAAGTAGTTAAAAGAAATTAAATATATTAATACCTTACAAATTTTTTCTGTTTATTTTGTTTATATCCTACAAAAAGCCCTATATTGTACCCTTAGTTGAAAGCACTCCCTCAATTCTTTCATCCACCATAGAGGCCATATCAAGACTTTTGGCAAAGGCCTTAAAGGCTGCCTCTGTAATATGGTGGTCATTACTTCCACTGAATTGTCTAAAATGGAGATTCATCATAGCGCCATATGAAATTGCATAGAAGAACTCGTCCACCATAGAATTGTCCATTTCTCCGGTTCTATCGTTTTTATAGGAAAAGTCCGCAACATAATAGGGTCTGCCTGATAAATCAATGGCACACATAACAAGGGTTTCATCCATAGGCAATAGAAAACTGCCATATCTCTTAATGCCTTTTTTATCCCCTAAAGCTTTTTTAATAGCCTCGCCAAGAACAATACCTGTATCCTCAATGGTGTGGTGACAGTCAACATTAAGGTCGCCCTTCACTTTTAACTCCAAATCAAACAGCCCGTGCTTTGCAAAGCCCTCAAGCATATGGTCAAAAAAACCTATGCCTGTATGAATATCCGCCTTGCCTGTGCCGTCAAGATTAATTTTCAAAAAAATATCTGTTTCTTTGGTTACCCTGGTAACCTGTGCTGTTCTGCTCATTTAATCACCTGCTTTTTAAATTATTCCTCTCTAAATCTAACTAAAGCAGCATTTTCATGAGCAGTAAGGCTTTCGCATTTTGCAAATGTTGCAACATCTTTGTATACATTTTTTAATGCTTCTTTAGAATAATAGATTACACTTGACTTTTTGACAAAATCATCAACTGAAAGGGGTGAAAAGAACTTTGCCGTACCATTTGTAGGAAGAACATGGTTTGGTCCTGCAAAATAATCACCCAAGGATTCACAACTGTAGCTTCCAAGGAAAATCGCACCGGCATTTTTTATTTTTGTCATTACAAGGAACGGGTCAGCCGTCTGAATTTCCAAGTGTTCAGAGGCAATCTCATTTGCCGTATCAATAGCCTCCTCCATTGTGTCAGCCACAAGAATATAGCCAAAGTTATCAAGGGATTTTTCCATAATTTCTTTTCTTGAAAGAACATCCAAAAACTTATCTACTTCCGCCGATACTTTCTCTGCAAAATCCCCACTCGTAGTAATTAGTATTGCAGAGGCAAGCTGGTCATGTTCAGCCTGACTAAGAAGGTCTGCCGCAACGAACTTTGGATTTGCCGTATGGTCTGCAATAATGAGAATTTCGGAGGGCCCCGCGATTGAATCAATATTTACATGACCGTAAACAGCCTTTTTTGCAAGGGCTACATATATATTACCCGGACCTACAATTTTGTCCACTTTCTTAATACAGTCCGTACCATAGGCCAATGCGCCGATTGCCTGGGCACCGCCTACCTTGTAAATCTCATTCACACCTGCCTCATTTGCGGCAACAAGCACAGCAGGATTAACCTTTCCCTCTCTGTTACAGGGTGTTGTCATAATAATTTCCGAAACACCTGCAACCTTTGCAGGCACAATGTTCATAAGTACCGAAGATGGATAAACCGCCTTGCCTCCTGGTACATAAACTCCAACCCTCTGCAGGGGGGTTATTTTCTGTCCGAGTATTGTGCCCTCTTCAGTAGAATTAAACCAACTGTTTTGTTTCTGACGCTGATGATATGACTCAATATTTACAAGGGACTTTTTAATAACTTTAAGTAAATCCTGCGGAACCTCTAAATAGGCGTCACTGATTTCCTTTTCTGTCACCCTTATATTGTCCTGATTTAACTTAAAGCCATCAAACTTCTCCGTATAATCAAAAACAGCCTTATCGCCTTTTTCTTTTACATTGGCAAGGATTTCCCCTACAGCCTTTTCGTAATTTCCATAGTTGTTAGGACTTCTTTTCAGCATACCCTCAAGGATATTGCCGGTTGTTTCCTGGGTAAGTTTTACAATTCTCATTTTTATCTCTTTTCTTTCACCTATCTTATGTACTCCCTTAGGAATGAAATAAGCCTTTCCATTTCCCTTTCCGTACCGATTGTTATTCTCAAATAATCTTTAATCCTTGGTGCATTAAAATGCCTCACAAAAATTTTGTTTTCTTTTAAAGAATTAAATAATTCTTCTGCATCAAGTTCACTGTGCTTTGCAAAAATAAAGTTTGAACTGCTGTCAGGATAAGTAAAACCGAGAGCTTTAAGCTCTTTCTTTGTACTTTCCCTTGTTTCAACTATCTTCTTTACAATTCTACTAAAATAGTCATCATCTTCTATAGAGGCTATTCCGGTTTTTATGGCTAAATCAGACATTGTATAGGAATTATAGCTAAATTTCACTGAATTAAGGACAGAAATCAATTTTTCGTTGCCAATACAGTAGCCTATTCTCATACCTGCCATCGAGCGTGACTTTGAAAAAGTCCTTGTAACAATAAGATTATCATACCTATCAACCAAGGGCAAAGCAGTTTCTCCCCCAAAGTCAATATATGCCTCGTCAACAATAACCAAATTATCGGCATTTGCCTTTACAATACTTTCAATCTCATCAAGGGATAGCGCAAGACCTGTTGGAGCATTAGGGTTTGGAAAAACCATTCCCCCATTTTCCGCCATATAATCCTTTGGGTCTATTTCAAAGTTTTCAGAAACGGGAACCTCCCTGTAATTTATCTTAAACAAATCTGCCCATACCTTATAGAAAGCATAGCTTATGTCAGGAAAAAGCACTTCCCTGCCGCTGTTAAAAAAAGTCAAAAAGCACATTGCCAGCACATCGTCTGAACCCACACCGACAAATACCTTTTTTCTGTCTACCCTGTGATAATCCGCCAGAGCATCTATAAGACTGCCCACCTCAGGGTCAGGATATTTTCTGAAAGAGTCGTTTCCTATACTGCCCAAAGCATCAAGCACCTTTTTTGAGGGCGGATAGGGATTTTCATTTGTATTTAATTTTATAACATTATTATCCCTTGGCTGTTCTCCGGGAACATAGGGAACAACAGGGCGTAAGTTATCCTGTAAAATCATTTTATTTCTCCATTAGAATTATCTCCCAAGTGTTACAGCCAAAAACAGCCCATAACACTTTATATTATACTTTATTGCGTTACTTTAGTCAATAAAAGTAGTGAATTTGTATTATATTTTTAATTTGCAATTTCTGTCGATTTACATTTCAAAAATAGTATGTTATAATTTTTTATGGATAAAAGTCTGGTAATTTTCACTATTTAAAAAAGGAGAATTTGTAATGGGCGGATTTATGGGCGTCGCAGCAAAATATGACTGCGTGTTTGATTTATTCTTCGGCATTGACTATCATTCACACCTTGGTACAAGGCGTGGCGGTATGGCGGTTTATGACAAACAAAAAGGGTTTGACAGGGCCATACATAATATAGAAAACGCACCTTTCAGAACGAAGTTTGACAAGGATATGCAGGATATGAAAGGGAAGTTTGGCATCGGGTGTATTTCCGACTACGAGCCGCAGCCCCTCATTGTCCGTTCACACCACGGAACCTATGCAATCACAACCGTTAGCAAAATTAATAATAAGGACGAGATTGCAGAAGAGGTTTTTAACAAAAATTTTTCCCAGTTTCTTGAAATGAGCGGAGGCGATATTAATTCTACAGAGATGGTTGCAACCCTCATTAATCAAAAGGAAAATCTCATTGAAGGCATTAACTATGCCCTTGAAAAAGTTGACGGTTCCCTTTCCATTCTTTTAATGAACGAAAACGGCATATACTGTGCAAGGGATAAATACGGCAGAACTCCTATTGTCATCGGCAAAAAGGAAAATGCCTTCTGTGCTGCCTTTGAAGATTTTTCCTACAAAAACCTTGGCTACAATACATATAAGGAGCTTGGCCCCGGCGAAATTTGCGTTATTACAGAAAAGAACTGCGTAACCCTAAAGCCTGCGGGAGAGAAAATGAAAATCTGCACATTTCTTTGGGTTTACTATGGTTATCCCGCCAGCTCCTATGAGGGAATGAGCGTCGAACAAATGAGGTATAACTGCGGCGCAAAAATGGCAGAACGGGACAATGTAGACGCTGATATTGTTGCAGGTGTTCCGGACTCCGGTATTGCCCACGCAGTAGGATATGCAAATAGGTCTGGTATCCCCTTTTCAAGACCCTTTATTAAGTATACACCAACCTGGCCCCGTTCCTTTATGCCCACAATCCAAAGCCAGAGAAATCTTATTGCTAAAATGAAACTACTTGCCCTTGAAGATTTAATTAAAGATAAAAAACTTCTTCTAATTGACGATTCCATCGTCCGTGGCACACAGCTTAGAGAAACAACAGAGTACCTCTTCCAAAGCGGTGCTAAGGAGGTTCACATAAGACCTGCCTGCCCTCCCCTGGTTTATGGCTGTAAATACCTAAACTTCTCCCGTTCCTCCTCTGAAATGGATTTAATAACAAGGCGTGTTATTGAAAGGCTGGAAAACGGCAATGTTACGGAAGAAGTCCTTAAAGAATACACAAACCCCGATTCCGAAAAATACGAAAATATGGTAGAGGAAATCTGCAAGGAACTTAAATTTACCTCTCTTAAATTCAACAGACTAGACGATATGCTGGACGCCTGTGGAATTGATAAGTCCAAGCTGTGCACATACTGTTGGGACGGTCGGGAATAATCTTATAAGAAAGCAAACGGACTGCATAAGCAGTCCGTTTTTAATAATATTAAGAAAGTAACATCTTGTCTGACTCTGCCTCACTGCCTGCAATCTCTGCAAACTTTTTCATAAGGTCTTCCTTTGTGAGCTTTTTCTTTTCTTCGCCCTCAACATCGTAAATTATTTGACCGTTATTCATCATAATAAGCCTGTTGCCGTGGGCAATAGCGTCATGCATATTATGGGTAATCATCATGGCAGTCAAATTATCTTTATCAATAATTTCCTCCGAAATTTCCAAAACCTTTGCGGCTGTTGTTGGGTCAAGGGCAGCTGTATGTTCATCAAGGAGAAGAAGTTTTGGTTTTTGGAGGGATGCCATAAGAAGCGTAAGCGCTTGCCTCTGACCTCCGGAAAGCAAACCCACCTTTGATGTCATTCTATCCTCAAGTCCAAGTCCTAAAATTTTAAGCTGTTCGTGAAATAACACTTTTTCCCTTTTGGTAATACCCCACTTCAGCGTTCTGGTCTTGCCTCTCCTGTAAGCAAGGGCAAGATTTTCTATAATCTGCATATCCGGAGCAGTACCCATCATAGGGTCCTGAAAAACTCTGCCAATGTATTTTGCCCTCTTATATTCAGGGAGTCCCGTTACATTAATTCCGTCCAGTGTAATACTGCCGTTATCCACAGGCCAAACCCCCGTAATTGCATTCATAAGGGTAGACTTGCCTGCACCGTTACCTCCAATGATTGTAACAAAGTCACCGGGTTTAAGGTGTAGAGAAACTCCGTCAAGTGCTTTCTTCTCATTAATTGTTCCCGGATTAAATGTCTTTTCAATACTATTTATTTTCAGCATCTAACTTCGCCCCTTTCTTTTTTGCTCTTTTAAAGGAGCTCTTGCTCTTTTTCTTTAGATACGGAACTGCAAGGAACAGGGCAACAATTACCGCTGTAAAGAGTTTAAGGTAGTTGCTGTCCAGCTTCAGCCATAGAACCACCGCAACTACAACATAATAGAGTATTCCGCCGATGACAATAAAAAATAATTTACCCCAAAAATTCATTCTTTTGCCCAGTATGGCCATACCGATAACCTCACCGATAATAACTGCCGCAAGGCCTGTAACAATGGCGCCTCGTCCCATATTAATATCTGCAAAACCCTGATACTGGGTCATAAGACCGCCGGAAAGTGCTACAATACCGTTGGAAATTGCAAGACCTATTATCTTCATAGTGTTAATATTGATACCCTGTGCAGAGCTCATTGAGTGGTTGCTGCCGGTTGCACGCAGTGCAGAACCCTGCTCTGTACCAAAATACCAGTATAACAGCACAATGATGGCCAAAGCAAAGATAGCAGAAACAAGTATAGCCATGGGAACATTACCAAGTGAAATCCAAAGGCCGTCCTCGTTAAATGCAAAGGATTGGTTGGCGGACATATCCATAATTTTAAGGTTAATCGAGTAAAGGGCAAGCTGTGTAAGAATACCTGCCAGGATAGCGGGAATACCCAGCTTAGTATGTAAAACTCCTGTAACTGTACCCGCTATCAGTCCTGCTAATACCGCCACAATAAGGCAGGCCCAAATGGGATAATGTGCAAGCCTCATCATAACTGTCACAGCTCCGCCTGTTGTAAATGTACCGTCAACGGAAAGGTCAGCTACATCTAAAAGTCTGAATGTAATATATACACCCAAAGCCATAATTCCCCATATAATTCCCTGAGCAACAGCACCGGGCAGGCTATCAATGAGATTTCCTATATGTAGGGACTCAAAATATGAAATCATATATTTTCTCCTGTCATATTGCTAAAATGGAATATAGGGCAACACAAAATCACTGTGCTGCCCTCTTATTGTTAAAAATTATTCTTCTTCTGCAACAATCTTTTCGTATCCGTCAGGAATATTAATACCTAACTTTTTGCAGATTTCTTCGTTATATTCCTTAGTAAACTTTGGAGCATACTTAACTTCCATCTTTGAAATATCAGCACCGTTTACAAGAATGTCATATGCCATCTCGCCTGTTGCACAGCCTAAGTCATAATAGCTGATAGAAAGTGTTGCCACACCGCAGCTTGAGCAAATACCCTCTTCGCCGGCAATAATAGGCGTCTTTTCTTTAAGGGCTACATTGTTAATTGCTTTGGCACAGGAAGCTGCCGTATTATCTGTCGGTATATAGATAACATCGCTTTCACCACAGGCAGATTTTGTAACAGAAGCAACATCGTTGGAATCCGCAAATGTATAGTTCTTAACTGTAATACCAAGTTTCTCAAAGGTCTTTGTAATCTCTGTAGCCTGATACTTTGAGTTAGGTTCTCCCGAACAGTAAATAATACCGACTTTCTTTGCGTCAGGGAAAACTTCCTGAAGCATTTCAGCCTGCTTGTCAAGGGGAGCAAGGTCAGATGTACCGGAAACATTTGCATTGGAAACACCTGTCCAATCGTCAACTCCAAGGGCTGAACCGTAATCTGTAATAGATGTACCAAGAATAGGAATAGTCTTTGTAGCAGAAACAGCAGCCTGTAAGGACGCCGTAGCGTTAGCCATAATAAGGTCAGATTTTTCACTTACAAATTGGTTTACAATCGTTGAACAAGTTGCTGAGTCACCGGAAGCGTTCTGTTCATCAAACTTAACTGTCTTGCCGTCTGCCTTTAACTTCTTTCCAAGAGTGTCTCTAAAGCCTTTTGTTGCTTCGTCAAGAGCAGGGTGCTGAACCAACTGGCAGATACCCACTTTAAAACTGTCTTTAGAAGTTTTTTCAGCCTTGTTGTCCGATGTACTGCCACAGGCTGAAATACCAATAGCCATAGCGACAACACATAAAATTGCTAATAATTTTTTCATTGTTTTCCCTCCGTCCAAGGAAATCATATTTTCCTTGTCAATTTTTAACGATATAATTTTATCATAGCACAAAAAAATTGTCAATATCGCTTTAAGAACTAAAGATTATTATTTAATTTTTGTCGATATTAACAAATACAAAGTGTTATTATTGGTATGCTATCCATATTATCAAAAATTTTCTATTCCTTTTGTGCAGTACGCCAAAGACAACTGGACTTTTAATTCTATTTAAGAAATATATCTCCATTAATATATTGAAATATTTTATATTTATGGTATAATTGTGAAGTAGAATTTTTAGAATAACCACAGAAAAAATACATTAAAGCGAGGAATATTATGTCTGAGGAAATTAAGAACAGCACAAATGAAGAAGTTGTATCCGGAAACTTTATTCACACCTTTATTGATGAAGATATTGCCCGGGGCGGACAGTACCAAGGCAAAACAGTGCATACAAGATTCCCTCCCGAACCCAACGGCTACCTGCATATCGGCCACGCAAAGGCCATTTGTATAAACTTTGGCACAGCCCAAAAGTACAATGGTATGTGCAATCTCAGAATGGACGACACCAATCCCACTAAAGAAGATGTAGAATATGTTGACGCCATTAAAGAGGATATTAAATGGCTGGGCTTTGACTGGGAAGATAGATTTTACTATGCCTCGGAGTACTTCCCCCAGATGTATAATTTTGCAGTTGAACTAATTAAAAAGGGACTTGCATATGTTTGCGAGCTTAACGCAGAACAAATGCGTGAATACAGAGGTGACCTTAAAACACCTGCACGGAGTCCCTACCGTGACAGACCTGTTGAGGAAAGTCTTGACTTGTTTGAGAGAATGAAAAACGGTGAATTTGAGGACGGCAGAATGACCCTTCGAGCCAAAATTGACCTTGCCTCCGGCAACTTCTCTATGCGTGACCCTGTTATCTACAGAATTAATCATATGGCACACCATAAGACAGGGGATAAGTGGTGTATTTACCCAATGTATGACTTTGCCCACCCCATAGAGGACGCAATCGAGGGTATTACACATTCCCTGTGTTCCCTTGAATTTGAGGCACACAGACCCCTTTATGACTGGGTTATAGAAAATATTTCTTCCCCTGCAAAACCAAGACAGATAGAGTTTGCAAGGCTTGGTATTAACTACACAGTAATGAGCAAAAGAAAGCTCCGTACACTGGTTGACGAGGGCTATGTTGACGGCTGGGACGACCCGAGAATGCCTACACTCTGCGGTTTAAGACGCCGTGGTTATACCCCCAAATCAATCAGAAGTTTTTGCGAACAGATTGGCGTATCAAAGGTTAATTCAACGGTTGAGTATTCATTCCTCGAACACTGTTTAAGAGATGACCTTAACGACAGTGCAAATCGCCTTATGGCTGTTCTCCATCCTGTTAAACTTATTATTACCAATTATCCTGAGGGCAAAAGTGAAGAATTAACTGTTGAAAATAATCCAAACCACCCGGAGGACGGCTTAAGAACAATTACTTTTTCCAGGGAATGTTATATTGAGTCTGAAGATTTTCTGGAGGTTCCATTTAAAAAGTACCAGCGACTGTATCCCGGAAATGAGGTCAGACTTAAATCAGCATACCTTGTAACCTGCACAGGGTGTGAAAAGGATAAGGACGGCAATATCACCGCCGTTTATGCAGAGTATGACCCTGAAACAAAGGGTGGCGACGCTCCTGACGGCAGAAAGGTGCGGGGTACAATTCATTGGGTTGACGCCAACAACTATGTTCCTGCCGAAGTCAGACTTTATGACAACCTCTTTTCTGACCCGGAACCGGACGCAGGTGATAAAAACTTTTTGGATTATCTAAATCCCGAAAGTCTTGTAACTCTTAAAAATTGCAAAATTGAGGCGTCTATAAAGGATAATAAAAATACCCACTTCCAGTTTATGAGGACAGGCTATTTCTGTATAGATAATAGGGACAGCAGTCCGGATCACCTCGTATTTAATAGAAGTGTAAGCCTTAAAGACGGATTTAAAAAGAAAAAATAAATTATATTAAAAACTCCTATGGTAAAGCGCCATAGGAGTTTTTTACACTGTAAAATAAACAAGCTGAATTATTTGTGCTGTTTTAATTATTTAATTTTATCTATCAATCGCAAGGTTCTGCTCTTTCATAGTATCTGACCTTTCCATAACGGTCATATTCCAAAACATATATTGAATAATCATTTGTTATACCACAAATAAGCTTTGGTGCACCGCCGTTAATGTTCACTGTAATTATGCCATTACCATTTACAAGCAGATACAATTTACCATTTTCAAAACAACCTTTATCAATACGGTTGTAACCTGATTGATCAGGTATTGCTACCTTTTGAATATCATCATAAGTACATAATCTTATTTTATCTCTTTTTAAAGTTGTTCGCCTGTATAAAACCTGAACACCCTTGCTGTTTTTCTTGGTAAATGCTACAGTTGCCCCGTCATTGACGCCAATAATTTTCTCAACATCTTTTGCAACCAGCTTATTATTTCCTTGCTTGTCAATTCTTCTGAGATTGTGTTTTTTGTTAATGTAGTATAAGTAGTTTTTTGTGCAAACAATCTGAGAACTGTTAAAATCCTTAACTTTACCCGTAGCAATGTCACAAACCTTTTTATCTTCCCAAATGTACACCTTTCCGTTAAAAAGGTAGGAATCCTTTGGGTTTTCGTCAATATACTCTCCTTTCATCTTGTAAAGTGTTGTAACCTTACCGTCTTTATATTTTTCTATACATGCAAAAGCCCTATAAATTACAGCAGAACCATATCCTCCATAAAGTGTAGATACATTATCTACTTTTGTTTTCTTTTCTTTACCCTTTAGGTCAACAGTAAATAAACGATCCCCCTTTTCAAAATAGACCGTGTCGCCTCTTACATAAAAATGTCTTATTTCTATTCTTTTTGAGAGTCTTATGGTCTTCCCTTTTTTATTGGTAAAATAAAGATAATTGTTTGATTTATAAGGTTTCTTATATACTCTTCCCTTTTTAGTATAATAATCATAAAGGTTTGCTATATATGTTTTGGGAACTTTCTTAGTTTTCTTTGCCGAAACACTTGTTGCAGGCATAATAAGTACTGACAATGCAATAATAGTTGCCAGGGCTATTGATAATAATTTTTTCATCATAAATCCTCCTTGTGTATACTATGCTACAATATAAACCTAACTACCATAAATATATTTTTACAGTAATATTTTTATCTATGAAGAAAGAAAAGCCTTATTAAGGCAAAAATCTCGTAAATTATTTTATAAATTTATTTTTAAATAAATAAAGTATAATATAGCAAATTAAATAAACAATTCAATCACTTCCTTATTACATAACCATTTATACCTTTTTACTACCCAACTATATTATATCATTTACGGAGATTTTTTACAACAATTTTAACAAAAAAATAGTATACAAATTTTCCAGTTTATATTTATGCAACTAAAACAAAATTTAATTTGCAATTTTTCATTTATTTTGTTAAATATCAATAATAAAATTTGTATTTATTAAAAAAAGCCCATACACAGCAAAAGCTGTATATGGACTATTGGTCCGAGTGACTGGAGTCGAACCAGCGGCCTCTTGAACCCCATTCAAGCGCGCTACCAAACTGCGCCACACCCGGA
>CANROX010000029.1 GCA_947632335.1 uncultured Clostridia bacterium
TGTGACGGACACCTTACAGCCACCGTATCCAGCCCTGCCGAAACTTCATTGGGAATGGCGTCTCCCTTAGGGAGAATAATGGTAAGTGGTCCGGGCCAAAATTTTTCCGCAAGCAGCCTTGCCTTATGGGTAAACTCCCTGTAAAGCCCCAGTTCTTCAATCATCTCAGTGGAGGAAACATGAACAATAAGAGGATTATCCATTGGTCTGCCCTTAGCCATAAAAATTTTTCTTACAGCTTTTCCGTTAAGGGCATTGGCGGCAAGTCCATATACGGTTTCTGTAGGCACAGCAACAATGCCCCCGTCCCTAATTATTTGGGAGGCTATATCTATACTATGGCTGTCGTCTCTTAATAATTTTGTTTCCATTACCTATTTTCCATACTTTCCTTTAGCTTTTCCGCCCTGTCGTATGCTATGAGGGCGTCTATTATTTCGTCAATATTGCCATTAAGAATATCATCAAGTTTGTAAAGTGTAAGTCCTATTCTGTGATCCGTTACCCTTGACTGGGGGAAATTATAAGTTCTTATTTTTTCACTTCTGTCTCCCGAACCAACCTGACTTTTTCTGTTTTCGGAAATTTCCGCATTCTGCTTATCCTGCTCAACCTTGAGAAGTCTTGATTTAAGAACCTTCATAGCTTTGTCCTTGTTCTTATACTGACTTCTTTCGTCCTGACACTCTACCACCATACCCGTTGGCAAATGGGTAATACGAATGGCAGACGAGGTTTTGTTAATATGCTGACCGCCTGCCCCTGATGAACGGAATGTGTCTATTTGTAAATCCTTTGGATTAATGTCAATTTCAACATCGTCTGCCTCCGGAAGAACTGCTACCGTAACGGCAGAAGTATGCACCCTGCCTGAGGATTCTGTTTCAGGTACACGCTGAACCCTGTGTGTTCCGCTTTCGTACTTCAGTTTGCTGTATGCACCCTCCCCGTTAATCATAAATGAAACTTCCTTGTATCCTCCAAGTCCGGTTTCATTGGCAGATATAATTTCCAGCTTAAAGCCCTTTTTATCTGCGTACATTGAGTACATTCTAAAAAGGTCTCCTGCGAAAAGGGAGCTTTCCTCTCCCCCTGTACCTCCACGGATTTCCATAATTACATTACGGTCGTCATTGGGGTCTTTTGGCAGCAGAAGTATTTTCAGTTCCTCCTCAATATCAGGAAGTCTGTTTTTTGCCTCGTCCATTTCAATCTGGGCAAGCTCACGAAGTTCCTTATCATTTTCATTTTCAAGAATTTCAAGACTGTCACTTACTGTCTGCTGAAGACTTTTATATTCCCTATACTTAAGGACAATTGGCTCAATGGATCTGATTTCCTTCATAGTTTCATTAAATTTTGCGGCGTCCCCTGCTACGCTCGGGTCGTACAGGTGACTGTTAAGTTCGTCGTATCTTTTGCTGAAAATTTCAATTTTATCAAACATAGTATTACCTTATAATCTTCTTAATATTTTTCTCTGCTTTAATGCGGGGTATCATAATCTCATGACCGCATTTGTCACAGCGAATTTTAAAATCCATACCAATCCTTGTGACAGTAAATATTTTGTTGCCGCAGGGATGAGGCTTTTTCATTTCCAGCTTATCGTCTATCCTTACATCCATAGCTGTACTCCTTATATAGTTATATTATGGTATTATATCATATATCCGCATACATATCAAGAAAAGCAAATAAAACTAATTAAAAACCGTTGCGTATTTTCTTATTCTGTGCTATACTAAGTTTTAACTTTGATACTAAAGGTGAATTACTATGAACAACACAGTTAAAACAATTTTTACAGAGGACGCCCTTATTAATTTTAAGCGTTTTACTTTAACCAAAAGGTCAATTTTAAAACCTGCCTTAATGTATGTGTTCTGCATAGCCGTTATTATTTGCTCCTTTATTTACAATGGCAGGTTTCAGCTTAATTTTACAACAATACTCTATCCAAGCCTTGCCATTGTCTGCGGTATTATTATTTCTGTGCTTTACTATGTTAATCCCAAAAAGGACAACCAAAGACTTATCGGCAAAGAGGTTACATACACTTTTGCTGAGGAAGGTATAATTACAGACCAAGTTACAATACCCTATACCGACCTTGATAAAGTCTATGAGGACAAGGACTACTTTTATTTTTATACTAATGAAAACGACGGTTTTTATATTGAAAAGGAAACTCTTAATTTTGACCTTGCTCCACTTTTGAGGGAAAGGGTGTCGGGAAAGAAAACTCTTAAACTTCTTAGAACAAAGGGATAAAATGCTTTAGTCCGTCTTAGAGCGGACTTTTAATTTTTTATGGGAGGCAACTATGAAAATAAAGATATGCGGAATTACAACTAAAGAGGAGGCAAAAATTCTTAACGAAAACAAGGTTGATTTTGCAGGAATGGTAATGTTTTTCCCTAAGAGCAAAAGAAATATAAATACAGAAAGTGCCCGAGAGATTATATCTGTCCTTGACCAAAATATCAAAAAGGTTGCCGTAACGGTTGAACCCACAGAAGAACAGATTAAAATAATTGAAAAAAACGGATTTGACTACATTCAGATACACGGCGATATTAAAGAGGAACTGATAAAAAAAATCAATATTCCCATCCTTAAAGCCTTTAATGTCAGGGATATGAAAAATTATGACTTCTACAGAAATGAGGAAAAAATTAAGGGTTATGTTTTTGACGCCTTTGAACCCGGGAGCGGAAAAATTTTTGACTGGCGTTTAGTTAGAGAAATTCCAAAGGATAATAAATTATTGCTCCTTGCAGGGGGACTTAATCCCAATAATGTGACAGAGGCTGTTAAATACCTTAGACCGGACGGTGTTGATGTTTCTTCCGGCGTAGAAAATGAAAACGGTATAGGCAAAAGCCCTGAAAAAATAAAAATGTTTGTAGAGAACGCAAGAAAGGCTGACAGATAAATGTCAGCCTATTCCTTTATATAATCTTTAATTTTTTCGTACATTTCCTGATTTATAACTGCATCGATAAAAAGGCCCTCCGCCACATATTCCTCGTTTATAAGGGTACATTTTTCCCTTATTTCTGCGCTAAGACCAAGTTTCTCAAAGGGAAGAAGTGCCTTAACCCTCTTTACCCTTACAGGAAGATTGTCCTCAATAGCATATAGGAGTTGGTCAATGCCCTCCCCTTTCTTTGCAGAAATTCTTACACCGTTGCCAACCTGAGGAATTGCAACACCGCCATCCACCAGGTCGCATTTGTTGAGAACGGGAATAATAGGTATATCCCTACAGCCCAGGCTCTCCAAAAGCTCCTTTGTAACCTGCAGGTGGAGGGACGCCTCCTCACTGCTGACATCACAGACATTTAGGATAATATCAGCCTCTGCCGCCTCCTCAAGGGTCGAACGAAATGCGTCCACAAGGTGGTGGGGAAGTCTCCTGACAAGCCCAACTGTATCTATTAGCATAACTGTTACCCCGTTAGGAAGTTTAAGAGCCCGTGATGTAGGGTCAAGGGTTGCAAATAACTTGTTTTCCGCCAATACGCCTGCATCGGTGAGATAGTTCATCAGAGTACTTTTTCCTGCATTTGTGTAACCCACTATTGCAACTGTAATGACGCCGTCCTTTTTTCTTCTTTTGCGAAGTTGATTTCTGTGGTGTTCCACTGCCCTAAGCTGTTCCTTTAGGGTTTCCATTCTCCTTCTTATATGTCGTCGGTCAGTTTCAAGTTTGGTTTCTCCGGGGCCTCTTGTACCAATACCGCCTCCAAGACGGCTCATCACCATACCCTTACCCGTAAGTCTTGGCAGCATATATTTCAGCTGTGCAAGTTCAACCTGGAGCTTACCCTCCTTGCTCCTTGCACGCATAGCAAAAATATCAAGAATCAGCATTGTCCTGTCGATTACCCTTACATCTGTTTCTTCCTCAATATTTCTTATCTGCGTCGGGGAAAGTTCCGTATCGAATATTAGTAAATCTATTTCCTGTGCCTCACAAAATTCCCTTATTTCCCGCAACTTACCTGTACCAACATAGGTGGCCGTTTCAGGCCTGTCCAAACTTTGCATTACCGTTGCTACAGTTTCTGCTCCCGCTGTCTTTGCAAGCTCTACAAGCTCCAGCATAGAGGCGTCCGGGTCATATTCTCCTGTATTTACACTGACAAGGACCGCCCTTGTTACTTTTTCTTCGTTACTCTTTAGCTCCATTTTATCACCTGCCCTATTTAATATTTCCAAATTTCCTAACATAATTTCAATATTGCACTTTAAATTATGCCACAAATGTAGTATAATATATATTAACTATTTTGTAAACCGTATATTTTACCATAAAGTTTACCTAAAAGAGGATTAAAAATGGACAAACAATTTGATGTAATTATTGTTGGTACAGGTGCCGCCGGACTATACGGAGCGCTTAATTATCCGGAAGATATTTCTGTACTTCTGCTTAGTAAAAAGGAGCTTACTCTTTCAAACAGCAGTTTTGCACAGGGTGGTATTGCCGCTGTACTTGATACCGGCAACGACAATTACAAATTACATATTGCAGACACACTTATTGCAGGTAAATATAAAAATAACCTTTCCGCTGTTGAAAAGCTGGTTACCGAAGGACCGGGAGATGTGCTTGCACTAAAGGATTTAGGTGTGGAGTTTGATAGAGACAAGTTTGGCAGACTTCTTGCCACTCTTGAGGGTGGTCACAGCCGTAACAGAATTGTTCATCATAAGGATTCCACAGGTAAGGAAGTTGTTGAAAAACTCATTAAAAAAGCCTCTGAAAAACCTAATGTTACAATACTTGACAACGCCCTTGTCTACTCAATAGATAAGGCGGAACAGGGCTTTTATGTAGGCGTGCTGAGGGACGGTGAAAACTTTGTTTTCGGTTCTTCCTACTGTGTTCTCGCAACAGGGGGCATTGGCAGGGTTTATAAGTACACAACAAACTCAGCCATTGCAACAGGGGACGGTATTATGTTTGCCCACCTTATGGGGGCAAACATTAAACACCTTTCAAGGGTTCAGTTCCATCCCACCGCATTTAACAGTATGAGCGACAGGGAAAGATTTTTAATTTCCGAGGCCGTTCGGGGCGAGGGCGCCGTTCTTCTCAACTGCAAGGGCGAAAGGTTTATGTTTGACTATGATACAAGGGGTGAACTTGCCCCCAGAGATGTTGTTTCCCATTCTATTATGCTGGAAGAAAAGAAAACGAATTCAAGCCACTTTTACCTTGACATAACCCACAAAGACCCGGAATTTGTAAAGCAGAGATTTCCTATGATTTACGAAAACTGCCTTGAAAAGGGCATTGATATTACAAAGGATAAAATTCCCATATATCCCTGTCAGCATTATCTTATGGGCGGTATCAATGTGGACCTTGATTCCAGAACCAGCGTTGACAGACTTTATGCCTGCGGTGAATGTTCCCATACAGGTGTTCACGGTGCAAACAGACTTGCCAGCAACTCCCTTCTTGAGGCTCTTGTATTCTCCAGGAGAGCGGCTATTGACATTACAAACAAGATTAGAAAAGGCGGAAGAAAGCCTATCGGAGAAGAACCTAAAAAAAGGAGTATTTCGGGTAAAAAACTGCCAAAAGGCATTAGAACCGGAATAAGAGAAATTATGCAGCAGACATATTTCGTTATCCCAAATCTTGAACACATTGATGAAGCGTACAGACAGGTGGATAGTATTCTCTCCGACCTTGTCACCACAGAATATGAAATTACCACCGACTATGTTGAGGCAACAAGCCTTGCAACAGTGGCGGGAATTATACTTGAAGAAGTTAAGGAGGGCATCAACCTATGATACCGAACCCGATTTATGTGGATGAGCTTATAAAAAAGGCTCTCCTTGAGGATATTAACTACATAGACATTACAACGGATTACCTTATTCCCGAAGAACAAGAAGACGAGGCTGTTTTTCTTGCAAAGGCGGAAGGCGTGCTGTGTGGAATTGAAATAGCCATGAGAGTTTTTACAATTCTTCAGTCGGACTTTCAGTATGAGATTTTTATTAATGACGGAGAAGAAGTTAAAAAAGGCGACATTATTGCAAAAATAAAGGGCAAAACAAGAACCCTTCTTAAAGGGGAAAGAACTGCCCTTAACCTTTTACAGCATATGAGCGGTATTTCCTCAATGACAAACAGGATTGTAAAAATTGTGGAGGGCACAAACGCATCTATTGCGGACACAAGAAAAACCCTTCCAGGTATGCGTCCTATTCAAAAATATGCCGTTACAGTAGGCGGAGGCAAAAACCATCGCTATAATTTAAGTGACGCTGCTATGCTAAAGGACAATCATATTGATGCCGCCGGCGGCATTACCAACGCAGTAAAAAATCTCAAAAAAAAGCTGGGTCATATGGCTAAGGTGGAGCTTGAGGTCAGAACCCTTGAGGAACTTAGGGAGGCCCTCTCTGCTAATGTAGATGTTATTATGCTTGACAATATGGATAATGACACAATGAAACAAGCTGTTGAAATTACTGACGGTAAGGCACTGTTGGAGGCCTCCGGCGGTATTACAGAGGAAACTATCAGAGGTGTTGCTGAAACCGGGGTTGATATTATCTCAATCGGTGCACTCACCCACTCTGTAAAGGCATTTGATATTTCCCTGAAAATTACTAAGAAATAATTTTAAGATACTTATAAAATACTTTAACTTACAAAAAAACCGATTAACCACAAAAGGTTAATCGGTTTTATTTTTTCATTGTCCTTTGTTAACATTTAAATCCTCAATCAGTTCCTTTGCCCTCTTTAAAATTGGCATTTCCCTGTTTGCAATCAGCCTGCCCAGCTTAGTATTTGAACATCTTTCATATTCTTTCAAGGCCTCATCATATGTTAGTTTCAGTGTAGACAGATGAAAATCCTCTATTTCTTCCTCGGTCATATTCCTTTCTCCAAAGGACTGAATACGGCAGAGAAAATAATTATTAATATTGTGCCTGTGAATCAGATTATAGTAGTCGCTCACGACTCCGATTTTGCAAAGCACATCAACCTCTGCCCCAAGTTCTTCCCTTAGTTCCCTTCTAATTGCATCGACTAAGTTCTCACCTTTTTCAACACCGCCGCCTGAGGTTTCTATCAATGTAGCCTTGCCAAAATCATCATCACGAATAACCCTTACAAAATAGTAATATCCATAACCGTCAAAAACAATAGCTCTGGCAATTTCTCTGTCATGGTTGATATAAAGAAAAGGCCATTCATTGTCCTGCAATTCTATATTTATTTCCAAGTTATCTTTCAAAGACCTCATTCCTTTTTTCGTTGAATAAAAATAAACACCAATCTTGATATTAATTACATCAAAATCGGTGTTAATCTATGGTGGGCCAACAGGGACTCGAACCCCGGACCAACCGGTTATGAGCCGGTGGCTCTGACCAACTGAGCTATTGGCCCTCAATCAGCAACAACTATTATACCAATACTCATTTGTTTTGTCAACAGGAAATAGCAGTGATTTTGTGCATTATTTTAAAAAATATACTATGTTTTTGAGAAAAATTTTTACTTATTAATAATGTAATTTTCTGTGAAAATATGGTATAATTATTTTATAGAGAAATAAAGAATTATCAAGAAAAAGGAGGGAAAGATGATGTTTAAAGAAGGAGAAAAAGTTATAAACAATAATGGAGTTGCATGTATCATTGATAGAATTGAAAAAATGAAAATCCCTCATAGCAAGATTCACAAAAACTACTATATTATGCACGATATCTTGAAAAAAGACAATGTGTATTATATACCTGTAGAAAGCGAAAGTTCTATGCGTTATCCTATAACAAAAGAAGATGCCAAAAGTCTAATTAAAAGTATTTCTTCCATTGAGAAGATAACGGTAGGACCGGAGCGTTTTCGTGATGAGGAATACAGAAAATGTTTAAGAGGGTCAGACCCTACAACTCTTATTGCTATGCTTAAATTTTTTGCTGACAGAAAAGTTGAACGGGCAAATAGCGGAAAAACTCTTTCCGCCGTTGATGAAAAATACATGAAGCTGGCAACAAGAAATCTTTACTCTGAGTTATCATGTTCACTTGAAGCCTCTGTGGACGAGGTAGAAGCTATTATAAATGAAAACATTGCGTAATTTTAAAATTAAAAACGCCTAACAGTTTGTATAAGTCTGTTGGGCGGTTTTTTTATACGGTAAATGTGGGTTTTCGATAAAATTTGTGTTTTATTCATAATACAACTTAAAAGAATTTTTTATGAGTAAACCTGCAGGGTCAGCCATAAAAACTAAGGGTAAAAAATATTATAAAAATAAAGAACATATCTGGTTTAATTTCTCAATTTCATAATCAGGTGATTCTAATGCAGAGGTGATTTTTGACTTTCCGCCAAAGCCCTGCCTAATCCAAACAGTTGTCATCCCTATTTTATTTGCCGGAACAATGTCATTATCAAGTCGGTCGCCAATCATAACAGCATTTTCAGCTTTACAGTTTGCATTCTTTAGAGCAATCTTAAAAATACGCAAATCAGGCTTTGCTACACCCTCCTCGGCAGAAGAAGTAACCATGTCTATATATTTCAGCAACCCTATTTTTTCTAATCTTTCTTTACTGCCAAAACTTTGATTTGCAATAATCCCGATTTTATATTTTTTGTTTAATCTTCTCAGACAATCTTCCGCTTCCGGATAGACAAATTCATCCTCACTATCCCAAGGAACCATAGTCAGACCGTAGTATTCAAGCGCCTTATGATAGCCTTTTTGATTATATTTAGAAATCTGTACCATCTTATTATAAAAATCATTGTAATCAATATCAGTATTTGCTATGGTTTTTTTAATTCTTTTTCGGTAAGCTACGCTCTCGTCTACAAGAGTAGAACCAATATCAAAGAAAAGCCATGTTATATTATTGGACATCATATTCATTACACTCTGCATTACATAATAAACAATTAAATATGCCTTAATAATTTATAGTTCCAATTTATATATTAAACTCTACCCTGCCGTCCTCAAGGCGGTAGAGTGCGCTGACAACCCTCAAGCCTTGTTCTTCCTCCCTGTGAATAACAAGGCTTTTTTCAATTATGCTAGCGCTGTGTCTGGCGTTCAGGCAACAGGCCTTAACTTCATCTGTTTCGTTGCCGATAGCCATTCGTATTTCGTCCGTAATAAATTTGATATGGCCGTCAGGGTCGTGATTCATAGCGGCGTCTACCGCCCCGCAATGGTCATGTCCCATCACCACAACCAGCTTAACACCAAGATGAGAAACAGCGTATTCTACCGAACCAATCTGGTGGTCGTCCATCACATTTCCTGCTACACGGATAACAAATAAATCGCCGATTCCCGCACTAAAAATGCTTTCAGGAATAACTCTTGAGTCAGAACAAGTAATGATTATTGCATAAGGTTGTTGCCCGTTTTTGCAGGTATCAGACCTTTTTTTGAGGGAAATATCCCCGTTGCCGGTCATACTTTTCAAATAAAGTGAATTTCCGTTTTTCAGCCTTTCTAAAGCCAAATCCGCAGTCATAGTATTTGTGTTTTCGTGTGCCATTTGCACCACCCTTTCACATTTTATGTATTTATCATACCACAAAACCCTTGCCGCACTCAATTAAATACATATTCCCCCACCTTATGAAATTACACTACTCTCAAACAATAGGAACAACCGATTTTATTATATCAGGTTTTACTACCTTATGAAATTACACTACTCTCAAACCGCATAAGTTGAGATAAGTTATTGCTGGAGTTTTACTACCTTATGAAATTACACTACTCTCAAACGGCTTATATTCCCCTCTATTCCAGCCAATGGTTTTACTACCTTATGAAATTACACTACTCTCAAACACCATATGCTAATGTATCATCGCTATTGACGTTTTACTACCTTATGAAATTACACTACTCTCAAACAGACGGCGAAAGTTTGCTTTTTTTCCTTGAGTTTTACTACCTTATGAAATTACACTACTCTCAAACAAGATATTATCTATACCAAAAAATGCTAAAGTTTTACTACCTTATGAAATTACACTACTCTCAAACTCGTGGGATGACATATACGACGGTGTTTGTGTTTTACTACCTTATGAAATTACACTACTCTCAAACAGGAAGTGAAAAGAGAAGTCCAGAACGCAAGTTTTACTACCTTATGAAATTACACTACTCTCAAACAAGGCTTGTGCAACGGTAAAATGCACATTTGTTTTACTACCTTATGAAATTACACTACTCTCAAACCGTGGGCATGGGCGGTTATTTCAGCGGTTTGTTTTACTACCTTATGAAATTACACTACTCTCAAACAACCAATTCACAGCCTATCGTTTTGTTTTTGTTTTACTACCTTATGAAATTACACTACTCTCAAACAATTAAATTTTTGCATTTTTCAAAATCGTAGTTTTACTACCTTATGAAATTACACTACTCTCAAACACGAAGAATTAGACGGAATTTTTGACATTGGTTTTACTACCTTATGAAATTACACTACTCTCAAACTTCCACCATAACTACTTTCTCAATTTCTTTGTTTTACTACCTTATGAAATTACACTACTCTCAAACCGCCTCAACAGGAATTATAATTCGTGGTGTGTTTTACTACCTTATGAAATTACACTACTCTCAAACCGCCTCGGTTGTACTCCAATCTGAATTTTGGTTTTACTACCTTATGAAATTACACTACTCTCAAACGCGCCACGATAAGCTTTGCAACCAGTTTCAGTTTTACTACCTTATGAAATTACACTACTCTCAAACAAGAAAACCGTTTTATTCAACTTTTCAGCCGTTTTACTACCTTATGAAATTACACTACTCTCAAACCCAATCGGATATATATTTTTCCCACTCTAAGTTTTACTACCTTATGAAATTACACTACTCTCAAACCAAAAAGGACAAGTTGTATGAAATTTATGCGTTTTACTACCTTATGAAATTACACTACTCTCAAACTGTTTGGGTGGTTATTCGTCCAAGGTGTATGTTTTACTACCTTATGAAATTACACTACTCTCAAACCCAAAAACTTGTCTAAACTCGTCCACAGTCGTTTTACTACCTTATGAAATTACACTACTCTCAAACAAGTTCCGGCACCGTATGAAGATCAGCTTGGTTTTACTACCTTATGAAATTACACTACTCTCAAACCAATATCCGATCCCATTTTATTTGCGTTGTGTTTTACTACCTTATGAAATTACACTACTCTCAAACGGCTAATAAGTCAGTCGAAAGTAAACGGCTGTTTTACTACCTTATGAAATTACACTACTCTCAAACAATGCTTATGGACAGCGAAAAGAATACATTGTTTTACTACCTTATGAAATTACACTACTCTCAAACATCTACATCGTTATATTTATGAGTTTTTTTGTTTTACTACCTTATGAAATTACACTACTCTCAAACTTTCCAGAGTAATTATCTGGGTCGCGACGGGTTTTACTACCTTATGAAATTACACTACTCTCAAACAGAATAGTCGCCATTCAGAACCGTCTGAAGTTTTACTACCTTATGAAATTACACTACTCTCAAACAAACGTAAAACCCTCCCTTATCCTTGCGTTGTTTTACTACCTTATGAAATTACACTACTCTCAAACTATTTCCTTGCAAAGAAAGAACATCAAGATGTTTTACTACCTTATGAAATTACACTACTCTCAAACAGAATAGTCGCCATTCAGAACCGTCTGAAGTTTTACTACCTTATGAAATTACACTACTCTCAAACAAACGTAAAACCCTCCCTTATCCTTGCGTTGTTTTACTACCTTATGAAATTACACTACTCTCAAACTATTTCCTTGCAAAGAAAGAACATCAAGATGTTTTACTACCTTATGAAATTACACTACTCTCAAACATAATAGGCGAGCATTGTCACAATACACAGGTTTTACTACCTTATGAAATTACACTACTCTCAAACGGGGTCGTCTGAAGTAATCTGCTTTCGCAGGTTTTACTACCTTATGAAATTACACTACTCTCAAACTAATAGTACCCACCACATTTTGTGGTGGGTTGTTTTACTACCTTATGAAATTACACTACTCTCAAACAATGAGTCGAGCCATTTCTCGGGCTGAACCGTTTTACTACCTTATGAAATTACACTACTCTCAAACATAAAAAAGGAAATGTTTAAAAAGAATATAGTTTTACTACCTTATGAAATTACACTACTCTCAAACTTAATCTCCTTTCGGTGTTTAGGATTTCCTGTTTTACTACCTTATGAAATTACACTACTCTCAAACAGCCGACATTCCAGCAGTTTTAAAAGCTTCGTTTTACTACCTTATGAAATTACACTACTCTCAAACTCCTTACCAAACTTTAACATTATTGTGTTGTTTTACTACCTTATGAAATTACACTACTCTCAAACCTCAAATTGAAAGTAAAGTGCATCCACTACAACTATGCACGGCAACTTATAAGGTAATTATATGATAAAACAAATTAGGCTAACTGTCAACAACACAAAGGTCTTTATCTACTATTACAATCTCTGCTCTATCTATATTGACAGCCGGCACTGTATGTTCTATGTCCACAACATTTAGCTTATCTAATGAAATATCTTTTAAAAAATCTTTTATCTGTTCTTCGGAGAAATACATACATAGGTTTTGAATTACAAAAAATTCAATACCTATGTAATCCCTCATTAATCTGATGAATCTCAAGAGTTTCTCCAGCGGACTGTTTGTATCATCCTTTAAAACAAAGGAACAAATTTTTATTAATGAAGATGTTTCTATATTATCGTCAAAATCAACATCAAAATCCATTTTTTCAGTTATCTGACTGCACAAACACACAAGCTGTTCCTTTATTCTCAATGCGTTTTCATAGTAAATATCGTTTACTATTGACTGTATTTCTTCATTTATTTTGGAAATCAACTTTTTGTCGTTATAATTAAAGTTTAAAACATCCCCAATGAACCTTACCTTTTTATTATAAACAACAGGGGTAAAATTTTTAGAAAACACAAACCATTCTTTTTCATTTCCCAGGTACAGTTCCATTATTGTATTTCTGAACAATTCATTATTTTCAATTACAATCAGCTTTGTTTTGTTGTTATCAAAGCTGATTGCACCGGGAAGATATTTATAAACTACTCTCATATAATCAAAAGCCTTTCGTCCGAATCTACAACATCGCCCTTTTTACTGCCGGTGATAATCTCTATTTTTGAAAATTGCTTTTCAGTGATAGTCAATATCTGAACCAATCCCTCCGGAGGTTTATTCTTTTTAACTACATCAATAATAGAAACTGCAGCATTTTGGTTAAGTGCCAATTTAATATAGACAGACTCCTGCATCATCATAAATCCGTTTTTAATCAAAAATTTTCTGAACTTTGAATAGTTGCGTCTATTTTCTATTGTTTCTGTAGGAAGGTCAAACATAACCATAACTCTCATAAATCTGTAACTCATTTCCTTGGAAACCTAATTAAATCTGTGTTATTGTCCTCCAAGGCAGAAAAAACACTTTTGCAATACATTTTAATAGAATTGGTGAATGTTTGCTTTCTGCCGTCAACAATAACTTCATCATTAAGAAGATTTAGAATTATCTCCTTTTCCTCTTTATCAAATTTTTTAACACACATATCCTTAACAAGCCTATCTACAAATGGTCTGTAGGGTTCCATAAGGTCACAGCTAAGGTTATATTGATTGAACATATTGTCATGGAACAATCCCAGCAGAGTTATGTAACCACCGCAAACCACCTCCCGATTAAAAATAGACAACACTATACTGTAACCGTAATTCAAAGCGGCATTTATGGGGTTATCCTCATTCCTGCTAAAACCTTTTCCAAACATAGCATTAAAATAAACCTTCGCAGAATGACCCTCCCTGTTGGATTTGTCGTTAAACTCAATTTCATCAATATAGTCATATAGCAACCTGTATTGTTCCAAGCCGAAGAGTTTCAGATTTTCTGCCTGATTTTTAATTTTCTCGGCAACTATCAGCGTCCAGACACTTTGCTTTGTATATATGTTCCAATCCATTTGTCTTTTAATTTTTAAACTGCAATCATGACTTCCGTAATATGGTGTTGTTTCAAAGGCAGGACTGTGCTTATTGTCACAAAATATTACCTTGACCTTTTTCTGCACAAGCTCGTTTAGTAATGCAGCAGTAAGGGACACAGCTGTACTTTCTACAATCAAAACAGAAATTTCACTAATGTGAATTTTTACTGTGTTTTCTAAATCTCTGACTACCATATAGCCAAGGGAGTAGTCCAGCTTTGATGTTTTCGTAATTACAACTGTGCGCCAACTCACTGCATATTCTCCTTACATATTTAAAAGGTCAACCTTATTTTCATAGAGGCCTGTTACAGACTGATTTACAAGATAAATTTTACTTATATTTTTGATTTCCGACAGGGCGGAGTTAGTAGTTGTAGCACCGGTTTTTTTGGAGCCCCCAACAAGTCTTAAATCACCGGTGAGTACATTGTTGTGTATTATTTTTAACACCTCTGAAATTACATAGCACTGTTCCCACAATGTTAAACCGACATATTTATCCTGTGCATTTTTTAACTTGTCTCCTATAGACCCAAACTTAACCTTAAATACAGTTGAAGTCAGCTTGTAGACAAGCTCGCTATACAGGGCAATATTCATTTCTTCAGATATTTCATCATACTTTGTAATTTTATAATCCTCAGGCTTTGTCATTAACTTTTCAATCTTTTTAATATATCTTTCAAACCTTTCCCCAATGATAAGCTGTACTGCAGGTTTATAGGCCAAGGTTGCACCCTCATTTTTTTTGCTGCTTATATGCATTCTAAAGCCGTCTATTTCAATACAAGAATTATATTTTACAACCGGGATTAATATCTGCGGTGACTTTAGTCCTAAAACTTCTGTTAGGTACTTTTCAGGATTACTTTCGTAATTTGCCCTTTGGTACATATTAATCGGAACCATCTGTCGGATTTCCTTGTCCTTTTTGCCCAGATGTTTAACAAATGCAAAGTATGCGGCGCCCGGTCTGTCATAGCCACCATATTTTGAAATATCAGAAAGAGCTGTATTCTTTTTTAGAGGTACCTGTCCCTTACCTTTCTTCAAAGGATTCAGTTTGAAAAGCTCACCTGACTTTACAGAGGCGTACCTGGTAACAAGTATATTGTTCTTTCTCATTGTCCTTTTGACAATGGAAATAGACTTTCCTTCCTCTGCTACCCATGCGCCTTCAGTTGAATAATTAAACATTCTGTTAAGACTGTATTTTTTAGTCTGCAACCCCTTAATAAAAATCCTCCTATTGTGGGTATATTTTACATTATACACATTACCCACAACTATATTGAGGTACGCGTCTTTTGCATGGTGTAGGTCATTGACCGAACGACACTTTAACATTTCATATTGATGCCTGAAGTCTGACACCGTACTTGCCTTTACATATACCACCTCTGTAGATGGATACATAACCTTGAATAACTCTGCAACTGCCTTTGTGGACTGACCTGTTTCTACCAGCTGTCTTGCTATAAAGTCAGAAAGTTCACTATCTGTCAGCGGAGTTACCCTGGTCAGTCTTTCATACTTTTTCTTACTGATTAATCCCTTTGCACATAGAAATGACCAATGGGACCTCATTTTATTTTGAATATCTCTGTTAAGGGGATAATCATTATCCTTGTGGGCGTTAATCTGTTTCTTTACCAGTACCCTATTGTCAAGACTGTCGTCCTTTACTTTTGAACGGGGGAATATATGGTCAATATCATAGGTGTTTTTGTCCTCCATTAAATCGTCTATTGAAATCTCCTCACCGGAATACATACACCTGCCAAACTGTGTGTAATACAGATAGAGTTTATCCCTCCTTAACTCATCAAAAGATTTACTCTGCAAACTTTCAAATAATTCACCCGAGTCCCTGCCACAGGCCTGATACAGCTTTACCAGCCTGTCTTTTCTTGAGTCCTTTCTGCCTTTGTCACCCTTTATTCCATCAGAACGGGTCATTTCCACAAAGATTTTTTTAGGCTTGCAACCCATAATTTTAATAATTTCATTCACAATCTTTAAACTTTGGTACACGGGTCTTTTTACCTTTGGAGAAACATATAGACTGTTCACCATATCTTCTAAAGTATCGTGGGCGTCAATATTTTCATTTGCATTTTCAATGGCCAAAGAGAAGTTATACTTTGAACCCAAAAGTTCCATAAGGTTGTCCTGTGAATTCCAAAGCGTATTGATAATATTATCCTTTACCTCGCCTGTCTCTAAAGAAACATCATATATCTCTGTTAAAAATTCCCTTGAAAATGCGGCCCAGTCTTTATACTTTAGCTGTGAAATTCTCTTGATTTCATCAACACTTAATTTATCGCCAAGTTGTTTCCTAAGTCGATTTTTGAGAAGTTTTTTATCATCGCCAAAAATTGTAATAGCAAAAATAACATCTTCCATTTCATCAACAGTCAAATTATATTGGTGTAGATCGATATATGAACTCATACTTGACCTAAAATTCATATCAATGCCTGTCAGCTCCACATCAGAGCCGTAAACAGATTTTATGTAATCCCTTACCGCTTTGAGGGTAACTTTTTTTCTAACTAAAAACAGCTTGTTAAAAATATCCTGTTTAAGTTTTACATCCAGCTTTTCGCCATTTACTTTTAAATTGTTAAGTTCGTTCAGAACCATATATTTAGAGTACAAAATGGACTTTTTAGGAATTACATCTTTATCCCTTAAATAGGTGCATTTGCTTGTAAGGTTGTTTATAAATTCTTCTGCTGATTTTTCAATATCAACAACCTTTTCAAAATTCCACGGATAAATTTTTTCTTCACTTCTAATAAGCCAAGACTTGTCGCTGTTAGTATTCAGTGGTCCCACATAATAGGGGATATGATATTCAAATATCTTAACAATTTTATCCTTAACGGACATTCCGTCGGAATCTTCATTATTCAAAAAATCAAGATATTTACTTGCGTTTTCAAGAATTTTCTTTAGTTCCATTCGGTTAAGCTGCATTGGAACAACACCGTTATCCTTGGTAATCTGCTTTGGCATAAACACCTGATTTTCTATTTTTTGAAACATAGCGTCATAATTTTCATCAACGGATCTATATTCCTTAAGTTCCTTTGATAAAAATTTACAAAAATCCTCTTGATTTGTCCTGCAAAGAATTACACCGTTGTGACCGTCACTTTTGTATTTTCCGGAGTATGCAGTATAATTATCCAATCCTGTCTTTGTTTCTCTGAAAATCCTGTTGTACTTGTGGTTACAGTATTTTCTTACAAATTCTTTAAGCATTTTAAGGTCAGACTTATGCTCGTCATAGGAATCTGCTTTTGCAAAGGAGATGTACTTGTTTCCTTTCCTAATGCTATCCAAAATTGCCCAGTCATAAATAGCCTTGGCTTTTTCAATAAGCTCATACCTTTCATTTAGCAAATCCTGATAATCCGGCTCTTTATCATCATAACTACCGCTAAATGTAATGGATTTCAGCTCACCATCATTGAATGACGGGTCCCCAAAAAGATCTGCCAGTTTTACAGTGCCTCCGCATAACAGATAGAGAACTGCGGCCAGATTTGGATTTTCCTTTTTAGTAATACCGCAGAGGGAATAAACCGCCTTTTCTTTCTTGGTTTTTGACAGCATTTTATCCTTTATAACAGAGGCAAATTCTTCTTCGTTATTACATTCCACTTCAATAAGGTATTCCTCAGCAAGGTAATCCTTTAAATTTTGAAAAAGTGTCTCAAAGGAATTGTATGAATCAATATTTTCACCAATGCTGTCAAACAGGAAATGTCCCCTATGTTTAATAATGTGGTGCAAAGCAAGATACACCAGCCTTATGTCATGAGGCTCATCATTTTCAATTAACTCTTTTCTCAAATGATAAATTGTCTTGTATTCATTGTGAAAATCAGTATCGTTGTAATTTTCATCTGCAAATACAGCATAAGGACTGTTAATTGTCTTGTCCTCTGCATATAAATTACTCTCTTTCAGCCTGTTAAAGAAAGCAATATCCACCTTTGATATTTCCCTGTCGAATAGCATTTGTAACCATTCTATCCTCTGTTTTCTTCTAAACAATCTGCGGGATGCACATCTGAATCCTCTGCGGGAAACGGCCGTATCACTTTCGTCAAACATCCTTACGCCCCACATAGCGTTACCTCTGAATTTATTTAGCTTGTATTCAGAATTTGCTACTGCCCATCCAACAGAGTCCGTTCCTATATCAAGGCCCAAATAATAAATTTTTTCATCCATAATTGTAATCCTCCTATTGACAATTTAAATTTTTTATAATATAATATAGATAATCTCAATATTACCTTATGAGATTACACTACGAGTTCAAATAAAAGTTTACTCAAACCGCTGTTTATCAGCTATCACGGTGTGTGATGTCAGACCTGCTTCGGCAGGTCTTTTTTATTGCCGTCTTTCTTGTTGTCTTTAAATTCTGTTGTTTGATAAACATGGTGGTAATCATATTGTTCCCTTTGCCTGATTTTGTTCTTATGTATAATCAGAGTTATTTTAGAATTTATTATAGCATTTATTACCATATAATTCAACGAATTATCAATAATATTTATATATTTTGCAGTTTTTTGTATATTTCTGCTAATTATATAAACTTGTTTTTGTAGATAAAATATTAACTACTTGTATAATACCATATTAGTTGTACAATAAATGGTACTTTTATTAATAGTTATAAATTTTTTATAATAAAAAAAGCCCCTAAGATCTGTGGTCTTAGGGAGCATTTCATTGAATTTTTAATTAAAATGTGCTGTAATAATTGCTTGATATTGGCAAACTAAATTATGTTCTTTTCATGTGTCAAAACACAATATTTTTTACACCGCCTCTATTTAAACAATGACATTACTTTATATTTGTCTGTTTAACATGGACTTTTTCATATACTCTCATTCCAGATTATTTTTCGTTTTGTTATTTTCACTCTTTATAATTGCTATTCCGGTTTGTAGCAAAACATTAAAAGGTAACGATTACTCTTTGCAAATGGTCGTCATTAATTTATTCAAAATATGTGTGGTAATGTATCCTATATTTACTTTTTGGAAATAAATTTTCATAAAGTTGTATAAAATAATCATCAGTCATGCTGGCAATGTAGTCTACAACTATCTGATTTTTTTCTTCATCAATATAATTATTACCTTTATAATAATTTCGCTGTTTATTCATAAATTCTATGTGGTGTTTATATATCCAAGATTGTTTATTTCCATCTTTTAGATCTTCTAATAATTTTAAATACATTTCTTCAAACATAGGTTGTATTATTTCTTTATATTGTTCGTTTATTTTTTTATTATTGTAAATTACCTGAAAGTTTTCTTCTTTAGCTGACTTTAAATCCTCATATGCATTTTCACTTAATGAGATATAGTCCTTTCCATAACTATTCTCAATGATATATACGATCATATTATTTATCATTTGTGCATTTTCAGCACCAATTTCATTTTTAGAAAATCGGTAATTACTATCAATAATTCTTGCATTTCTTGCGTCTTGTCTATCTTTTCCTATATATGCTATCATGTCACTTATACGGACAACGCATCCCTCTAAGGTACATGGAATTAACTTTTTAATTGCACCTATGCCTTCCTTGTAACAATCCTCAACCTCATTGTCATACTCTTCAAAAGTCTTTTCTAGACGTGGCCTGTATTCCTGCGATTCAAATTCGCCATTATGACATAGTATACCGTCAAGGGTCTGTAATGTGCAGTTTCGTATAAACATCTTATCAAGAACCCTTACACTATGTACATTATGATTAAAGTATCTGCCAGTTTGACAGTAGTATATATTGTTTAAAAATCTCTCACCCGCATGGCCAAATGGGGTATGACCAATATCATGACCCAAGGCAATCGCCTCTATTAAATCTAAGTTTAGCTGCAAAACTTTCCCAATGTTCCTTGCAATCCTTGATACAAGTTGTACATGCAAACCACGTCTTGATAGGTCATCATTGTTATAAAATGAAAATACTTGTGTTTTGTCTGAGTACCTGTTATAAAGAGGTAAATGTAAAATTTTTTCGCAATCTCTAATAAAGGTTGGTCTCCATAAATTAGGTTTGTCATGGGAGTTATCACGTCTAAGTGCATTTTCGCTGTTAAAACTATATGGATTTTTCCATCCGTTCTTTTTATTATCTAAAATTTTTTCTTCAATTTCCTTGTCTAAGTAATGATATTTAAAATTTTTCATAAGAACCTCTCTATATAATTATAAATTCCATAAGTCTAATTGTTCAAAATATTTTTGTGTGATTTATTTCTTCTTTCAGTAATTTTATTATACTTAACAAATATTCCGACATAATAAGGGTGAATTGGGAGCAACCCTTTTAATATTGTTCTTTACACATTTGCCATTATTTTCAACATGATTTTTATTTGTTTCTATTTCTCTATTTAAACATTAAAAAATATTGTCTTTAAGTGTGTCTTATCTTATTCGATATCATATTTTCCTTTTCCTGTTTATCATACACTGCCAACTCTGTTCAATTGACATATTATTAAGGATATAATACCATAATAGCGTATAATGAACAGATAAAGCAGTTGTTTACACTAACGATTATTTTTTTGACTGTCTTGCATTCGCAGTGCGAGGCGGTCACTTTTTATCGCAATAATAATAAATACTATGATTGTAAAACTAATTACAAATTCCATAGGTTTACACCTCCTTAACAGCTATTGTGCTGTATATAGGAAATCATAAAAGACCGACCTGCTATGTCTTGCCATTTAATTATAACACAGCATTATTATAGTTTACATAGTTATAATGCGGAAAATAATTACTATAATTTGTATAATTTATACAAATGGGCTATTTTTTTGATGATTTTTATAAAAAACGTGTAGTAAAACCCTTTCGTAAAATACTCTTATATTATTGACTTTCAATCATATTTTGTACCAGCAACTCGTCCCATTACAAGAACATAACTGGTAATCAAAAATTTTTATTAACTTATATCTGCCTATATTCTAGATTGATAAGCATATGTGTTTTCTTTATCCAATCTGAAAATTTAATAGTCCGTGCGTATATCAGCACTTGTGCTATATGAACTCGGATTTAGTATAAAGCAGTTAATAACAGTTAGGTCAGTTCCCTAACTAATGTAATTTTGGTGGTGTTGACAGGACTTCAGAATATTTTGTATTTGTGAGTATATTGTTACAGCTATTTTAAAATCTAAGTACTTTTTTTATAAATATTGAAAACCTACAGTTTATGTAGTATAATGGAAAAAGTAAATATTTTCACTAATAAAATTATGT
>CANROX010000030.1 GCA_947632335.1 uncultured Clostridia bacterium
GGCTCGAACCCGCTACCTCCACCTTGGCAAGGTGGCGCTCTACCAGATGAGCTACATCCGCAAACTTAAACCGGATATTATTATATCATAAAATAAGAAATAGTCAAGATAAAAATAAATTATTTGGTGGTAATCTTATAAAATATGTGATATAATACTCTTACTATTGTGAAAGGGCGTATTAATTTGTCTATAAACCTTAATTTGGGTAAGTGGGGGGCGATTTTTGCGGTGCCAAATTGCGTTGTTGACGAGGAAATTCGTTTGGCGTCGGAAAATCAGCTTAAAGTACTTCTCTTTGTACTACGCAACAGTACATTATCACTTACAGAAAAATATGTTGGAGAACAACTTAATATTGCACAGGAAGATGTTAAAGACGCAATCCTATATTGGATAGACAGGGGCGTCTTGGCGTCTGACGGAAGTATTCCTAAAAAGGAAATGGGGGAAACATCTATACAGGAAAAATCTGAATCAGGGGAAAAAGAGATTTCAGATAAAAAGCCGCGGCCTGTTTCACGCTCCCAAAAGCCCGATAGTATTTTTGTTGCACAGAGAATTGATACGGACAGTGAGCTTGCGTCCCTGCTGCAGGAGGTAGAATCCCTCTTTGGCAGACCTATTTCAAGTGGGGACACTGCAACAGTTGTTATGCTCCACGATACAGACGGACTGCCCTATGATGTGCTTATGATGTTATTTCACTACTGTCACTCAATAGGTAGGGACAATATGAAGTATATTGAAAAAATGGGTATACGCTGGGCAGATGAGGATATAACCACAATAGAAAGAGCCGAAGAAAAGATTACGGTTTTACAGATGTACGGAGAGGCATGGAACAAGGTTGCTCGTATTTTTGGAATGAACAGCACAGGTTCACCAACTAAAGCACAGCAGGAAAATGCAAACCGTTGGATAAATGAATGGCATTTTAGCGAAGAAATGCTTAGAGAGGCATATGAAAGATGTGTTAATAAGAAAAACACCTTTAATATTACATATACAAATGGTATCTTAAAGAATTGGAAGAAGAATAATATTAATTCTTTAAAAGAACTAAAAGAACATGATGAAAAATCCTCAAGGACTAAGAGAAAGAAAACATCGGCAGAGGAAACTTCATACGATATTGAAAAATACGAGAATTTTAGCTTGTTTGATTAATAGGGGGAACTATGGCTTATAGTAATAAGATAAACCAAATGGCTGAAGAGGCCCTTAACAGTCGAAGAATGAAAGCACTTCAAAATCAGGAAATTGCAAAGAAACAGATATTTAAAGAACTTCCACGGCTGGAGGAAATTGAAAGGCAGCTGGCTGTAATTGGAACAGAAACGGCAAAGGCTGTTGTAAGAGGGGGAAATGTTAAGGAGGCGGTGGCCGCCCTTGCAAAAAAGAGTCTTAATTTGCAACAGGAGATGAAAACTATTCTGTTCCAAAACGGCTATAGCAAAGACGCTCTGGAGCCTAAGTACTGCTGTTCTATATGCAGGGATACAGGCAGGGTAGACAATGAAGAGGGAAGAACGGTGATATGCCGATGCCTTAAAAAATTAAGGTCGGAAATTGCCTGTAAGGAGCTTAATGACAGCTCGCCCCTTTCTCTTTCGTCATTTGAAACATTTTCCCTTGACAATTACAGTATGGATATTTCCGAGGGATATTCTATTTCACCCTATGAGAGAATGAAAAAGATTTATGTGTACTGTAAAAGTTATGCGGAGAACTTTAATGAAAAATCGGACAGCCTGTTTCTGCGAGGTGCAACGGGACTGGGCAAAACCCACCTCAGCCTTGCAATCGCCAATGAGGTTATAAAAAAGGGTTACGGTGTGGTATATGTTTCTGCTCCCGATATAGTGGGGAAGATGGAACACAGTCATTTCAGCTATAATTATGACAGAGAGGAGGAAATACTTAATTCCCTTACAAGCTGTGATTTACTTATATTTGACGACTTAGGAACAGAGCTTTCAAATAATTATTCTGCCTCTGCTATATATAATTTAATAAATACAAGATTGTTAAGGAACAAGCCTACAATTATCAGCACAAACCTAAATCTTAAGGAAATTGAAAGTGCGTATTCCAAAAGATTTGTTTCCCGGATTGTGGGTAACTATGTAAAGATGGATTTCTTAGGTACCGACAACAGGGGTGTGAAAATCGTTAAAACTCCATAGACAGAATTAAAACAGCGACAGGTGTTTTCTACCTGTCGCTTGTTGTATAAAAGTATAAATTATTGCTGTTGTTATGTAGAGATTACAGCATATATTTAGATAAAAACTCTTTTACTTAATATCTCTCTTGTTGGAAACGATTACCGATAAGATATTAAATGCTACCACAAATACTAAACCTACAATTATCATCCTTATTATCTCTCCTAAATGTGGGTTATAGCTTATGGTATTAAGACTGTTATACGGGAAGAGTTTTGAAATGTCAAAGTCAGTTCCGCCGAACAATTTATTTATTACGGTGTTTAACAAATTGAAAATCATGGCGGGTATACCGGAGCTGACTAAGATACCTGTTATTATTCCCGGAACGCTGTTTCTTGAAAGCACGGTAAGAAATACCATAATAGAGATAGAACAAAGGTTAAGAAAAATGCCTAAGGCACTTATTCCGACAAAATGTAAAAAGTCCGAATATACTATATGATTTCCACCGAATATGTTTGTGGTAGCAATAGCAAAGCCAAGACCAAAAATTGACCATATGATTACAGCAACCGAGATGGTAATGAATTTTGATATTGCAAATAATCCTTTGTTGGCATACATACCGGCAATATTCTTTATGTAACCCTGTTTATTATCTTTGTTAAGAATAATAACGCCAAAAATCGCTGTGGCAAGCATAAGTGTGGATAAAACTATTGAGGACCATGATATTGAGAATGGGTCAAAAACAGTATCATCTGTCAAAGTAGTTGAAATTAAAGGTGCTAAAGTGGCCATGCCTGCAATATAAATAAATGCAAAGTAAAAACTTTTTGAGCGGAAAAGTAGTCTTTAATCTCTTCTAATAATATTTATCATTGTTCTGTTCCTCCTGTAATGTTCAAGAAATATTCCTCAAGGGAAGCTCCCCCAAGATAAATTTCATTAACCGTTATCCCGCTTTTTACAAGCTGAGTATTTATTTCGCCGGCCCCTTCAATGCGTTCAAATATTCTTATTGTAGTATTGTTAATCACTTTGTAGTTAGAAAGATTCATTTGGTCAAGTACAGTACAGGCTTTGTCTATTTCCTTAGTGTTGATTTCTATGTAATCCCTGCATTTGTCATAGAGTTCTTCTACTGTGTCTTCCTCAACAAGCATTCCTCTGTTCATAAAACCAAAACGAGTGCATATTTTTGAAAGTTCCTCAAGGATATGGCTTGAAATTAGGATAGTCATATTTTTTTCTTTGTTTAGCCTTAGTATAGTATCTCTTACCTGAACAATACCTTGGGGGTCAAGTCCGTTAATTGGTTCATCAAGGATAAGCAGGTCCGGTTCTCCTACAAGGGCAAGGGCGATACCAAGCCTTTGTTTCATTCCAAAGGAAAATTTATTTACTTTTTTCTTACCTACATTCCCAAGCCCTACAAGATTGAGCAGACCTTGCACATATCCTTTTTCCTTTATTCCCAGCAGGATTGCTTTCTGCTTTACATTTTCATATGCCGTCATATCAGGATAAATTCCGGGGGACTCAATAAGACAGCCGACTTTCATTAGCAGGCTTTTGTCCTCCTTTGGTGATTTGTCGAAAATTTTGTAAGTTCCGCATGTAGGTGCAGCAAGACCCGTTATCATCTTCATAAGGGTGGTTTTACCTGCACCATTCCTGCCCACAAGGCCGTAAATGTCACCCGGCTTAATGTTGATGCTAATATTATTTACTGCCTTGAATTTTCCATAGACTTTTGTAATGTTGGAAGTTGATAAAATGTTTTCCATATTTTTACTCCTTTTATCAGATTATCAATATCTCTGTCCATAAATTATAGGTATGTTTTTCAGTATCATAATACCAATAATAATAAAAATTATTTGATAGATATAATATGCATATACCCATATTCCTTTGTTATACCATAATAAATTACAAAAATAAACACCAAACTACATATAATGCAGATTGGTGTTTTGATATTAAGAGGTAAATTTAATTTGAAATAAGTTAGGTCAACATTCTGTTAAAAAGTTTAAAAAGATAAAAATTTATTTAGTCAGACAGTAAACTCAGCTGGATTTTATCAGCTATTTCAAATATTTTTCTTAATTCATCTTCAGTATAATCTGTTAGTCTTATAAAATTTTTCATTGTAAGATACCCCTAAAAAATTCGTATTGTTGGCGAATATAATTAAAAAAACACCAATCTTAATATTTTTCATATCAAAACCGGTGTTATGCTATGGTCGAGGTGACAGGACTCAAACCTGCGACCTCTGCGTCCCGAACGCAGCGCTCTATCAAACTGAGCTACACCTCGAAATATATAATTATATATAATTGGCCTCGTAGTCACCTACGAGGCCAATGGCTGCGGAAATAGGATTCGAACCCATACAAACAGAGTCAGAGTCTGCTGTGCTACCCTTACACAATTCCGCATTAACAATATGTCCGTATCAGCGAACGATAATTATTATATACAAATTCCAAAAATAAGTCAATAGTTTTTACGAAAAAAAATAAAAAATCCCCAAACACATTGAATACTTTTATAAAAGCAACAATTTGATATATATTATTTATGTAAACAATTTGTATTTCTTTTGTAATTGACATTTTATTTCCCTATAAGTATAATTTTTTATGATAGCCTATGAAGGAGGAATTATTATGAAAAAGGTATTAGTGCTTACATTTTCTGTATTATTGATGCTTTTTGCGTTTGCAGGTTGCGGTTCTGAAAATAAGGACAGTAATGTTGAACTTTCTAAAATTTTGGCAGATGTAAATGATAATGGAGGTCTTTCTTCAATGAAGACCATTACAAACACAACTGACCTTCAGAAACAGTTTGATATTGACCCCGACAATGTTTCTGATTTTATTGCCGAAGTTAGTGACGGCGATTCATTTCCTACAACTGTGGTTGTAATTAAGGCAAATGATGAAGAAAGTGTGCAGACTATAAATGATAAGCTGAACACTTATTTAAATGATAAGTTGAATACAGCCCAGTCCTACGATACCGACCAGGTTTCTATTATTAAGGAATGTAGTGTACAGGAAAACGGACTTTATTCAATGCTCATTATTGCTGAAAACCACGAGAATATTGAAAAAATTGTTCAGGGTTATTTTAGCTGATTAATTACTAAGGTTAAGTCACAGCATTTTTATGTTGTGACTTTTTTTCTTTTGTGTTATAATATGCTTTGTCTTTAAGATATTTTTAGGATAGGGAAATAATTATGAGTTTGACGGAATTACAAAAAGACTATTCATTTATGAACAATATGCAGCAAAAGGCTGTATTCCATACAGAGGGACCTGTGCTGATTCTTGCAGGTGCAGGCAGCGGCAAAACCACAGTACTTGTCAACAGAATAAGCTATATTCTCCGAATGGGGCTTTGCAGGCCTTGGCAAATACTTGCAATTACCTTTACCAATAAGGCGGCAGGAGAACTGAAAGAGAGAATATGTAATGCTGTCCCTGAGGGTGGAGATGATATATGGGCAGCAACTTTCCACAGCACCTGTTCAAGGATTCTCCGCAGATATGGGGAAAGAATAGGCTATACAAGCCATTTTACAGTGTATGACTCGGACGACCAAAAAAGACTTGTGAAGGATATTCTTAAACAACTTAATATTGACGAGAAATTTTTGCCGGTAAAAACTATTCTCAATGAGATTAGTCATGCTAAGGATAAAATGCAGACCCCGAGTATTTATAAGGAAAAGGCGGGGTATGACAGCAGGCTTGTATCAATATCAAAGGTATATGAATTATACACAGAACGAATGAAATCCTCCGACGCTATGGATTTTGACGACCTGCTGTTGAATACGGTATTTCTATTTAAAAAGTGTCCTGATGTTTTGGAATACTATCAAAATCTTTTTCATTATATAATGGTGGATGAGTATCAGGACACCAATAAGGTGCAGTACGAATTTGTAAAAATGCTTGCAGACAAATCCGGCAACATATGTGTTGTAGGCGATGATGACCAGAGTATCTACAAATTCCGAGGCGCCACAATCGAGAACATTCTCTCCTTTGAAAATAATTTTCCAGGAGCAGAGGTTATTCGCCTTGAACAAAATTACAGAAGTACCCAGACTATTCTGGACGCCGCAAATGGTGTTATTAAGAACAATTCCGCAAGAAAGGGGAAAACCCTTTGGACAGAAAACGGAAAAGGAGAGGAAATTACATTTTACACGGCTTTTTCGGAAAGAAATGAAGCAATGTTTATTGCAGATACAATCCTTGAGGGCATAAGAGGTGGCAGAAAATTTTCGGACTATGCCATACTTTACAGAATGAACGCCCAGTCCAATGCTATTGAACAGGCCCTTACCAGGTCGGGTATTTCCCACAGAATTATTGGAGGTCATAGGTTTTACGACAGGGAAGAAATAAGGGATATGATAGCATACCTCCATGTCATTAATAATCCCCATGACGATATTCGCATAAAGAGAATTATAAATAAACCTAAGAGGGCTATTGGAGCCACTACAGTTGAAAAGGCTACAAATATTGCCTCAAACCTTGGAGAGAGCGTTTACAATGTTATCAGAGAGGCAGACAGTTTTCCAGACTTATCCAGGTCGGCAAAAAAGCTAAAAGAATTTGTTTCCCTTATAGACGGATTAATTGAGGCAGTACAGAGCAATATGTATACCCTTGCAGAAATTTATAATCTTATCCTTGAACATACAGATTATGAAATGTATCTTCGTACTGAAAAGGATAAACCCGACGAAAGAATAGAAAATATTGAGGAACTCCGTTCCAATATTATTAATTTCGAGGAGGAATATGGGGAAGATGCCGACCTTGATACCTTTTTAGAGGAGGTATCCCTGCAAACTGATATTGACAACTACGATTCCCAGGCTGACTCTGTGGTAATGATGACTCTCCACAGTGCAAAAGGTCTTGAATTTCCTGTCGTATTTATCCCCGGTATGGAAGAGGGGATATTCCCCTCCAATATGGTTATAATGAACCCGGAGGAAATGGATGAGGAAAGACGACTGGCCTATGTTGGCATCACAAGGGCAAAGGAGAAACTTTATCTTGTAAGGGCACAGGACAGAATGTTATTCGGCTCTACCCAGCATAACCGACCCTCAAGATTTATTGATGAAATTCCAAGTGAACTTGTTAAGTGTGAGGGCAGGGAGAGGAAAGAAACTATTAGTCAGGACTTCCTCAATAACGGTATGCCTAAGAAGAATTTTGCCGGATTTAAAAAAGCTGCACCGAGGACTGCTCCCTCCGGGGTTACATATTCAGTTGGTGATACAGTGCTGCATAAGGCGTTTGGCAGGGGTACTGTAATTAAAGCGGATAAAATGGGGAATGACCAGATGTTACAAATTTCCTTTGAAAAGGGTGCTACAAAAACGCTGATGGCTAACTTTTCAAAAATGGAAAAAATATAGCAGAAAGAAAAACCTAAACTTTTTCTTTTGCAGTAATATTCACAAAATAAAAAAACCTCCATATGATATAGTGTTACACCGTCAATGACGGAAACAAAAGTTTCACTATATATGGAGGTTTTACTTATGGCAGATAGTCCATTCAGTGAAGTTAACGCTAATAATGCCAGTGAATCAATCTGTATCGACGCCCAGCGTATATACGACAGTTGCGGAGATAAAGATTGTCTTAAGGATTTAAGGGTTTATTTCACCGAACAAAGTCAGTCAGTTATTGACGGTGCTGTGTCCGTCAGAATCAAGTGTGCTGATGTAATTACTGTGTATTCCACATTAGAGCAGGTGCCGTTCCATAGGGGCTTTTATTCTGTGGATATGACATTCTTCTTCGATGTTGCAATCGAGGCATTTATGTCTCCGGGCAGTTGCCCTGTAACAGTCAACGGACTTGCAATTCACAACAAAAAGGTTATTCTTTACGGCAGTGAGGGAAATGTTAAGACCTTTACAAGTGAATATAATTTTGAAGAATGTGACACCCAGCAGATGCAACCTTCAAGAAATCTACCAAGGGCCACTGTACAGGTTGCAACACCAATAGCACTTTCTGCTAAGATATGTGAAAGCAGATGTCCCTGCACACTTCCCTGCAGAGTTCCCGAGGCAATCAGCAGGCGTTTTGGAGGGGAATTCCTCCAGAATGGTTCAATGGCAGTGTATGCAACGATAGGTATATTTACAATCGTACAGATTGAAAGAAATGTGCAAATGCTTATTCCTGCATACGACTTCTGTGTTCCTGAAAAGGAATGTGTTACAACATCAGATAATCCTTGCGAAATGTTCAGCAGACTTGAATTTCCTACAAACGAGTTCTTTCCCCCGAATGTAGGTGATTTAGGGGAAGAGGGTCCTTCCTGTTCCTGCAAGTCATAAGAAAAGGCCACTCCAAAATGGGAGTGGTCTTTCTGTTATCCCATATTAACATTCGTTACCGCCCATAAGGGCGTCTTTTCCTCTTTCGCCGGTTCTAATGCGTAGTGTATCAACAACTTCCGTTACAAAGCATTTTCCGTCACCGATATTGCCTGTTTTAAGGCACTTCTCAGCAGTATCAAGGACTTTTTCATAGGGGATTTCGGAAACTACAACAGAAACCATAATTTTTCTTATAAGATTAACTTCCTGCTTAACGCCTCTGTAATACATATCTCCCTTTTCAATACCACAGCCAAATACATCTGATACCGTCATACCTGTAACCCCAAGTTTATTAAGGGAAGTTTTAAGATTATCAAACATTTCCGGACGGGTAATTATATCAACCTTATAAATTTTATTCATAAAATCACCTTCTTTATTTCCAATTTAAAAAATTATTACCCTTAACAAGTATTGCCTTTTCAGAAATTTCTGCAAGGGGAGAGTCGCTGTAGCTGTCGCTGTAAAATTCTTCAATTTCACCCCTTGGAAAAACTTCGTAAAATCTTCTGACCTTTTCATTACCATGGCAGTTAATGCCGTCATAAATGCCTGTTTTTCTGTCAACCTTGCTTGCCAGCATATATTTTATGCCGATTTCCCTGCAAATGGGTTCAAGGAGAAATTCCGGTGATGCAGAAATTATGACATCATCGTCTTTCTGCTGATTAAAGTACCAGTCTTTAATATTTTTTTTATGAGTTTTCCAAAATTCGGGCAAATCTTTTTCAATTTCAACATACCTTAAAAATCTGTAGAGAACCTGCTTAAAGTCTGTCTTTGTACCCTTTTTAAAAATATAGAATTTTATAAATGCACAAATAAAAGCAGGAAATATAGCAACTATTTTTTTATGTCTTTTAAGTGAAAAAATAAAAAAATCTTTTGTGGAATCACCGTCATATATTGTTTTGTCAAAGTCGTAAACATTCATAATCATCTAAAAATACCTGTTTATAATATTTGGGTATTAAAACTTTAAAATAACCTACTATATTATATATCCTATTCCCATTATTTTCAAGGAATTATGGAATAATAATAAAATATGATTAATGTGTTGTAACTTGTCAACTAATATGCTATAATGTTAACACCTATAGGTTTATTTTGAGAGGTGAAAGGCTTGTTTGGATATGTGACAGTTCAGAAAGACGAGCTTCTCGTAAAGGAATTTAATCAGTATAAATCTGTATACTGTGGACTATGCAGAAAATTAGGCAGAGAATACGGAATTTTATCACGGTTTATACTTTCCTATGACTGCACATTCTACGCTGTACTTCTGCTTGCACTAAGAGGTGAATGTCCGGGGTATGAAAAAAAGATTTGCCGATGCAATCCTTTAAAAAAATGTACCTATATAAAAAATGGAGAAGAGGCACTTTCCAAAGCGTCAGCCCTTTCTGTGGTAAGCGTATATTTTAAAATTATTGACAATATTGCCGATACCAAAGGTGTAAAAAGAATAATTTATAAGGCGCTTAAACCCATATTTAAAAGATGGAGCAAAAAGGCAAAAAATAAATATGAATATATTTACCAGGCTGTAAGGGAAATGTCGGAAAGTCAGTTTAGATGTGAGGAAAATCCGAATTGCCACTTGGATATGGCGGCGGAGCCAACTGCAAAAATGCTTAGTACCGTTCTTTCTAAAGAGGGCAGAAACAGCAGTGAAAGGCTTGTACTTTCAAATTTGGGTTATCACTTGGGCAGATGGATTTACCTTATTGATGCAGCTGATGATTTTGATGATGATTTAAAGAAAGGTTCCTTTAATCCGTTTTTGGTCTACAAGGAGAAAGAGAATTTAAGAGAGTATTTCAGCCAGGTTCTTAACAACGACTTGGCTCAAACCTATAATTCCTGGAACTTGCTTAGTACTTCTCTCTACAGCGGGATTATTGATAATATTTTGCTCAAGGGACTTGCCGCTAAGCAGAATTCAGTTCTATTTAAGGAGGAAAAAAGAAATGGTGACTAATCCCTACAGTGTGTTAGGCATTTCTGAAAATGCAACAGATGAAGAGGTGAAATCTGCCTATAGAGAATTGGCAAAAAAATATCATCCTGATAAATATGCGGATTCGCCCCTGAAAGATGTGGCTTCTGAGAAAATGAAAGAAATCAATGAAGCCTACGATATGATTGTAGAAATGCGTAAGAAAGCCAATTCCTCCGGCACAGAAACAGGGTATAGCGGACAGTCTTACGGAGGTCAGAGTTATAACAGGTATGCCGGTCAAGACCCGATTTTTCAAAAGGTGCGTTCACTTATTATGTCCAATAATCTTGACGAGGCAGAAAGGATACTGGATTCACTTAGTGATGGTCAGAAAACAGCGGAATGGTATTTCCTTAAAGGTATGACCGCCTCAAGAAGAGGCTGGGGAGAACAGGCTTTCCAGTACATTCAGAGGGCCGTTCAAATGAATCCGGGAAATCCGGAATATAACGCAGCATATAACAATATTCTCCACAATCGCCAGTATGGTCCTGGTACAGGATACAATCAGCCTATGCAGGGTACAAACTGCAGCTGTTGTGATTTGTGTGCAGGTATGATGTGTGCAGATATGTGCTGTAATTGTTGCGGCGGTGGTTGTTGATGAAAGGCAGTTCCTCGGTCCAGGTGGCAGTAGGCGGAGTAATATCTGCTTTGGCCCTTGTGCTTATGATGCTGACAAATATTTTTCCTTTTGGCACATATGCCTTTCCTGTTATTTCGGGAATTTTGCTTATACCCTTATTTATAGAATTTGGGTTTAAGTGGTCAGTACTTGTGTATGTGGTTATTTCTGCTTTGTCTGTTCTATTTGTATCGGACAAGGAGGCCGCCCTTTTCTTTGTACTGCTCTTTGGATACTACCCCGTAATAAAAAGCTATATAGAAAGGCTTAAACTGAAGATTTTTCAGTACTTGATTAAACTTGCAATATTTAATGCTATGGCTGTGGCCATATATTTTCTGTTGCTTTTTGTTTTCGGTTTGCCAAAGGACGCATTTGTGCTGTTTGGTGTAAATTTACCTCTTGTTTTCCTGCTTGTAGGCAATATTTTCTTTGTAATATATGATTATGCTGTGAATATTCTGGTTTTCCAGTATGTGAACAAATACAGCAAAATTCTTTTTAAGAAATAAAAAATGTTTGAAATGGTGATGAGTATGAATTCTAAAGGTATTATAAATAAAATTTTATCTATGGTATTTGTATTATCTATATCAATATCGGTATTTTTTATGGACACGGCCTCTGCGGCTAATGTAACTAAAGAAAGTGTATCGGCAACTTCAAATGTTTCTAAAACAAGTTCATCTAAAGCTAAAAAAACCTCTGCAAAATCCACTACAAAGAGCTATAGCAATAAATATAAGGTAACCGCTACCAAGACCATAAATATTTACAAGGGTGCGGGAACAAAATATGGAGTTGTCAGTAAAATCAGCAAAGGTACTACTCTTTACATAACAAAAAACAGCTCAGGAAATTGGGTTTCTGTAAAAACAAGCAAGGCAGCAGCAGGTTATGTACAGACAAAATATATAAATAAAACATCCGGTTCATCAATTAGTATGACCTGTAAAACCAAGGATAATGTTAATCTTAGAAAGGGTGCAGGTACAAATTACAGTGTACTGACGGTTGTTCCAAAAGGAAAGACAGTATCTGTTGTTACTAACAGCAACCCAAGTTGGACAAAGGCGAAATACGGCAGCAAAACGGGTTATCTTTCAAATACATATGTAACTTTGATTTTTAAGATACCTGCAACACATACCACACCGCCTAAAAGTACACCGTCTACTCCCGATACGGCTGCAAAACCCTCTAACGGCGGTACTTTTACACTTAAATACAGAACACCCTCAATGTATAAGGGATGTTATTATCAAAATGCAGTTGTTTCTAATACTACAGGGGAAACTATAAAATGGTATTCATCAAACAGCAGTATTGCAACTGTGGACTCATACGGTATTATCTATGGTAAAAAGACAGGCTCTGTTACAATTACTGCGAAAACCACACATAAGACTATCAGGTTTACACTTAAAGTGAAAAAGCCCTCCCGCTCGGTTAATATTTCAAATAAAAGTTATACCGCAAACAGGGACAAGACAATTTACCTTGGTTCATCAACATCGGGAGCAAAGTGGACAAGCCTTGACACAAATTATGCTACTGTCAGCGGAGGCCTTGTAAAGTGTAAAAAGGCAGGTAAGGTCGTTATTTTGGCAAAGGTTTCAGGGGGATGGGCCTCCTGTGTTGTAACGGTTAAGGGCAGAGAGGCTGTAAGGTTTACATACTCAAATCCAAACTCTGCGCCAAAGAACAGCAAAGTAACATTTATTGCAATTACCGACAAAATCAGAACAGGTGTTAAATTTGTAATAAGTAAGGGTAAGACCTCATATACTGTGAAGGCAACTTCTAAGCAGGCCAGTGGGGATACATATATTTGGAAAGGCAGTAAAAAGCTAACCTCCCCAGGCTCTTATAAAGTAATTGCATATTCAAAATACGGGAATAAATGGAGCAAAAGTACAGGTAGTTACGGTAAAGCTTTTGTTACATCGGTAGGAAACAAAAGTACTACTTCCTGTGAACAGCGCCACGCAAGTAACGAAATTATCTCATTTATCTCAAATTATGAGGGCTTTTTGTCAAAAGCAATTTTTGACCCACTTACAAATTTTCCTTGTCTTACGGTAGGCTATGGCAGGGTTATATATGTGGGCGAGTCATTCTATAATAATATGACTAAGTCGGAGGCAATGGCATATCTCGTAGAATCTGTTGAAACAGACGGATATGTAAGCAAGGTAAATTCTTTTCTGCTTGATAACAAAATTAAATTTAATCAGCAGCAGTTTGATTCTCTTGTAAGTTTTGTTTATAACTGCGGCCCCGGTGTGCTTACTTCAGATTCCGACATACGCAGCGTACTGTTTAACACCCACCCATCCTCGCAGGCAAACCCCACTAAGGGCAAGACAAGTACAAAGTGTAATATGCGTAAAAAAGCCAGCGGTACAGCTGCTGTGGTAAAGGTTGTTCCCTCGGGAACATCTGTAACCCTGCTTTCTGGTAAGGCATACAGCGGTTCCTATTACTATGTAAAAGATAGCAGCGGTAAAAAGGGTTATATTCCCTACAAGGCCCTTAATGTAACTTCTTTTAACAGTAAGGGTACAAGGGATTTATGTAATACCAACAAGAAAAATTATATTAATAATTTCTTCTGTTATCATCATGCAGGGGGAGTATGTTACTATGGTCTGCTATACAGAAGAATTGATGAATGTGAGATTTTCTTCCATGGCGACTATGCCCGTGACGGAGAAAAAAACAAGTGTAATTTTAATTTCAGATGTACTTCTCACAATCCCTCATTCGGTTGCTGATAATAAAAATTGTTTTATATGGAGAGAGTAAAATGGAAAGAATAATTGGATTTATCGGGGCAGGCAATATGGCAACTGCCATTATTGACGGTCTTTTAAGAAATAAGACAGTTGCTCCCCAAAATATAAATGTATTTGATATAAACGAAGAACAGCTAAAAAAAATGGCTGAAAAGGGAGTAAGGACAGAAAAAACGGCAGTTTCCGTGGTAGAGAACAGTCACATTATTGTTCTCGCAGTTAAACCACAAAACTATCAGGATGTTCTTGGGGGTATAAAAAAATCTGTTGATGAAAGTAAAATTTTTGTTTCTATTGCGGCAGGTATTTCAATTTCCAGTGTGCAGACTGCCCTTGGGTGCAAATGCCCAATGGTAAGAGTAATGCCAAACACCCCTCTTCTCCTTGGAAAAGGTGCGTCTGCGCTTTGTCCCTCAGAAAATATTTCTCAAGAGGATTTTGCCCTTATTAAAAATATGTTTGCTCTTAATGGTACGGTAGAAGTGTTTACAGAGAACCATATGAACCAGATTATTTCAGTGAATGGGAGCAGTCCTGCCTATGTCTATCTCTTTGCCAAAGCAATGGCAGATTACGCACAGGAGTGCGGTATTGACTATAACAGCGCTCTTAATCTCATTGTTACTACCCTTGAGGGCAGTGCGGCAATGCTTAAGGACAGTGGGGATACTCCCGATACCCTTATTAAAAAGGTATCCTCACCGGGAGGAACAACTGTTGCCGCTTTAAATACCCTTGAAGAATATAAATTCTATGAGGGTATTAAGGAGGCTATGAGGTCCTGTACCAAAAGGGCAGAGGAGCTTGGCAAATAATTAATTCATAAAATTATATTTCCTTTCATATTATCTTTATGAGGACAACCTTATGGAGGTAAATATGAAAGGAATAGTATTAAAAGTAAAATCGCCAAAGAATTTTCACAGCAGAAAAACAGATATATCCTATTTTTTTAAGAGATACGGAATATTCACAATGTTCCTGTTTACCATGCTCTTAGGTATGATACTGGGCATATATATTGGTGGACAAACATCGGTATCTTTTAAAAATTCCTTTGACTTTTTATTTATGACGGATTATAATTCTCGTTGCGGGCAGGAGTTTCTCGAACTGTTTTCAAGTTGTTTTTCACCGGCATTTTTATTTTCTGTATCAATGATTCTTCTGGGATTTTGTCCTTGGAGCAATATAGTACTTCCCCTTATTACACTTTTCAAGGGTTTTGGCGCAGGGTTAAGCCTTACACAACTTTGTGCCATAGGGGGAATAAAGGGATTTTTCTTCTTTATAGTTGCAATAATACCCGGCTTTTTCATAATGTCAACGGTGCTTTCTGTTCAGGGAGAAAAGTCTTTCAGATTGTCGGCTAATGTGTTTAAGGTGATAATAAGAAAAAAGGATATAACACTTAACTTGAGGGAGTATTTTGTAAGCTCCAGTATTTGTCTGTTTTTTTCTATGATTTCTTCCCTATTGGACACGCTTTTATTTTTAGCTCTCTTTAGTAGCTTTAACATTATATAAATATTTTTGTAGTTAGGAATTTCAATGAAAGAGGAAAGAAAAAAGTTTACCTTTGAAAATTTAGTTTCTATTTATTTTAAAAATTTACATAAGATTATTTTTACAAATTTCTTGTTTACATTTCCAACCCTGCTTATAGGTCTGGGCCTTTATTTTGTTACAAGACCCCTTGGGGTAATTTTAAATCTTGTAATACCAATGCTAACAGTAATTATCTGTTATCCCCTTTGGGCAGGGGTAGTAATGGTTACAAGAAATTTGGGCAGAGGGGAAAATGTCAAAGTGCTTGACACCTTTCTTGGAAGTGTAACAAGCAACTATAGGCAGTTTCTTATTCACAGTATTTATCTGTACTTTATTCTTACAATAGGGGTTTTATCATTTTCCTTTTACAGTAAAATGGCAGTGGATTTTGGCGGGACAATGGTGTTACTTTTTATTGCAATGCTTTTAATATCACTGTGGATAGTTTTTGTAATGTTTTATGTACCCCTTATGACAGTAACTTTCGATTTGTCCACTAAGGATATATTTAAAAACGGCGGACTTATGGCGCTTGGTGAGTTTAAGGCTAATTTTGTTTCCCTTTTTTCAATTCTTATTCTTACTGCAATTTGCGCTACTCCGTTAATTTTTTCCGGCGGAAATACGGTAATTCTTATGGTAATAACCTTTATTATGGTGGGGCTTATTTATCCCGCCTCGGTTTCCCTGATTTCGTCATTCTTTGTCCAGGAAAATATGATGCTCCTTTTAACAGGCAGGGGAAACGAAGTTCACGATACAAAGAGTACAGAGGAAAGAATTAAAAAACTAAGAAACGAAACTGAAGAAGATTTCAGCGATATAGATGTTGATAAACTGAAAAAAAGCAGTGATGAATATTTCTTTTATAAGGGCAAAATGGTAAAGAGGGAAATCCTTTTGGAGCTTATTGAGGATAAGGAGAAAAAATATGAGTGATAATAAGTTTAATTCTAATGATAACAATAATTTAGATGACAAGACCAAGGTGTTTGACCTTTCAGATAACGATTTTTCAGGTGACAGCAAGGATTTTTTTGCAGACCAGACTATTGAGGACATAAACGGTTATTCCGATAAGGATAATAAAGAAAAAAATGTGAACTATGGGGACGGCTTTGATACAAATTCTTCCTCTGACAGTACTGCTGACTATAGGGATAATTCAAGGAATATTAGAGAAAGTACTCCTGTAAAAAGTACTCCTATAAATCATAAACGCAGACCAAAAAAGAAAGGCAAAACCCCGGTGGTAGTATCAGTAACAGCGGGAGTCCTTGTAGTAATTGCAGTTATAGTGACAGTTGTTATATGCACAAAGAGCTGTGACAATGGGGAAGACAAGCCCTTAGCAACTACTGCAACAAGTACAACTACTATGGAAACTGTTTCTACACAGGAATATACAGAAGAAGAAACAACTATGGAAGAAACGACGGAAGAAACCACTATTGAGGAAACAACAATGGAGGAAACAACTGAGGAGACCACAGAGGAAACTACAGAAGAGACCACTGCCGCAGGTGGTTTTGTAAATGCCAACTTTGCCGCATACAAATGTATAACACCGGAGGGAGAAGTACTCTCTGATGACATAAGCAGTGAAATTGGGGGATATACGGGAATTTCCCTTGGAAGCGACGGCACATTTACAATGTCCGTTGGAAATGTTGCAAGTGCCTCGGGGAACTACAGTATAGAGGGTAACTATATTGCTTTAGGTGAATACTCCGGAAACATAAGTTTTGACAATGACGGCAACCCAATAGGCATTATTGCTAATGTAGACGGTTATACCGTATATTTCAACTAAAAAGTAAATAGGGCTGTGAAGAATTAGGTTTTCTTCACAGCCCTTTTTCATATTAAGTTTTATTCAATGCCAAGCTGGTTTTTAACATCAGCCGCCATTTTTTCAGCAAGACTTATTGCCTCTTCTTCTGTTTTGCCAATGGAAGTAATGTAAAATTTAATCTTAGGTTCTGTACCGCTGGGTCTTATAATTACTGCGTCACCGCCAAGACAGTAGTGAAGAACATTTGACTTTGGCAAGTCTATTGTATTTGTATTCCCTGTGGCAATATCCTTTTCAACACTTTCAAGATAATCGTAGACAGTCTTAACCTTTTCACCGTTTACGGTCTTTAATGGATTGGCCCTGAGATTATCCATAATATCCTGCATTTTCTTCATTCCTGAGGCGCCTTCAAATTCAAAGGAAAGTGTTGTGTTTCTGTAATATCCGTATTCCTTGTAGATGCCATCAATTACATTGGCAAGGGTTTTGCCCTGCTTTCTGTAGTAGGCGGCCATTTCACAGATAAGCATTGATGCCACAACAGCGTCCTTATCACGGACATAAGTGCCTGCAAGATAACCATAGCTCTCTTCAAAGCCAAATACATATCTGTCTTTTTCGTTATTTTCTTCAAGTTTAAGAATTACTTCACCGATATATTTAAAGCCGGTGAGAACCTTTTTTATTTCACAATTATACTTTTGACAAATTTTATCAATAAGGATAGAAGTGACAATGGTCCTTACAACAATAGGATTTTTGGGCAGAGTGCCTTTTTCTTTTCTGACCTTAAGAAGATAGTCTGTAAGCATTATACCGGTTTCGTTACCGGTAATAAGCCTGTATGTTCCGTTATCGGGAACGGCAATACCAACTCTGTCGGCGTCCGGGTCTGTTGCAAGAAGTAAATCCGGCTGAACCTTTTCACACATATCAAGGCCCTTTTGCAGTGCTTCCTTAATTTCCGGATTGGGATATGGACAAGTGGTAAAGTTGCCGTCGGGCATCTCCTGCTCGGGAACTACGGTTACATCATCAATGCCTATCTCTTTGAGAACTCTTCTCACCAGCTTGTTGCCTGTACCGTTAAGAGGAGTGTAAACTACTTTAAGACCGGAACCCTTGCAAATACCCTCATTCACCTGTTGCTTTTTAACATTTGAAAGATATTCCGTGTATACTTCCTCTTTTACATATTCAATGAGATTTTTTTCGATAGCCTCGTCAAAATCCATTATCTTAACATCATCAAACATATCCAGCTTTTGAATTTCGTCATAAACAAGGTTAGCGGCAGTATCTGTCATCTGACATCCATCAGAGCCGTATGCCTTATAACCATTGTATTTAGCAGGGTTATGGGAAGCAGTAACCATAATGCCTGCCTGACAACCCAGGTGTCTGACTAAGAATGACAGCACAGGTGTTGGCTGTAATTCAGATGTAATATAGGTTTTTATGCCGTTAGCGGCAAGAACCTTTGCTGCCTCGTTCATAAACAGGTCAGCCTTAATCCTGCTGTCGTGACTGATAGCAACAGAGCCGCCGCCATATGTTTTCTTTACATAATTGGCAAGACCCTGTGTAGCCTGTCTGACAACATAAATATTCATTCTGTTTGTACCGGCGCCGATAACGCCTCTTAATCCTGCTGTACCAAATTCAAGGTTTTTATAAAATCTTTCGTAAATTTCTTCATCATTACTCTTTATTGAAGAAAGTTCTTCAATAAGGTCTTTATCTTCCGTAGCCTTTTCGCACCATACATTGTATAAAGTCTTAGTTTCCATTTCAAAGTTCTCCTTTATATGTGGCTGTTTCCTTAAAGCCATATACTAAAATATACCACAAATCAGGTTATCTATCAATATATTTTTCTTTTTTTATTAATTTCGTATAACAATATAAGCGGAATAACAGGCAAAAATGTAACTTATAATAATATGAGTAGGCTTATAAATATAAATTTTTTATAAGTTTATGATATTTGCCAATAAATCCCAATCTATATTATTATAGCTTTTAACATAGAATCTATTCGATAATATAGAGGTATTTGCAAAATATTAAAAAAATATTGATTTATAATAAAAAATTTGTTATAGTTATATGCAGTATAAACAGGAAAGGAACATAGATATGGAAAATAATAAGGATTTCAATGAAGAACATAATTCTGTAAATGAGGAATCAGAATATCAATCACAGTTTAGTGAAATACAGGCAGAAATGGAAAATGAGTTTAGTGAAAATGCCATTGAAAACAATGCACATACACAAGTAAAAGAAAAAAAGGGTATTTTCAAGTACATACACCCCAGCATCTTTATAGCAATATGCGTATTTCTTGCTGCAGCTCTTGCCTTTGGAGTATACAAGGTGTTTATTGCTAAAACTATTGAGGGTACATGGATTTTTGAGGCGCCGAGTACATCAGCAAATTCAACAGCCGATGAGGCTGAAAAGACCGAGATGTACTATGACTTTGGAAATACTGACGGTGACGGCAAAGGTGAATTGACAATTTACTCACAGGGTGCTATGCAAAAAGGAGACTATACCTTGTCCTCTGATAAAGACGGACTGAAAATTTCAATGGGTGAAGAGGAGTATTACTATGATGTTGAGGGCATCAGACTTTTTGGGAACGCAACCCTTAAATTAACTCGTCCGGAATCCACCGATGAATCAACCGGTACAAAGGTTGATGAAATGACAGTAGAATTAAAACAGGGAAGTACACCGGACTATGAAAGCGATACATATGAAAACTACAAGACCGATAATAAGCTGATGGGAAAATGGTCATT
>CANROX010000031.1 GCA_947632335.1 uncultured Clostridia bacterium
AAAACGATTGAAAGAGCGGTAAGAAGCGTTCTCAGTCAGACATATAGTGATTTAGAAGTAATTGTAGTTGATGACTGTTCAGTGGATAATACCCAGGCGGTTATTGAAAGTATTGACGACAGCAGACTTAGTTTTTATAGACTGGAAAAAAATTCCGGAGCCTGCGTTGCAAGGAATTTTGGTATTGAAAAGGCTAAGGGTGAATACATAGCTTTTCAGGATAGCGATGACAAATGGCTTTCAAATAAACTTGAAATACAAATAGAAAAAATGAAAGAAAATGACGCCAGTATATCCTTTTGTCAATTTCGAACTATGGGTGAGAAACATGATAAGATATATCCAAATAAAAAAGAAGGCTTTATGGATAGAGATGAAATAATAGGTATTTCTATTGTAAGCACCCAGACCATTGTTTGTAAGAGGGAGTGTCTTGAAGATTGTGTTTTTGACCCCCTTATGCCAAGGGCACAGGATTATGACCTTTGTATCAGGTTGTCTGAGAAGTACAGATTTTATTTTGTAAGAGAACCATTGGTTGAAATGTACAGACAGGAGGATTCTCTTACAAAGAGTTTTCCGAAACTATTAAGTGCATATGAAAGGATAGCCTTAAAATATCCCGAATTAATAGAAAAAAACAAAAGTATGAGATATGCACAATTTGGAGGGTTAGCCTATGCTAAATATGGATGTGGAATGAAATTTCACAAAGAGAAGTGGATTGTTTTTAAAACTAAACCATCACCGGAAACCTTATTCCATTGGTTGACCTCACTAATGGGGAAATTTATATAAATTAATACAGAAAGAAAGTAAAAAATGATATCGTATTTTGTTTGCTTTGCAGTGTCATGTGGATTTACAGGGCTTGCAAGTTATATAAAGAAACAAAAAATTAATACAATTTACCTTATTCTTTCAGCTTTGGCCATTATTTTTCCCTGTTTGCTTGCAGGAATGAGGGACAGCACTGTTGGAACAGATGTCCTTGTTTATGGGGATTCAATCTACGAAATGGCACTGCACACACCTTTCAACAGTTATATGAAAACTGATGTAGAAAAGCTATATCTTTTAATGGTGTATGTTGCTACTCATATCTCCGAAAGCAAAATATTTCACTATTTTATATTGGAGATTTGCTCTTTACTGCCGATATACATGGTTTTACAAAGGGATAATAGCTCAAGATATGCTTGGCTTGGTATGGCAACATATTATTTAATGCTTTTTCCATATTCACTTAATTTGTTAAGGCAGAGTATTGCTGTGGCCATAGTATTTTATGGTTTTAAATTTGTGCAGAAAAGAAAATTTCTTTTTTATGTTGCATTGGTTATATTTGCAATGTTCTTTCACAAAACTGCTATTATAGGTATTACTATTTATCCTATTTATCTGTTGCTCCAAAAAAATATAGAAAAGAAATACAGAACAAAGTTAAAATTTTGGAATAAGCTAATAGACTTTCTTAATAGGTATGGTACCATTATTTCATGGATACTGATTGTTGTTTCATTCATACTGGTTATCTGTATGAGAAAATTTATTGTTTATTTCTATGAATATAACAGCGATGAATTTGCCTATTTTTACGAGGGGATTAAAACCGATGGTGGTATTCCTGTTATATGGAATTATATTATTCTTGTAGTACCGGTTTTTGCACTGTATTATTACAACTACAGGTATTACGAGTATAAGGACAAGGATATTCGTTCAGTGGCTACATTTTCTGCGATGGGTGTACTGCTGTATCAGGCTGCTACAATAAGCTCGGAAATGTACAGAATCAGCCTATATATGCTTTTCTTCTATCCATTGTTTATTCAAAAAATGGTGGACTTAAAAGGCAGGCAAAATAAAAGATGGGCGTATGCCTTCATAATTGTTGTTTTGTGTATTTTGTTTTTCCTTGACTTCTTTGTTAGGAGAAAGTGGTGTGAGATATATCCCTACACATCAGGTGTTTTGGGAATCCATTAAACGAAACGGGAGGTTTTTAGATGCGTACCGAGAAAAGCATAAAAAATGTTCTTGCGGCCATATTGGTTCAGTCTGCCAATACACTTTTAGCTTTTATTACAAGAACTTTACTGGTCAAAAGTCTTGGTATAAGCGCAATAAGCCTTAATGGCCTCTTTACAGAGGTGATTTCGATGCTTTCCCTTACAGAGTTAGGCGTTGGTACAGCCATTGTTTATAATCTGTATAAACCTCTTGCTGTAGGAGATAGGGAAAAAATTTGTCAGTTGATGGATTTATTTAAAAAAGCCTACAGGGTTGTTTCACTTGCCTCATTTATTATTGGTATGTTGCTTGTTCCCTTTATCCAGTATATTGTAAATGAGGTGGATTACAGCATAGGTTATGTAAGAATTGTATACATTCTTTTTGTAATACAGACCTCTACATCATATCTTTTTTCCTATAAGATATCACTCCTCAACGCTGACCAGAAAAAGTACATACATTCCCTTGTACTTGTGTGTGTAAAGATTTTCAGTACAGGGGTAGCTGCGATACTGCTTTTTACAATCAGGAGCTTTATTGTATACCTTATTTCACTTATCTTTTTCAACATACTTACGAATATTATTACTTCTTTAATCGTTGACAGAAAGTATCCCTATATAAGAGAAGGGCAGGGAAAACTTTCAGATAATGAAAGAAAGAGCATATTTTCAAATATTAAGAATTTATTTATTAAAAGTTTGTCTGCAAAGGTTACAAACTCTACGGACAATATACTGATTTCCGCACTTGTGGGAACACTTACTGTTGGTGTTTACACAAATTATTCGATGGTTATGACCGCTGTAAAGCAGCTTTCGGTGCAAATTTCCGGGGGTATTGCCGGAAGTCTTGGAAATCTTTTTGCCACTGAAAGAGGAGAACACTGTGCAAAAACACTTAACAAAATGACATTTGTCTTTTTTATGATAGCAAGTTCTATGTCAGTGTGTATTTCCTGTTGTATTACTCCTTTTATCAGGGTTTGGCTTGGGGACAGGTGGGTTATTGGAGAAACAGTAGTTTTTCTGTGTTCTATTAACCTTTTTATGGATTTTTGCAAAATTCCACTCTGGCAGGCTCTGGAAGTTTCCGGGCTGTTTAGAAAGGATAAAAATATTTCTATAATAGGAAGTACTGTAAACCTGATTATATCTATAGTTTTAGGTCAATTTTGGGGAATTGAAGGTATTTTTATCGGTACAATAGCCACATATGTAATTCAGATAGTGCTGAAAATACGCCTGCTATATGGGGATCTTTTCCATTATTCAAGCAGTGAGTACTATTTAAGATGGGGCATATACACCTTTCTTACTATAGGAGAAATGATAGGAGCCTATTTAATATGCAGAATTATCCCGCTGGACGGAATTTTGGATTTTGTTGTAAAAGCACTTATTGGCGCCTTCTTGTCCTTTGGCGTTAATATTATTGTTTTCTGTGGAACCAGCGATATGAAGTACGCCTTTAATATATTTAAATCCATATTTTTTAAAAAGAGTTTTACAAAGAAATCCGCATAACGATTATTATTTTTGGGGGCTGAAGATATGAAAGAAAATACAGAAAAATATTTTCTCTATATATTTAAGTGCTTTTATCAAAGGCAGGAATGTGAACCTCCGAAATACCACATAGATTTTAATTACCTGTATAAGCTATCGAGAATGCACGATACCCAAGGAATAGTTTTTTATAAAATTCAAAATCTTGAAATCTTTAAATCCTCTGACTGTTATGAAAGGTTTAGAATGGATTTTTTCAGTCTGGCGAGGCAGAGCATATTTACAGATAAAAATTTGCTGTATTTGACAAATGTGCTTACAGAAAATAAAATCCCTCATACGCTTTTTAAGGGCAGCGTATTAAGGGATTTTTACCCTGACAAAGTACTTCGTACAATGGGGGATATTGATGTTCTTGTGGAAGAGGAATATACACAGAAGATGATTTTATCCCTGAAAAAAGCGGGATTTAATTTTGAAACAGAGCACTTTCACGGGAACGCAAATGTTTTTAATTATAATGGAACAGAATTTGAGGTTCACAGTATTGTTGCCAGCAGAAACTGCACAATACACAGCGGGAATTTTGTAGAATTTTTTAGGAAAGCGCAAAGTCACATAATAAAAAAAGGGGAATACACATATATATTTGAACCTGAATACCATATTGTATTTCTTATGTACCATTTGCTCAAGCATTTTGAAAGAAACGGATGCGGTATAAGAATGTTTTTGGATTTTCCCTTTTTTATGGACGGAAACAGTGATTGCATTGATTTGGAAAAGGTGAAAGTTCTGCTTGAAGAGTTAGACCTTGTAGACTTTGCCAAGGCGGTTCTGCATTTTTGTGAGTATGCTTTTGGATATAAGGTACCTGAAATATTAAAATCAAATATTGATGAAGATGTATTTTCATTATTTAAAAACAAAATCATTAATGCGGGAACATTTGGCTTTAGTACGGAGGAAACTATAAGTGCAAAAATACAAAGGGGTAAAATTAATACCGGTTCTTCCAGCAAACTTATGGGTGCGCTGAAAATGATTTTTCCCTCCAGGGAGTATATGCATGATTCCGGAGTGTGGAATAAAAGTATACCTAAAATTTTTCTGCCTGTGGGGTATGTAAAGAGAATTTTTATTCAAATTTTTAAGAAGAAAAAGGGTTTGGAATTTATAAAATCCTACAGCAGTTACACGGAAGATGAACTTAACTATAAAATGTTAAAGGAAATCGGTATAAGCAGATAAAAAACGGGACTTTTAACTAAGTCCCGTTTGTTAATCCCTTCTGAAAATATCCCTGGTATATACCTTTTCCTTTACATCATAAAGTTCGTCATTATATCTGTTGGCAATAATTGCATTACACATATTTTTGAATTTATCAATGTCGTTGACTACTTTGTTGCCCAAAAAGGTCGTATTATCTGCAAGGGTTGGTTCATATATAACGACGGTTGCCCCCTGAGCCCTAATCCTCTTCATAACTCCCTGAATTGAGGATTGTCTGAAATTATCGCTGTTGCTTTTCATTGAAAGTCGGTAAACCCCAACTGTCACATTTTTTTGACTCTTTGGGTTATGGTCACATATTCCTGCCATATGCAAAACCCTGTCTGCAATAAAATCTTTTCTTGTTTTATTGCTTTCCACAATAGCTCTAATCAGGTTTTCGGGTACATTCTTATAATTTGCAAGCAGTTGTTTTGTATCCTTAGGAAGGCAATATCCGCCATAGCCAAAGGACGGGTTATTATAGTGTTTTCCTATTCTGGGGTCAAGGCACACACCCTCGATAATCTGCTGTGTGTTAAGACCTTTAATTTCTGCATATGTGTCCAGTTCATTAAAGTAGGAAACCCTTAATGCCAGATATGTGTTGGCAAAAAGTTTAACAGCCTCGGCCTCGGCGAATCCCATAAACAAAGTGTCAATATTTTCCTTAACAGCGCTTTGTGTGAGAAGTTCGGCAAATATGTGGGCGGATTTAACTAAATTTTCGTCGTCCATATCCGTGCCCACAATAATACGGCTGGGATAGAGGTTGTCGTATAATGCTTTGGATTCCCTTAAAAATTCAGGACTGAATAAAATATTCTTACTGCCGGTTTTTTCCCTTATATGCCGGGTATATCCAACAGGAACTGTGGACTTAATAACCATAATGGCATTAGGGTTATACCGGATAACCAGATTAATAATTTCCTCCACAGCATAGGTGTCAAAAAAATTTTTATTTGAGTCGTAGTTTGTTGGAGCGGCAATTACCACAAAATCCGCATTGCTGTACGCAAGTTCAGGGTCTAAAGTAGCGGTTAAATCCAACTCTTTCTCGTTAAAAAATTTTTCAATATATTCGTCTTGTATAGGCGGCTTTTTTTGGTTAATGAGTTTAACCTTTTCAGGCAGTATATCTACGGCATAAACTTTGTGGTTCTGCGAGAGAAGCGTGGCCATAGAAAGTCCCACATACCCTGTACCGGCAACCGCTATTGTATATTTTTTCATAGCTATTCCCTCCAATTATTGGATTCAGCTAAAATATTTTTTATAAGTCATACATAAAAATATACCCTTTTTTTATAATTTTTTCAAGGGGAAATGCAATTAAAGCTGATTTTTTACAAAAAATTAAAAATGGTAAATATTCGTTTAATAAAATATTAGTAATAATACTTTACATCTTAAAAGTCTTATGATATAATGACAAAGTAAAGGTAGATACCCTTTTAATTGTAAAAAGCATAATGCAAAAGGTGGTTTGAAGAAAATGAAAAAGTTATCCGTAATTTTGACATCAGTTCTTTTAGTGGCTATGTCAGTAGTAACAGTTTTTGCAGCCGGTATCAACGATAGTGAGCAGGCTGTTCTTGACGAACTCAAGAAAAGTGTTAATATGGGTGGTACAACTCTTGTATTCCCTGCCGATTATGTTAATCAGGCAGAAAGCTATTACAACACGATTGACATGACTGCTGAAGAATCTGAAGAAATTGTTGGTATTATCAAGGAAGGCAAGGCATATCTTGAGAAATCAGGCGCCTCCAGTATTGCTGAGTTATCTGCATCTCAGAAGCAGGAACTTATGTCTTTTGCTGAGAGGGTAGCGGCTGTTATTGATTGCACAGTTTCCTATGATAAGGCTACAAAGACCTTTAAGGTTTTTGACCCGGACGGCAACGCTGTTTTTACAGGTGAACCGCAGTTAGTTGCAGTTTCAGCTGAAGAAAGCGGCAATGCAGGTAATAGCAGTGGTAATAATACAGTTGCTGTTGTTGACGGCAACGCTGTTAAGACAACCGGCGGTTTTGACCTTACAGGTGTGGCAGTTGCAGGTACAGTATTTGCTGTTCTTGTTGCAGGTGCTGTTGTATTTCTTATTAAATCAAATAGAGAAAGAATGTAATTTATGTCCGGCAATAAGTACCGGCACAAGCATAAAAGATTAGGTGGGAAGAGTTTTATAATTCTTCCCATTATATTTTGTATGATAATTTATTTTGCTTTGTTTGCAGCAGTAAATCCCTATCTGTCAGTTGTTTCAACAGGTATGAGATTATTTTTCTCCGACAAGACAAAGGACTATTCTACAGAATTTGATAATATTTTTGTGCCTGTGTCCGAAGAAAAAAATAGCGAAACAAAAGAATTGGCGATAAAGGATATTGAGTTTCCTAAATACGGAAACTTGTTTGGAAAAATCATTATTGAGGACTGCGGTATTGAAAGCGACCTTTTCTACGGCGACAGTGAGGTTTCCCTTAGAAACGGGATTGGAACATATAATGGCAGTTTCATTCCGGGATATGGCAGAACAATCCTTTTGGCAGGTCACAACAACACATACTTTAACGGCCTTAAAAATGTAAAAAAGGGACAGGAAGTTATTATAAAGACAAGCTATGGTAACTATAAGTACAAGATTACAGGTACTGCGGTAAAAAAAGCAAAGGACAGAAAGGCTTTTGATTTAAGCGCAGAATATGAAAATCTTGTTATGTATACCTGCTATCCTTTTGATGAAATCGGTCTGACAGAGTATAGGTTTTTTGTTTATGGGGACTATGTTTCCGGTCCTATAATCAACAAAGAGGATAAGTAAGGAGGCACTATGGGTAAAAAAACTATTAGTTACAGGCTTAAATCTGCCCTATACATTTTTTTCTCCTTTCTGATTGCGGTTTCACTCTGCTTTGCCTTTATAGGACTGCTTTTGGAATCAACAATTTTAAATTCGGACTTTATCTACGATAATATGAATTCTTCAAATTATTTTGTTGATAAAAAGGACGAGATAAACAGGAAACTTACTGACCTTGGCTACGCCAGCGGACTTGATGAGGAGTTTTTTGAAGGTTTTGTTGACGAACTTATGATAAGCAAAGATACAAGACAATATCTTGACCATTATTATGAGGGAAAATCATCGGTAATTGATACGGAAAATTTCTGTGAGTCCTTTAACAAAGCCCTGGACAGGTATGTTGAAGAAAAGAATATAAATAAGGTGGATTCTAAGGGCAGAGATTACTTAATTAAAACGGCGTCGAGGATTTATAGGGGTGAAACAGAACTTCCTTTCTTTAATACCTTGTCCTTCTATATTGTAAATCTCAAGACATATATACCTATAATGCTTGGGGGGATTCTTGTTTTTGTTGCAATACTTGTTTTAGTAATAGTATTTACAAACAAATGGAAACACAGGGCAGTCAGATATATTTATTATGGGACAAGTACTGCTTTTCTTGTAACAATTATTCCCGCATTATATTTACTTATTTCAAAGAAAATTTCCCAGATTACAATTTCATCAAGGGCACTTTATAATCTCCTTGTGGAGTGTGCTAACGGTGCGACGATTCTTATGCTGTTCTATGCACTGTTTCTTATGACAATTTCTATTGGCCTTTTTATTCTACATAGGAGAATAAAAAATAAATCTTAAAATTTTAAGGAGAAGTCTATGGGTAAATCTAACTGTGATATTTGCGCTCATTATATATACGATGAGGAATTCGACTATTATACCTGTGATATTAGCCTTGACGAAGATGAGGCGGTAAGATTTATGCAGGGGAATTTCGATAACTGTGCTTTTTATGACCCTTATGATGAATATAAAATTGTCAGAAAACAGAATTAAAAAATATATGGCATCTCATATGAGGTGCCTTTTTTTGTATTTATATGGTGAAAAGTGTTGATTATTATTACTTTAATGATATAATAGTCATAGGTGATAATTATGAAAATTTTAAGGTTTATACTTGCTCTTTTAAGCGGTTTTATGATTCTCTGGTTTGCGGCTACTTTTTTTCGCCATATACTAAATTTGGGAAATATAGCAGGCATAGTTATATGCGGATTTATATTTTTTCATTCTGTATTTTCAGGCCAGTTTAAAAAGTTGAAAAATAAATTTTTAAGCAGAGGTTTTACTAAGTTTATATGGAGATTTTGTCAGACCTGTATTGCTGTATTTGCTGTTTATGCCCTTTTATGCACAAGTATTATGGTGTATTTTTCCTGCATTGAGCCGGATACAAATTCTACCGTAATAACCCTGGGAGCACTTGTTCATAAAAGTCATAAACCAAGCTCCAGTCTTAGAGGCAGAATAAATGCAACCTATGACTTTTTAAATGATAATGCAGACTCAAAGGCAGTACTCTCCGGTGGACAGGGTGATGATGAGAACATTTCTGAGGCACAGTGTATGTATGAACTGCTTACCGAAAAGGGTATTGATAAAGAAAGACTTATCATTGAAGATAAATCCTCAAACACAGAGGAAAATATAAGAAACTCATACAGAGAGATAAAGAAGTACAACTTGCCTAAAAATATTGCTATTGCAACTGATTCATATCACCAGCTAAGGGCAAGAATTATTGCAAGGAAACAGGGGATAGAAGGAAAAATCGGTGCAGTTAATGCAGATACCACAATATTTATTGTACCAACTTACTATGTTAGAGAATGGTTTGCACTTCCTGCTGAATTATTGTTGTAATATTTGGTAATATAATAATTAGGAAATAAGAAAGAGAACTGAAAATGAAAAATATAATTAGAAACATTTTCTGTATTGTAATGGCATTGGTCTTTACTGTTCTTAGCTCTACCATTGTAGGCGCTGAGGATAAGACAGATAAACTTGTGGTACTGGGAGATTCCATTGCATATGGATATGGTATTGAGTCCCCCAGGGATATATACGGAAGAATAATTGCAGATGAAAGGGATTACAGGCTGTTTAACGATGCTGTCAGCGGACATACCACCACCGACCTTTTAGAGCGTATTAATAAAAATACCAGTGTTAAAAATCACATTAAGGATGCGGAAACAATTATTATTTCCATTGGGGGGAACGATTTTCTCCACCTTGGTTATGAGTCAAGTCTTACGGAGCTTTTGCAGATTATCAGCAGGGGCAGGGATAGTGAGGTTATTGAGAACCTTGTTAATACAGTTAAAAAGAATATACATTCTATACACGAAACAATAAGAGAGCTTAATCCAAACGGCAAGATTATACTCCAGACGGTATATAACCCTTTTCTTGGGCAAGAGGACAGGCTGACCCAGGTGCTAAATCAGCTTGTGCAACTTTTTAGACAGGACTATATTGATATATATAAAAACGAATCAGACACAGACAGCAATATGATTATTGCAGATATTGAGAAAACTTTTAGGGAATATTATGAACGCACCAAAACAACGGAGCTTGTTCAGAGTGATTTTATTCACCCATCTGTAAAGGGGCATAGCCTTATTGCCCAGGTTGATGAAAAGGCTATGGATGATATTCACAGAGCAGGATGGACATCTGTTGAAAAGTCGTCGTCGGCGCTTCTAAGATTTGCGGAAAGAAACTTTGCACAAGAATAGAAAAAAAGGGAGTACATAATGTACTCCCTTTTTTAAAGCCAAAGAGCACAGTTAATACTGTGCTCTTTGGTTAGCTGAATTTATATAAAACGGAGAGATATCCGTTTTTAACAAATCTTTGAAATTACACTCCCTGTGCCTCCACAGCTTTGCCCGACTGCAAACTTTTCTTTACATCAAGAAGTCGCTGGTTTTTACTTCCCCTGAAATGAAGCATTAGACTTCTCTCTTTTAGAATAAAAGGTCCGTCTACAAGATAGTCAATCTCGTTCAGAAAATCTTTCCATTCAGGTTTAGTATCAAAAGAGGAAATAATTTCTTCAAAGGTGTAGCCTGTATAGCAGAATATGTTATAACCATACTCATGACACATTTTTGCCAGCTTGGTAAGGGGTTTAGGCTGGCAAAAAGGTTCTCCTCCGGAAAATGTAAGTCCTTGCAGGAGAGGGTCTTTTTTTGCCGTTTCAAAAATTTTTTCAATGTTTCCGTTATAGCCCTTTTCAAAGTCCCAGGTTTCGGGATTATGACAGCCCTTACAATGGTGAGGGCATCCCTGTGTAAAAAGGGTCATTCTAATACCCGGACCGTCTACAATGGATTCCTTAATGACCCCGGCAAGTCTGACGGTGTTTTCATTTTGGCTCATTATACAGCCTCTTCAGCACCACAACATTCACTTACTGCTGTAACACTGTGCTTTACTCTGTCCTCAACTTCCGCACGCTTTGCATCGTTAAATCTATCAACTGTGCCTACAAGGTAGCCTGTAATTCTCCTGATTCTTTCAAAGCCTGTGCCGGAATCTCCCTCTCTTCTGCCGCACTTAGGACAAACATCTCCAATTATGCCTGTATGTCCGCAGACAGGGTCTCTGTCAACAGGGTGGTTGATTGAGCCATAGCCAATGCCCTGTTCCTTCATATATCTGATGACTGCCTCAAAGGCGTCAAGGTTCTCTGTGGGGTCGCCGTCAAGCTCAATGTAGCTGATATGACCGCCATTTGTAAGGCTATGATAGGGGGCCTCAAGCCTGATTTTATCAAACGCAGAGATGTTGTAATAAACAGGAATATGGAATGAGTTTGTATAATAATCCCTGTCTGTGACCTCCGGTATAATGCCAAACTTTTCTTTATCTATTCTTACAAAGCGTCCGCTAAGTCCCTCTGCGGGAGTTGCAATAACGGAAAAGTTGAGCTTATATTTTTCAGATGCCTCGTTCATCTTTTTTCTCATATAGCCCACAATTTCAAGACCAAGCCTTTGGCTTTCTTCACTTTCGCCGTGATGTTTGCCGGTAAGGGCTTTAAGACATTCTGCAAGTCCAATGAAACCGCAGGTGAGAGTACCGTGTTTAAGTACCTCTCTAACTTCGTCCTGGGGACCCAGCTTATCTGAGTCAATCCAAATGCCCTGTCCCATAAGGAATGGGTAGTTTAGAACTCTCTTTTGACACTGGATTTCAAATCTTTCAAGGAGCTGGTCTATAACAAGGTCAATCATTCTGTCAAGCTGTTCAAAGAAAAAGTCAATGTTTTTATTTGCAAGAATTGCAAGCCTTGGAAGATTAATTGATGTAAATGAAAGATTGCCTCTGCCGTAGGTGATTTCCCTTTCAGGGTCGTGAACATTGCCCAAAACTCTGGTTCGGCAGCCCATATATGCACACTCTGTTTCCGGTTTTCCCTCCTTATAATATTGAAGGTTAAAGGGTGCGTCTAAGAAACTAAAGTTAGGGAAAAGTCTTTTGGCAGAAACTTTCATTGCAAGTTTATACAAATCGTAGTTTTTGTCCTGTGGATTGTAGTTAACGCCCTCCTTAACCTTAAATATATGGATAGGGAATATAGGTGTTTCGCTGTTTCCAAGACCGGCGTCCTCTGCCAGGAGTATGTTCTTAATAACAAGTCTGCCCTCGGGAGATGTGTCTGTGCCGTAGTTCAGTGATGAGAAAGGAATTTGGGCGCCTGCTCTTGAGTGCATTGTGTTAAGATTGTGAATAAGTGCCTCCATAGCTTGATATGTGCAGCGGTCAATTTCCTTTTCGGCGTGCTTTTTGGCAAATCTCTGAATTTTTGCACCAGTCTTTTCACCAAACATTTCTGTAAGAATTGGAAGTTCGGCTTTTGCGTATTCTTCTCCTGCCTCCAAAGCCGGAGCGTCACCGCTTAGCTCCTTTGCCTTATCAAGAATTTCATTGGCTGTGGCAACGGATTCATCAATGTCCTCAACATCTGCAAGAAGTTCAATAGCCCTTGCTAAGTTTTGGCGGTAGAGCTTTGTATAAGTTTTCTTAACGCCGGGAGCCATACCATAGTCAAAGTTAGGTACAGACTGACCGCCGTGCTGGTCATTCTGATTGCTCTGAATTGCAATACATGCAAGAGCGGAGTATGATGCAATATCGTTAGGTTCTCTTAAATAACCATGACCTGTGGAAAATCCGCCCTTAAAAAGACTGAGCAAATCAATTTGGCAACAGGTTGTTGTCAGTGTAAGAAAATCAAGGTCATGAATATGAATATCCCCCTCCTCATGTGCCTTTGCGTGCTTAGGGTTAAGGATATACATTTTATAAAACTGTTTTGCACCCTCACTGCCGTATTTAAGCATTGTACCCATGGCAGTGTCGCCGTCAATATTGGCGTTTTCTCTTTTAACATCATTATCCTTGGCTGACTTAAAGGTAAGGTCCTCGTAAATCTTCATTAGCTTTGTGTTCATTTCACGATGTCTTGTTCTTTCAGCTCTGTAAAGGATAAATTCCTTAGATGTCCTTGCATGGCCGTTTTCAATCATCAGCTTTTCAACAATATCCTGTACATGTTCAACAGTAGGAGTTTTGATTTTTTCTGTATTTTCAATATAGTCGCAAACCTGCTGTGCAAGTTCCTGTGCCTCCTGATAGTTTGAACCGCCGATAGCCTGTGCGGCCTTGAAAATGGCATTTGTAATTTTCTCAATATCAAAGGCTTCTTTTCGTCCGTCTCGTTTAATTATTTCCTCAATCACTTTAACTCCTCCTAAATCTATTTAATACTTTTATACTGTAATTAAACCGCCCTAAATTTTTGTGCTTTATCAGTATAGTCTATATCTTGTGGTAAGTCAATGGTCATATTGAACAATTTGGAAGATATTTTTAGTGTAAAAAATAGAAAATCCCTTTTTAATGGGATTTACAACAACTTGTGTTACAAAATTGTAAACACACAATATATTGTGTTAAGCTGTATACTTTAAAATTTAATTCTTTATAAAAATTCTAATATAGAAATATAGATTTCTTAAGCAGATAATTTTGCAGGGGAACCACAATATATAGATATTAGTCCTATATATTTTCTTGCACATTTTTTTTATATATATTATAATGATAGGCAGAACTGAACAATATAAAAGTAGATTACGAAAGGGCAATATATATGAAACTACTTGTAGTTGACGGAAACTCAATTCTCAACAGAGCATTTTACGGCATAAGACCTCTCACCACGAAGGAGGGGCAGTTTACAAATGGAATATACGGTTTTCTTACAATGCTGCTCAAAATACAGGAGGATGTTACCCCCGACGCTGTGGCAATAGCCTTTGACCTAAAGGCTCCTACATTCAGGCACAAGGCTTATGGTAACTATAAATCAAATCGCAAGGGTATGCCGGAGGAGCTTCATCAGCAGTTGCAGCCATTAAAGGACTTGCTTTCTCTCCTTGGGTACAAAATGATTACAAAGGAGGGGTTCGAGGCTGATGATATTTTGGGTACACTTTCCTATGCCTGTAAAAAGGACGGCAACGAGTGTGTTATTGCAACAGGGGACAGGGACTCGCTGCAGCTTGTTAACGACAAGGTAACGGTAAGGCTGGCGTCTACAAAGGGCGGGAAAGCAAACGCTATTATATATGATGAAACAAAGATTATGGAGGACTATGGGGTTACACCAAGACAGCTAATTGAAATTAAGGCTATTCAGGGTGATTCCTCCGACTGTATTCCAGGCGTTGCAGGTATTGGTCCAAAGGGTGCAGGAGAACTTATTCAGAGATTTAAAAGCCTTGATTACATCTACGAAAACCTTGATACCATTGATATTAAAGACGGGATGAGAAAAAAACTTAGGGAGAATAAGGATTCTGCATATATGAGCAGAATGTTAGGCGAAATCAGACTTGATGTACCCATTGATACAGACATTAACTCCTACCGTATAGAATGTACGAAACCGGATGAGGCTGTTAGAATGATGGCGAGGCTGGAACTTTTTTCTCTTATTGATAAATTTAATTTAAAGGAAATTGAGGCAGAGGTGGTACAGCCAAAGGAAAAGAAAACCTTTGCTTATAATGAAGAGCCAAGTGTTTCATTAGGAGATAAGGTTTTTATCTATAGTAACAGCGGAAAAGCTAATGTGGAGTATATATATGTAATAGAAGAAGATAGAGTTATTAAGACATCTGCCGTAGCCGATGTTCTGAAAAGTGAGGCAGAAAAGTATGTATACAGCTCAAAGGAGCTTTTTGCCTTTGCAGATAAAAATGGATTTGAAATCAAAAATATTGTTTTTGATATAACCCTTGCCGCATATTTGCTAAACCCCTCCTCAAGCTCATATGAACTTGAAAGGCTTAATGGCGAGTATGGGATTGAAGAATATGATTGTAAAGAGGATATTTCTAATACAGAATTATTATCCAATATTGCACCAATGAGAGATTTATGCAATATTTTATTAGAAAAAATAGACCGGTGCAATCAGCACAAACTCCTTGCTGAAATAGAAATTCCCCTTGCAAGGGTTCTTGCCAGAATGGAAAATATAGGATTTGCAGTAGACAGACAGGGTATAGAAACCTTTGGCAAAGAGTTGACAGTACAAATAGAAAATCTTAAAGCTGAAATTTATAATTCCGTGGGCAGGGAATTTAACATTAATTCTCCCAAACAGCTTGGGGTTGCATTATTTGAAGATTTGGGACTTCCCTGCAAGAAAAAGACAAAGTCAGGCTATTCAACAAGTGCCGATGTACTGGAGGGACTTAGAAACGAGCACCCTGTTGTGGCAATGGTACTACAGTACAGAACCCTAAGTAAACTTAACTCAACCTACTGTGAGGGACTTTTAAAGGTTATTGGTGAGGACGGAAGAATACATTCCTCCTTTAATCAGACAGAAACAAGGACAGGCAGAATCAGCTCCACCGACCCAAATCTACAGAATATTCCAGTCAGGACGGAACTGGGCAGGGAAATGCGAAAATTCTTTAATGCAAAAGATGGCTGTATGCTGGTTGATGCGGACTACAGCCAGATTGAACTGAGGGTGCTTGCAGATATTTCAAAAGATAAAAATATGACGGAGGCATTTATTAATAATCAGGATATTCACACAATAACCGCAAGTCAGGTTTTTGGAATGCCATTGGACTTTGTAACAAGCCAAATGAGGAGCAGGGCAAAGGCTGTGAACTTTGGAATTGTATACGGCATTGGTGCATTCTCACTTGCAAAGGATATTGGCGTTACCAATAAGGAGGCAAAAAATTATATTGAATCATACCTAAGGCACTACAGCGGTATTGACAGATATATGAAAGAGGTTGTGCAAAAGGCCAAGGATACAGGATATGTTGAAACCGCCTTTGGCAGAAGAAGATATTTGCCCGAACTTACTGCAAGCAATCATATGACCAGGGCGTTTGGTGAGCGTGTGGCAAGGAATGCTCCAATTCAGGGTACTGCGGCGGATATAATTAAGATTGCAATGATTAAGGTAGATAAAAGATTGTCAAAGGAAAATCTTGAGGCAAGACTTATTCTGCAGGTGCATGATGAACTTATTGTTGAATGTCCTGCTCACGAAACAATGATTGTCGCAATGATACTTCAAGAAGAAATGGAAAAGGCGGTTAGCCTTTCTGTACCACTTGTTGCGGAATCGGCAGTAGGGGAAACATGGTACAGTGCAAAAGGATAATATTTTTAAATGGAAAAGGCTTCGGAATTTGTTTCCGAAGCCTTTTTAGTGTTAATTTCCTACTTTACTTTTACTTTGCATTTAAGTGTAATACCATTTGTTTTTACAGAGATAGTTACGGTTTTTCCTTTCTTAGCTTTTTTCTTAACGGTAATTTTTCCTTTTGAATTTACTGTTGCAATCTTCTTGTTAGAGCTTGAGAATTTTGCCCTGCCTACTCTACCGGTAATTTTTAGTGTAAACTTTTTGCCCCTTTTAATTGATACAGACTTTTTGTTTAAGAAAGGTTTTTTAACTGTAAGTGTGTATTTTGCTGATGAGTTGTAGTTTCTTATGGTGATAACTGCTTTGCCTGCCTTTAACCCGGTAACAACACCGTTTGAATTAACTTTGGCTACTTTTGTATTTGAGGAGGTGTATGTTGTTTTCTTGTAAGGTTCAAATACACGACAGGGGATTTTCATCTTTCCTTTAAGATAAACTGTACCTGCCTCTTTTTCCAAAAATACATGAGGGTGGGGCCGTATTGTGGGAACAGTTACTACTATTTCCGTTAAGGGTTCCTGATAAACTCCTCCGCCTACATATAAGAATTCTCCATTTAAGGCTCTGTATGGCAGCTCTTCTCTAAGCTCGTTAAGTCTTGTGTTATGGTTCCTTGCACTGCTCTGTGGGCTGAAAGAAGAAACATTTGGATAGTCAGGATAATCATTATCCCACTGATTGATAATGTCATTAATAGTAGTATCCTTTGGTATAAACTTACCCTGAACAGTACCCACCGATGTAATTGTCAGAGGTATGCCGTACTTCTCAGAATTTGCTGTCCAGCCCAGTTCATAGGAATGTTTTGTTGAGTCAACAACATTTTCAAATGTGGCTGATTCGGAAACAACCCTTGCTGTATCGCCGATACAATTTGTGTTAAACATAATACCGCAGGTTTCATTTCCTACATTATCACTGAATATAATTGTATAGTCCTTGTTTTCTTTTAAACCGCCGGAAATCTGAGCCCTTGAATCATTAAGGACAGAAAGGTCGTAAACATACTTGCCATCCTCTTCCGTTAATTGTTCTTTCTTTGACTGCCAGCCGAAGAAAGAGTCTTGGTCGCCTGTTGCCTCAAAGATATGTGTATAGAAAATAGTACCTGCCCATTTTGCCGGCTTTTCAAAATATATTTTTTCTGTTGTTTCCGCAGATACATATGCAACTGCACTTACAAGGCTGAATAATATTAATACAGCCAACAAAATACTAATAAGTTTTTTCATTGTTATATCTCCTGTAATTTAAAAATTTCTCTAGGGCTGATTTTTATAACTCTAGCTAAATTATATAATAAACATTGTAAAAAGTAAACATTTTAAATCAAACTTTGATTTATTTTATATTGAAAATGCTATTATAAAAATAAAAAATTTACTAATAAAATATTTATTAGTAATAATATTTTAATGATATATTATAAAATTTTAACAAAAGGTATATTGAACTTGTATTATTTTAGTGGTATTATAACAGTGGAGGAGTAATATTTGGAAGGAGGAATAAATTATGAAGAAAAAATTATCTATTTTTCTTGTTATATTGGTAGTGATGTCTACAATATGTGCAACAACTGCCTTTGGGGATTCAGTCAGATTTTCAGCCAGGTATGTATATAATATTCTTCCCTCCGGCGGAATTAGCCTAACGAGTTATTTAGGCACCGGCACCGAAACAGTGTTGGATATTCCCGAGCAATACGAGGGACACGCCGTAAAGGCTTTGAATTTTGACGAGCTAAACGATATTACGTATGTAGAGGAGATTACAATTCCAAAGACTGTTGAAGAAATTGCCTCCAATGCGTTTGGGGGAAGTTGTTTTCTGAAGAAAATTACAGTTGACCCTGACAATCCTTTTTTTTCTTCCTTGGACGGCGTTCTTTATAATAAGGATTATACATCTCTTGTTTGTTGTCCTAAGGCAAGGGATGAGAAGAGCTTCACTGTTCCCTCCACAGTAAAAACTATTAAGGAAAAAGCGTTTGAGCTTACAACACTTACTGATGTTGTACTTCCTGAGGGTTTGGAAACTATCGAAAATAAGGCCTTTTGGTACGCTGTGCATCTTGAAAACATTAACTTTCCGTCAAGTCTTAAATATATTGGAGAAAACGGCTTTTGCAGTTGTATGAAGCTTTCCAGCATACACATTCCGGAGGGGATAACTGAGATTAAAGCAAAAACCTTTGATTCCTGCACATCCCTTGAAAAAGTTGTGTTACCCCCAACAGTTACCACCATTGGGGAAGAGGCATTTATGTTTTGTAAAAATCTCAAGTCCGTAGTACTTCCCGCAGGTCTTACCACAATTAACGGGGGAAATCCTTTCCTTGGGGATACAATGCTTGAAAGTCTTGTTATTGACAGCGGCAATTCTCACTTTACTGTTGTTGACGGCGCTCTTTACAGCAAGGATATGACACGGCTGTATTATTATCCCCATATTTTCAGCCAAAGCCATATCACACTTCCGGGCTCTTTGGTTTCAATAGAGGCCAATGCCTTTAAATTAAATGATAAGATTGTTGGAATAAAATTACCTAATTCAATAAAATATGTTATGAAAGGGGCTTTTTCTGACACATCTATCAATACTATTGAAATACCTGAGGGAGTTAAAAGAATTGATGAAAGGTGTTTTGCCTCTTGCAAAACCCTAAAAAAAATTACACTGCCAAAAAGTTTGGAATCTGTCGGTATGTCTGCTTTTTTTGAATGTTCATCACTTAAAGACGTTTATTATTCGGGAAGCAGAAAAGGCTGGAACAAGGTTAAGGTTGACTCAACTTGCAATAACTTTTTATTATCGGCAAAGCACCACTATGCCTTAACTGACCCTACGGCTATATCAGTTCCTGCAAAAAAAATATCAATGTATGTAAAGGCTACAAAAAAAATTGGCGCAAAGGTAACTGACGGCGTGGGAAAGACCAATTATACTTCTCTGAATAAGGGCGTGGCTAAGGTTTCCGGTACAGGAATAATAACAGCTGTAAAAAAGGGTACGGCAAGAATTAGGATTAGTAATAACGGTGTAAACAAGGTTGTTACCGTAACTGTAAAAAATCCGGTTCTCAACAAAAC
>CANROX010000032.1 GCA_947632335.1 uncultured Clostridia bacterium
AGTATGTTGCTTAAGATTTTTATACTATCTACCACACAGGTCTTTTTTGTGCTGTCCGTACAATTTGGGGCAGGTCAATAATGCCCTGTCTTTTTATTTTATTTCCGTTACAAAAGTTTTAAAAATATCCTTTGCGTCCTGTGTATCAACGCCCTTTTCCATTGCTGTTCTAAGGAGAGCCCTCTCTTTCTCCCACATATTCTCTTTATTATTTACAAAAAACAGTCTAAGCTGTAACCTGCCGTCATTCAAAATAGAATATCTATACAGATATGTAAAAATATCTTCGTCCTCTTCCATTTGGATAAATGGGGCAATATTAATTTCCGGAATATCCCTGCTTTCTGCCTCCTGCAACTTTTCCTGAAAATCAATATCCAGATATCTTTCCCTTATTTCTTTGTTATATCCAAGAATTTTCAGCCTTTCGGCTGCTTCCTCTCTCTGCCTAAATCTAAGATTATCCATTTTATTTCCTTTCACCAAACACAAGATACCTATCAAAACCGCCCTCTCCGTTACCGATACAGGTTACAAGAACAATACCGGCGGAATCATTATTAATAAACAAATCACTGCCCTCGTTAGGTTTTATAACACTATGGCCGGTAACCGTGTAATTTATGGTTCCCCAATAATTTACCACCTTAATTGTATCCCCCGCGTTAAGCTGACGGATATTGTCAAAGAAAATCCTGCCTATATAACCTGTATGACCTGCCAAAACGCACTTTGATTTTTTATCACCAATAGGAAGTGATGTATATGTGAGGTGAACGGCACCATAACTCATATGATTATTTTGAACGCCAAGGTATATAGGCACTTTTAAGTCTATTGATGGTATACTTACATACCCGTAAACGCCGTCATAAATTCCGTATTTACTAAGATATAGCGCAGGTTTTTTAAAGACCATTTCGCTTGTAAGCAGGGAAAACTGGTTCTCTCTGATTTTCTCATTGTATAAAGCGCTGTCCCGATAAAGTGCGTCAATATCGACCTTTTTGTAATCTATGCCGCTGTCGTTCATACTATCGGATAATTTATCTCCCGTAGTTTTTCCCTTTTTAATATTCTGAATGTTTTTGACTCTGTTATCAAAATTATCGGCAATTCCATTTGCAACATATTTTCCGTAACCGTTTGAAATAGGAGGAAACAACAGCAGTCCTAATCCCGATAAGAGAAGTAAAAAGGCTATAATTGTAAGGGTAATGCGGATTTTGCTGTGTTTCCTGCTCCCCTCTTCTTTTCTTTTCATAAATTTTTGCCCTCCCTTACGAGGCATCACCATAAGAGGCTTCGTTCTCCCCTAATTTCCTTTTCTTTTTATTTTTTCTCACCACAAGTGCCACTATGGTTACTACCAAAGCAACAAAGACAGAGCTTAAAGTTATAGCAACCCAGTATTTCACCTTATGTCCAAGGAAAAAGAAATAGTCAACATCGGGGTCAGACACCTTGTCTTCGCTTTCATATGTTTCTTCAACATATGTTACCCTCTTTCCCCTTACAAGAAGTCTGTGGGTATTTATGCCATACGGCGTACAGGTAAGTAATGTAACATGGTCCTCCCCGTGAATAATTCTAAGCTCGGAAGTGTCCTGCGGCTCAATAACCTTAATCTGGTCCACCTCGTATTGGAGTGTCCTGTCCAGCACCTTTATGTAGAAGTTATCCCCAATTTTCATATCTGTCAAATAATCAAAAAAGGTCTGTCCGGGATATCCTGAATGGGCGGAAATAACAGCGTGGGTGCTCTTTCCGCCGATTGGCATTGAAGTATTCATAAGGTGTCCCGCACCCTTTGAAAGAATCCCTTTGCCTGTACCGTGATATATCGGAAGTATAACATCAATTTTAGGAACTTCAACATAACCGATAAGACCCTTTCCGTCAATATTCATTGTCTGTTTATAGTTTGCGCCAATAGCCCTGTAGGCTTTTTCATCAAAAGGGTCAGTAATTATAACTCTGCTGGTAAGGCTTTTATTATATTTTTTTGCCTGTTTAAGAAAGGTTGAGTAGTCGGTCTTATCAAGTTTTTTCACGGTTTCCTCATAATCGGAAACGCTGGTACGCATATTCATATTGTTAATAATGGAACTGACAAATGGATATGTCATAATTCCTATGCCAATCAAAAAAATAAGCACTACTGCAACAATACTTAACTTCTTTTTCATCAAAACATCCTCATTAAAATATGTTTATATTATAAATCAAAAAAGAGGAAAAAACAAGGGATGTGACTTAGTCACACCCCTTGGTAATAAAATATAATTAGTCTTGCTTAATTAAAATTATTTAGCAGAACTTCTCTTCTTGAGGATAATGAACATCACACCGGCTGCTACGATTAAGAGTGCACCGCCAACTGTAAACATCCATGTGCCCATTCCGCCTGTTTCAGGAACTGTAACCTTTACATTTCCAATTTCCTTTCCAACAATGCCTGTGCCTACAGTACCGTCAGTTAGTGCCTCTAATGTATAGTAACCCTTTGAAGAACCATTGATTGTTGGGGTAATTGTAATTGTTACAGGTTCTGGATTGAGAACATAGCCTGCCGGAGCTTTTGTTTCTACAACCGTGTATGTACCCTCGTTAAGCTGTACACCAAAGTTCACAATACCATCTTTATCAGATGTTGCTTTAGCAATTGTCTTTTCACCACTCTTTAGGTCAAACGCTGCACCTGCAAGCTTTGCCTTTGAGGCTGAGTCAACTTTTGTGATGTTGATGAGGAATGTGAATACCTGTACCTTGTCACCGGGAACATTGTGGTCTACTTCTGAAGAATTTGCAAACTTGTATGTTACGCTGTCCTCGTTATCGTTAGAGTTTGTACCTGACGTAGCTTTTTCGTTCACTGTTGCTGTAAATACAACCTTAACCGTCTGTCCATAGAACTTGCTCATAATGGTATCGCCGTTCTTACCAAGGGCAACATCAAAGCTGTTATCACCGGTTAATGTATAATCTGTATCCTTTGCAAGAACAGTTGACTCATCGTTAAGATAAACCTTGATAGAAGACATATCAACTGTAAGACCCTCTTCGATTGTATCCTTAATTACATAATCACTAAGTGGGTTTGCTGCAGAATTAGGAACCTTTGCTGTAAGTGTGTACTCAATCTTATCGCCTTTACCTGCTGTTGCAACAGCCTTATCCTTTGCTGTTGATGTTGCTGTGCCGTTCACAGCAGATATATCCTTTGTAACTGTTACATCATCAGTTGCAACCTTTGTAGCAAGGTCTACTTCTGTATCTGCTGTAACTACTGCAATAGAGCTGTTAGCCTTAGTGGCAACACCCTTGGCTATTGCCTTAATATAGTAGATACCTGTATCAACAGAAATTACCTTTTGTGCTTCTGCTGCATCATATGTATCAACTTTAGTGCCTAAACCTGTGGTAGCTGCGTCGCAAGCCTTAATCAGTTCTGCTGTAGCACTATCATTACCTGACTTTTTAAGTGCAGAAACCACACTTTCATCTGTTGCCTTTATTTCCTGCGCACCGTTTGCCCCATCAATAGTGGCAAGCTGGTAAACATCAAATGTAAAATCTTTTTCTGTGCAAGTAAGTGTAAGGTTTTTCTTCTCTACTGCTGCACCGGCTGAAAATGGAACCATAAGGGCAATCATCATAACAGCAAGAACAACCGCAAAAATTCTTTTCATAGATTTCATTGTTTTTCTCCTTTTCAAAATATATTTAATTAAATTTCTGCCTGCTTTATTAAGTACAACCCTTAGGCTGTACTAATTTACTTTTATCCGCTGTGGCGGGATGCATAGGAAACTTTTCTTCTCCTGTTTTTAATGAAGAAGTATGTACCTGTAAGCATACCTAAGCCAATAACAATACATCCAATAAGGAAGTGAGTCTTATCTACTGTAATACCTGTAAACGGAATAGTAATTTTATTATTTACAAAGCCGAAACCTGCCTCATATATGTTAGATTCTGCCTTATATTCAGGAACTATAACACCTGTGGAAGGGTCAGCGCCTAATGTAACATACTTAACTTCATCTGTAAGCACATAATTTTCAGCAGCCTTTGTTTCCCTTACAGCGTAAATCTGGTACTGCTTTGCTGTGGGGTTCTTACCCTCCTTAAATATAGGAAGGTCCGTAAGCTCTGTGCTTTTTTCTGAGTCTTTATAGAACTTAACTACACCGTCAGCATCGGATACACCGTAACCTACAGGGGTAATTCCTGTAAAGTCGGTTACATCATAGCTGTCTACCTTGTAGAGCTCAAACTCTGCACCCGGAATGGGTGTAACAGGCTCTGCAACTCCGTCGCTGTCATCATCCTTAAGACCCTCTGACTTTGTAACATTAAGTATAAGTCTTGAAGTGGTATTTGCAATAGCAGGAACATCGGATACTTTCTTTGTGTCAAAATTGGCAATCAGCTTATCATAGTCATAGGTATCGCCTGTTAAGTAACTGCCGCTCTTAACTGTGGCGTCGTCAAATACTGCATATTCAGGTGTAATATCAGCACTTGACAGGTCATAAACAACCTTTGCCATTATAATCGTTGAATTTACTTGATAGTCATTACTATGACTGTCATTGTAAGCCTCTGTAATAGCATAGTAGTATATGCCCGGTGCATTAAGCGTAAGTTCGTCAAATGTCACTGTGCCTGCTGTAACAGTTGTCTTTTCCTGTGGGGTGCCGGACTCTTCGTATTTTCCGGAACTGCCCATAACTATGGCTTTCTGAATAAACTTAAAGTCACTGCCTGAATAGGTATGTCCGTCAACTGACTTTGATACTGAAAGGCTTACCGAACCGGGATTAACCTTATTTTCAAAGTTGACTTTATTATCTTCTGCGGCAACTGTTCCTGTAACCTCTCCCTGTACCTGCTTGTATCCGCTAAGACTGCTTTCCACAAGCTTATAGGGCATTCCAACAGGAATACCTGCAATCTTCACAGGTGTATTGACAGTTAGGTTGGTAAAGCTGCCAAACTTTTCAGAGGCAGAATATACATCGTCAAAGTTTGTATCAAGATACAGGTCAAAGGCAAACTTAACATTTTTTAAGTCTTCTGATGAAACTTCTGTTACTCCGTCAGCCTCGTACAGCTTTTTGGAAACCGTAATAGGAGCTGTCTTTACCTTGTTAATATAGCTTAGGAGAAGGTCTGTCTTGTTGTTGTACTTATCCTCATCCCCCAGGCTGTTAATAAACTCAAAGTTTGAACCCAGTCCTGTGCCGGATGTAATTTTTTTATTTGAGGCATTTACATCATACAAATCCCAAGTCGTACCGTATTTAAGTTTCTGTTCTTCTGTTGTACCGATTGTACCGGAATCAGGAGCAGCACCGCTATATTTGGAATATGTTATTGATGTACTTCCCCAGTCACTTGAGGGAACATTTATCATATTGCTATAAGTACCGTTAAGGGGCCAGCTAAATGAATGTGAGTTGTATACCGAACCGCTTACATATCTGCCTATATTAAAATCACCTGTATTGTTTCCAAGAGCATAATAATAAATCGTACTGCTGCTGTTAAGCTTGCTCATGGGGTGGAAAGAACTTTCACCACTCAATTTAATATAAGGCACGGCTTTATCATTTGTAAACCAACTCTGTGATTTTGTATCTAAATATACAATGTTTTTACCTGCCGTATATGTATTCTCAACCGGCTCTCCCTCTGTAACAGTAATTTGGTTACTCCGTTCTGCACTGGAGGCAGAAAATGTTCCGTTAAAGAAAGCGCTGTCGCCGTCCCCAAGTGGGAACTTACCATCGCTGTTTGTCTTGGCATTAAGTGAAGCACCGCTATGGTCGTTAAATGTATAATCCTTACTCTTTGCATTATTTACTGTTGAAGATATAGAATAACCAAATTCGTCAATAGTCTTACAAATATCACTAAGTTTTGTTCCGTTAGGATTTTTAAGAGTCTCACTGACATCTGTCGTATCAACTGTCTTATCAACAGTGAGAGTGTTGTTAACCGGCGTCATTGTAAATCCAACAGAGAAGTTTGACTCGGACTCACCACGCTCCATATAGAACACTGTCATATGGTAGGTCTTGCCTGCAAGAAGGTGCTGCCCACCGTTAAAGGTTTTGCTAACTGCTCCATTTTTAATGTTGGCAGTTCCGTTTGAATAATCTGCAAAAACACTTTTTGCAGTTGCCTTCATTGTGTTAAAATCAATTTCGCCCTGTGCTTCCTTATGGTCGCCTGCAAGGTCAAGTACCAATTCGCTGTTTGCGCCGTTTGACTTATCCCCAATATATACCCAGAGGTCATCGTCACCGGTAAAGTTAAATTTAACAGGCTGTCCGTTTGAGAGAACACCCTTTTCCGGTACTCTAAAGTCAATGTCCAGCTTTACGCCAAAACCGTAGTCAAGTTCATTGTTATCCGGTCTGCCTTCGGTATGACTTCCGTTATTATTAAACGGGAAAAGACCGTATCCATTACTGTCTCCGCCAAATTTGGAAAGGGCGTCATATACGCCATAGCTACTTCCTGCACCATACTTTATTGTCTTAGGTACACGGTTATTCCAGCTAAAGTAAATATTATCCTTTGCGTTCTTTGAAGTAAAGGTATATTCTGTAGTCTGGTCGCTGTTTGTTTTCTTTTCAAAGGGGAATACAGACTTAATGACAGTTGCAACCTTTTTGCCATTGTATGTAGCGTCTGCAAGGGAATCACTAAAGTAAGGCATTACTGTTGAGTTGCCGGCAGCAAGAATGTTGCCGTTGCCGTCAAGGTGAGTACCTGCAAGACCCTGGAGCGACTGATTATAACTGGATTGACTATTGCTGTTATACCAGTACATACCGTTTGAGTTATTAATAGCATAATACTCATTATTAATCCAAGGGCCATCTACACCTGTCATATTTCTCAATGCACTTGCATGCTGTTTAAACATATCGTAATGTTCATCGCCCTTAAACATGTTACCGAAGTAGAGGGGGAACCTCCAGCTTGTGTGTGAGTTAGCGTATGAGCTTATATAACTATTAAAGTCATCAAACTGATACCACCACTTGCCTATATCATCTCTGTCCCCTTCATTTTCCAGGTAATTGTTCTGACTTCTCTCGTTGTCGGACCAATAGTCATAATATGTAGCATTTACGGTAAAGAGATTACTGTTATTAAGTATTGTACTGTCAGCAGGAACATAGTAGTTGTAACCCTTGCCACCGGGGGTTGGAGTTGGAGTCGGAGTGGGTGTACTGCTCTCGTACTTTGTCCATGAACTACTGTTTTCATATCCGTTAAGCTGAACACAGTTGTTTGAACCCATATCGTCAGCATACATCTGTGCCGAATAGCCCCAAAGTGTATTTCCGTCGCTGCTGATTCTTAAAAAGGTTACGGCTCCAAGGTTATTAATATCGGGAACGGATACCCTATATACACCGCTTTCAACCCTTTCGGCTGTTTCATAACCGGAGATTGCCTGATCCTTCTTGCCTCCAATATTACCGGCAGAATAATCTTCATTATTCTTTTCGTAGCACCATTCAATATGGTCGGTGTAATAGAAGAATGCACCAATTTTAGCACTATCGCCCTCCCAAGACTGACCGTTTATCTTGAGATAAATATCTGTACCGGCACCAAATGATTTGGATTTTACTGTATCACCGGAAGACATCACGCCGGAATTTACAGCCACTGCCGAAAAACAGGATATGGCTATCATTACGGCAAGAACTGACGCTGTTGATATCTTGGCAAAAACCTTTGATAGTTTTTTATTTACCAACTTTATTTCTCCTTTCTCTGAATACATTTAAGAAAATATTTTTCAATTCAGTCTGTTATTTCATTATAATACACATTAAAAATTTTAAAAATAATAATTCTGCACAAACATAAAAAATATTTTTGTGATAAATAAACAGTGGTAAAAGTATCTTTTACTAAAGTGAACTAAAATCTAAATATTTATATAATTTTATTATGTATATTGATGACTAAAAAATGTTATAACTGTGTTCTGGTGGCAAATTCCAAATTAACGGCCGTTAAATTAATATGATGTATCCGTATCGTAGATGCACCAGTCGCCGTCAACCTTTACAGCTGTAACATCTAATGTTGTATTGATTGCCCCTGCAAGATAGTCCACCAAAGAACTGCCTGTATCCAGCTCAAATTTAAGTTTAAGTTTTTCTACCTTAGTTACCTTTTCTCCGTCATAATCCTCATATTCGGAATAATCATTCTCAATATACTGCTGCCATGTATAGGAAGAATCATATTCGTAGTCCTCATCAGTAATATCCTTTTCGTTTACAATTTCAAATTCAACCTCTATGCCCTCATAACCAATAATGGAAGAAATATCGGGGTATGAATCATCTTCAACAACAAAATCAGGATAGCAATCCTCCAGGGCATCTTTATCATTGTCATTAATGGCCTTTTCCATATTGTTTACAAGACCCTTGACGCCGCTGTTTGAAATAATATTTCCAACTACTATGCACAAAACAAGCACTACTATAACAGCCCCTGCAATAATAGTTGGTTTTGGATTGGTTTTCGGATTCAGCTTTTTAAAATCAATACTCTTAAAGGTATCAATCATCGGCTGGAACATTGAAGGCTGTTTTTCTGTAGATGTATATTGTGCCGTTTCTCCTGGTGAACCGGCCCCATTTACAGGTGCTGTCTGCTGTGGGACTGCACTCTGCGGCTGATACTGCACGGGGGCAGGGCTTTCCTGTTTCGGCTGTGGCTCAGGTACACCCTGTGGTTTATACTCGACAGGCGCAGGGATTTCCTGAGTGGAATTTTCCTGCTGTGGTGCAACAGCTTCCTGTGGTTGATTTTCTACAGATTCGGCAGCCTCCTGGGAAGAAGTTGCCTGCACCGGTTCTTCATTATTTTGTGGTACAGTCTGTTCTGCCCCACAATGGTTACAGAAACGAGCATTGTCCTGTATTTCAAGTCCGCAATTCTTACAAATCATATTAGTCCTCCTGTTGTTTCTGTTAATATATATGTTTAATACTTCACAAAAATTATAACACAAATGTTCTTTTTAGACAATTAAATTAAATAAAATTTTTTAATTCGGCATAATTCCCTTATAAAAATAAAAATTTTTTTAATTTTTATATTATTTGTAAAAAGATTTTGAGGTTATCATGGGAAAATTTTAGAAAAGCGAAAAGGACCACCTTTCAGCGGTCCTTTTCAATGGAAGAAAGAGAATAGAGAATTAAAAAATTCTCAAGAAATGGAGAACAAATTTATCATAGGAGTTTCCTCCTCTTGTAAGCATAATTTATTTATTGGCCTCTTCAATTACCTTCTGTGCAACATTTGCAGGGGCGTCCTCATATCTTACAAAATCAAATGTATAACTTCCTCTGCCCTGTGTTGCCTGACGGACAAATGTACTGAAATCACCCATTTCAGCCATTGGCACTTCTGCGTCAATAATCTGCATATTGCCGGGACCGGCCTCCATACCCATAACTCTGCCTCTGCGCTTTGTAACTTCACCCATTACATCACCCATATTGGCATCGGGTACTGTAACTTTAAGTGTACCTATGGGTTCAAGCAAAGTTGGGTTTGCCTTTGGAACTCCGTTCTTATAGGCAATAGCGGCAGCCATTTTAAATGACATTTCCGAAGAGTCTACCGGGTGGTAACTGCCGTCATAAAGGTTTGCTTTAAGTCCAACTACAGGGAATCCTGCAAGAGGACCTTTCTTAATTGATTCTTGAAGACCCTTTTCTACTGCCGGGAAAAATCCCTTTGGAACAGCACCTCCCACAACTGTCTGTGTAAATTCAAGACCGTCGCTGTCGCAAGGTGAAAATTCAATCCATACATCGCCGAACTGTCCGTGACCGCCACTCTGCTTTTTGTGGCGACCCTGCACCTTTACAGAGCCACGAATTGTTTCACGGTATGCAACCTTTGGCTTACATAATTTAACATCAATATTGTATTTTGACTTTAGCTTGCTTACAATTACATCAAGCTGTTGTTCGCCAAGACCGGTTACAACTCTTTCGTGAGTTTCGTGATTATGAACATATTTTATAGTAGGGTCTTCTTCCATTAATTTAAGAATACCTTGTGTAATTTTTTCTTCATCGTCCTTACTGTCGGCATAAACTGCCATTGAGTAATTTGCAATAGGATAATTAATGCCGTCAAGGGTAACCTTGCGCAGAGGAGAACAAAGCGTATCTCCTGTAAGCGTATCAGAAAGCTTTGGTATAGCGCCTATATCACCGGCACCAATATACTGTGCATCTTCCTGTTTTTTACCCCTAATAGTAAGAACTTTGGTAATCCTTTCATTGGCACCTGTTCTCATATTAATAATAGGTGTATCTGCTGAAATTTTACCGCTTAAAACCTTAACATAGCTTAGCTTTCCTACAAATGGGTCAACCACTGTTTTAAATACAATGGCAGCTGTGGCCGCGTCCGGATTAACTGCTATCTCAACCGGCTCACCATTAACATCTGCACCGATTTCTACACCGGCGTCCGCTTTTGGTGCAAGCCATACAATAGAGTTAAGGAGCTGGTCAATACCAAAGGTGTTGTGTGCGTCACCGCAGAACACCGGAATAATTGAACCCTCTCTTACGCCCTGTGAAACTCCTAAAATAATTTCCTCAGGTGTAAATTCTTCGCCGTCCAGGAATTTATCCAAAAGCTCCTCTGAGGTTTCGGCAACAGATTCTCTGATTGCCTCACGCAGACCCTCAAGTCTATCTCCCATATCCGGCATATCCGTAGGCTCAACATCTCCCCCCTCAGTATACTTATATGCTCTGTACTCAAAGAGGTTTACATAAATTTCAGCCTTTCCGTCCTCAATGTAGGGAACGACAACCGGACATACTGCCGGTCCAAAGGTTGATTTAAGGTCTTCAAAAACCCTGTAAAAACGAGCGCTTTCGTCACAAAGACCGTTTACAAAAAACATTTTTGTTTTGCCTGCCTCTGTAGCTGCCTGAACAACCTTTTCAGTGCCTACATCAACGCCGTCCTTACCGGAAACAACTACAAGCACACTGTCGGCAGCTCTTACACCCTCTGCCACACCGCCTGCAAAGTCGAAAAGTCCGGGAGTATCAATAAGATTTATTTTTGTATTTTTCCATTCTATAGGAGCAACTGCGGAAAGGACTGAAACCTTTCTCTTAATTTCTTCCGGGTCAAAATCAAATGCTGTGTTGCCGTCCTCAATTTTGCCGAGCCTGTCAATATTGCCTGTAAGGTAAAGAATACTTTCGGCAACTGAGGTCTTACCGGAACCGCTGTGACCCGCCAGTGCTATATTAAGAATTTTATTGGGCTCATAATTTCTCATTGGAATAATCTCCTTATATATAAACATTGGTTAAATAGTAATCTTTTTGTTTACATCTTGATTATATCACTCTTGTTCAAGATATACAATATTTTTTTGCTATTTCCTGAATTTTTATTTCATTCACCAAAGGTAACAGGCTTACCTTGTTCAATTTAACTAAGTCCATATGCAAAATGCATAAATTATATATTTTATTTTTATGCGACCTACAATAAAATTATTAACATTTTTCACAAATTAAAAAATGACCATTACAGATAGCAATGGTCATTTTATACAAATATCCTATTTATTTTTCAAAAACTGCTCCGCGGGACGATGAAGTAACCAGCTTTGAATATCTTTTCAGATAACCTGTAAGCTCCTTTTGGGGCATTACAAAATTTTTCTTTCGCTCATTAATTTCATCTTCGCTTACATTCAAATTAAGAGTCCTGTTTGTAATATCAACCGTAATTGAATCTCCCTCTTTAACAAGACCTATAAGTCCGCCTGCTGCCGCCTCGGGACATATATGACCAATAGAGGCACCCCTTGTTGCGCCTGAGAAACGGCCGTCAGTAATAAGGGCAACATCTTTATCAAGTCCTGCACCTGCAATGGCAGATGTAGGGGAAAGCATTTCTCTCATACCCGGTCCGCCCTTAGGGCCTTCGTAACGGATAACAACAACATCGCCGGCAACAATCTTGCCTGCAAGAATTGCATCGTTGGCGTCCTCCTCGCAGTCAAACACTCTGGCAGGACCTGTGTGCTGCATCATTTCGGGGGCAACGGCGCCCTGCTTAACAACTGCGCCCTCCGGTGCAAGGTTGCCTTTGAGAATTGCAATACCACCGTCACGGCGAAGGGGATTTTCCACAGTATGGATAATTTCGCCGTCAGCGTCCTGAGCAAGAGCAATTCTGTCGCCTACTGTGCCGAGGGTTGTCATACATTCAGTGTTGATTAAACCTTTCTTTGATAGTTCTTTCATTACAGCAGGTATGCCGCCCTTTTGGTGAAGGTCTGTAATAAAAATCTTTCCTGCCGGATTTAGCTTGCAAATCTGCGGGGTTCTTCTTGAAATCTCGTCAATCACTTCAATGTCCACAGGAATATCAGCCTCATAGGCGATAGCAAGAAGATGAAGAACTGTATTTGAGGAACAACCAAGAGCCATCTCACAGGTAAGAGCATTGTCGAAACTTTCTTTTGTAATAATATCCTTTGGGCGAATATCATTTTCCAGCAGATACATTACCCTTTCACCGGCAGCCTTGGCAATTCTTCTTCTTTCGGCGTAGACAGCGGGAGCTGTACCGTTAAAGGGCAGACCCATGCCGATTGCTTCCGTAAGACAGTTCATTGAATTTGCCGTATACATACCGGAACAAGAACCGCAGGTTGGACAGCACTTGTCCTCATACTCTGAAAGTTCTTCATCGGTAATTTTTCCGCTTGCTCTTGCCCCAACATATTCAAACATTTCTGATAAACCGTATCTGACGCCGTCTTTTTCGCCGGGGAGCATTGGACCGCCGCTTACAAATATTGAGGGAAGATTCATTCTGCAGGCAGCAATAAGCATACCGGGAACAATCTTGTCACAGTTGGGAATAAACACAACAGCGTCAAGAGGATGAGCTGTCAGCATAATTTCAATGGAGTCAGCTATAAGCTCTCTTGAGCAAAGGGAGTATTTCATACCCTTATGGTTCATTGCAATACCGTCGCAAACGCCTATTGTATTAAATTCAAAGGGAATACCACCGGCGTTGCGAATACCCGCCTTAACATTTTCTGCTATATCGTCAAGGTGCTTATGACCCGGGATATAGTCACTTTTTGCGGAAACAACAGCCACAAAGGGCTTTTTCATTTCGCTTTCTGTAATGCCCATAGCTTTGAGCAGGGAACGATGCGGTGCTCTTGTAGGGCCTTTCTTAATTAAATCTGAACGCATTTCTATACCTTCTTTGTGTAAAAATTGTAATCTAAACTATGCAAGGGGCTTCATTGTGGGGACAATAATGTTTTACTGTTTATAGCTTTATATCATCAATGTTTCATTTAACATTAAAATCAATGTGGGTTGTACTTTTCCTGTTCAAATTGCCTTAACCTTAAATAGACTAAAGTTTATCCAATATGGCAGTTTGCATATAAATCTTTGGAGCACAGATAAGAGTCTTGATTTCAAAAATTTGTAAATCTCAATCACACTATCATGGAACAAGACCTATGGATATTGTTGAACAACAATAACATACAGTTATAAAATTGCTGGCCCAATCTAAATAATTACCCTTTAATAACCGTCGCAACTTTAAGGAATGAAATTATTTTAACACAGGAATTAATAATAGTTCACTAAGGATAATTCCACTTGTGTTTCTTTTATGTGCTCATCAAAGGGGATAGATAATAAAAAATATTAATTAATAATAATTTTACTTATTCTATATTGTCAAACCATAAATAAGTGGTACCGCAACAATAATCGTCACATACGACACAATATCAAAAAATACAGAGTATTTAAAGTAATCGTTGAATCTGTATCCAACACACATTGTCATTCCTAAAGTTGAACTTGCAAGAGGACAACTCAATGCGACACCGGATGCTAATGTGGCACCGAGTGTAAATGAAAAAGCATTCAAGCCAAGCTCTGGAGCGATAGATAAAACAATAGGAAGAACGATAAGCAATGCTGTAGAATTTGAGATAAACTCGCTAGTTACCTGGGTCAAAAGCACGATAACACAGAACAATATAAAGGGACTAAGCCTATCTCCAACAAGACTTTTGAATGCTTCGGATATCAGTTTCACCCCCCCCAGATGCTTCTAAAGCCTCCGAAAGTCCAAGACATCCCGCTAAACGTCCTACTATGTTCCAATTTACTGACGCAATCGCCTTCTTTTGAGAAATACATCCAGTTATGATACACAGCAGGGCAGCAGCAGTACTCGTTACAGCAATTGGAATCCACTCTGTTATGTAACATATAACTGTGGCTACAAATATCACCGTCATTGTTATCATTTTTCGCCTGCTTATTCTATCAGAAACCGGCATTATTTCGTAATCAATTACATCATCTCTATCTCCCCATATTTTCTCCCCACGCCTAAGACCCACTACAAGACAATATATAAGACCAAGGACAACAAGAATACCGCCTACAAGGGTAAAATCAAATGTTTTAAATGTCCTCGTCCCCATACTTTCCAAAAGTCCCTGTGCGGTCATCTGCTGTGTGGACCCAACCAGTGTGGATGCCCCGCCGATTACACAACCAAATGCTATTGGCATAATCAAATTTTTTGATTTTATTTCAGTGTCTGCGGCAGAAAGTCCTAAAATAATAGGAATAAAAATTGCCAGAACTGTAGAATTTGTAAGGAAAGCTGACATAATAGCAGATGAAATATATGTACCGATAATCAGTTGCCTCTGGGATTTTCCAAATATTCGGCCAATCCATTTTCCAATGGCAGCGGCAAGCCCGGTTTCGGATATTCCTGCACCAACTATCATAACGCCAATAGTAAGAATTACAGTGCTTGATGCAAACGGTCCAAATGCAGTTTTAAAATCACAAACCCCTACAATGACCATAAATGCACAACCAAGAATCGCTGTAGTCGCCATAGGAAGCTTATCCCAAATAAACAGAGCAATACAAAATATAAATATAATCAGCGATGATATTGCCATTACATTATAATCCTTTCAGTTTTTATTTTGCCTATGTCTAGATTTCCAAAAAGAAGTTCATTCCCATTTTCATCCAAAACATGAAGCACATCCTGCACGGCGGTAATGGCACGAATCAAATCTAAATAATTTTCTCCGATTATATCAAACTCTCCTAATCTCTGATTGACATCGCCCGTAAATGATACCATGTCGCCAACATGGTGTCTTAGCGTGTATCCAGCTACTTCAGGCATAGCCTCAATCTCTTTAAGGCCCTTAATTTGAGCTATTTTCCCAGATTTCATTGCAGGAAATAGTGTAACAATAGACTTTCCTTTCAGATAGGTAAGATTTTTTCCTTCTAATTTATGCTCTGGATCCATCCTACCGGTCAACGCAAATTCAATCATCATTTTAATAATATTTATTCCCCAAACACGCTCAAACATAATATCAAACTCGCTGCCAGGAAATCTATATCCGGGATCATAGAAACGGACGGTATCACCATCTACAAATCCTTGCATAAACACAGGACCATTTTTTATATTCAAATCCCGAAGCATTTTTAAAATAGGTCTATGCACGCCTTTAATATACTTTTGTGTAAAATAGGAGGGAGATACAGTTCCGATACCAACCTTCTCCAAATGCAAATCAGCATCACCTAAATACCTATCAGATGTTCTGGTAATATACGCCTTACCATCTGCAAAAATATATGTCATGGAAAAATCATTTTTATTTCCCATATATTTTTCAATAATAGCCTTACCATTATCAGAAACAGTTTCTGCCAGTTTTATTGCCTCTTTCAGTTCATCTTCTGATTCACAAATCGTCTGACCTCTTGACCCACGGCTTTCACCGGGTTTGACTAAAACCGGATATACAATACTTTCCGGATGGGCTAAATTAAATGTAGGAATTATATCAACGCCGTTTTTTATGCAGGCTTTTTTAAACGCTACTTTATCCGTCAAAGTAAAAACCTGTTCCCATGTATCTATATAACATGGAACACCAATCCTATGGCATATCTGATAATACGGACGCTGGCAAGGGTCAATATACGGCCCAATCACTCCGTCTACTTTCTCTTTTCTGCACATATCTACTATGCTGTCAATGTCTTTAACATCAATATTATAACTCTTGTCGGCAATGTCCTTTGCTGGGGAATCGTTAAGATAGTCAGTAACTATAGTATAAATTCCCATTTCCTTTGCTGTTTTAACAACCTTCACATGAAGGTTTGCTCCACCCAAGACCAAAAGTTTTTTCATTTTATCCTCTTTATATATAAGTTTTCCAACGATTCTATACAATCTGTAAGTCTGCTAACTACCCAATATCTCTATTACATCCATGAGGTCGGTAACCCTAAACTTAGCATTTAATTCCGGATAATACCCGTAAGGATCAAAAAGAATTCCATCCACCTTTGCCCCTGTTCCCGAAATAATATCTGCATCTCTGTCACCAACAACAACACAATCTGTTGGGTCTAATTTGTTTTTCTCCATAAGGTATAATAACCCGTCAGATGATGGTTTAAGCGGAAGTCCCTTTTCGCTGCAAAAAATGGCATCTGAAAAAAATTGTTTTAAATCCCATTTTTCCAAACACTTATATGCCACAGAGTTATTATCCGTATAAAGAAAACTTCTTCCTCTGTTAAGTGCAATATGCTCAAGAAGATTCCGTACCCCTTCAATAGGAACTGCTTCCTCCAAAACGCTTTTATTTCTCATTTGCCGATATTCAACATATCTTTCCTTATAATCCGGTCCCCATTGATGCCGATGCATGGCATATGGTATCGAATACCTAGATATCCATAGAAATGCATCCTCATAGGTATCATTAAAACCGTAAGCATTTCCAAGTTTGACAAACTCTCTTGCATATATTTCATTAGTTTTTGTTAATGTTCCGTCAAAATCAAATATAATGTTTTTATATCTCACTTCTCACTCCACCAATACCTAACGGATGGTCTCCAACCAATAATATCCTCAAGTTCCTTTCTTAAACCTCTACCGTACAACCATTGTCCCTCTTGATTTCCGCCGTAGTTTGCTTCCACAATGCACCATTTTCCATCTCTGTTCAATGCAAAATCCCATCCTATATATCTAAATTGTGGTAAAATGGGGGGGAGTTTACTTGCCAAAGAAATCAATTCATCCCACTTTGGAATTTTAAATCCTTTTATCCTAATTCCAGTGTTAGGGTGCTGCTTAATCACTAAATTCCTCGTCATTCCAAAAGTATCTACTACACCTGTATTAACATCAATACCTGCATCAAAGCTATTACCCTGATATGAACCCGTTGCCTCGGCGCCGTTCATACCAACCTTAAGCCAAGGATAGAAAAAAACAACCTTATCATTTACTCTTATTGTTGTTAATCTTACGACATTTAGAGATTTAGGGTGTAGCGATGCCATTGTCTTATCTTGTTCTATTATTTCTTCAATGATCACCGAAGAATTATGAACCCATTCATTTTCTTCTCTATAAATTGCGCCTTCTCTCAACACAGACAAAAAGACTTCATAACTATTCAGACTGTTTTTTAGTGAAATTTTATGAATTCCTGCTCCAAGTCCACCATTTTCTGGCTTAACAATTACCTGGTCCTTTTCGATAAAATTGACAAAATCCTCGTAATCTTCTTCTGAAGAAATTTTCATAATTCTTCTATTGTAGTATGGTTTTAACAATTTGTAAGTTTCATATTTGTCATCCAACTTATATCGCTGGCCTTTATCGTTTAAATATGACAAATATAAAATCTTATTTTTTGAGGTATAATATTTTTGTTTTTCAGAGGAATTTTTACTGTAAAAACCATATCTAAACCATTCGGAAATGTTGCTGCCAAACACCCAGTAATTATACACTGTTTCATAAAACACATCCATAGCTTTACTTTTTTCTATTTTAGAATCTGTAAATGAGTAAATATCCTTCATCAATTTATTAATGCATTTTTCCGTATAAAGATTTGGCTTCATTAGAACAATTTCCTTACCGATATTTCTCATTTCCTCATGAGAATCCGTTTCCGGAATAACACCCTCTCTAAAATAGTCCATGTCCTTTTACCTCCCCAGCTAATTAGTAAGGTAGTTGGTTATACCTTATTTCAAAATTTTTTATTACCTCAAAATAACATCAAATTTTTCTAATTTTAAAATTAAAAACCTCTTATTTAAATTGCCCCAGCCTCAAAAAAACGTTAGATTAATAACATAATATTTCCAAGGTAAATAGTGGTTTAGAGTCGTTTTGTGTAAAAATTGTAATCTAAACTATGCAAGGGGCTTCATTGTGGGGACTTCTCTCGTATGATGATATACGCTGTTTTAGCCGTTTCATTAATCCAGGATGTGCTTCATCGTACTTCATACGATGTCATATTCTGTTATAGACTGATATGACCCGTCATAAATTTTGTCTTAAATTTCAAAAGGGTGGTAGTTTGCTATTTAGAAACATTAACACATCTGGGCAGAGGTCAACGGTCTTGCCCACTCCTCTCTGAGTGCCCGATATAGTATAGCACATTTTTGTTGATTTTTCAATGTCCCCAAGAAAAAACATGCCGAAATGAACAATATCGTAAAAAGGTACAATAAAAAATTCCCCCTTGAAAAAGGATTTTTCCTCTTGCAAGGGGTTATTTGAAAAACTGGAATTTGAAAACCACGATTTTACAAATGGTTATCGCCCCTCATAGGGCGTTAATAAAATCCTCCGAAACGCTTGAAAATAAAGGATTTATCGCAATGTATCCACCTTATCCCTTTATACGATTTCACACAGGTTTACTCTTGCGCTCGTCCCTTATAAGGGCAAAAACAAGGGAAG
>CANROX010000033.1 GCA_947632335.1 uncultured Clostridia bacterium
TCCTATGGTTCTTTATCTAATTCTACCATAGGAGGTCTCTTTTTTCTATTGTCCGTTTTTACTGGACTTGTGCATTTTGCATAGGTCTTTTCTCTATTTTATTAATTTTTCTTTTTTATTTAATCCTAATAATCCTCCGAAAGCTCCAAAAAGCAGGCAGGCAGTAAGCTTAACTGCTGTAAAGGTTGAAAAAGTATTATCCATCATTATCATTCCGGTGAACAGTAGGACGATAAAGAAGATACCTCCGCATATAAGACCATTGACAAGTCCTTTTTCTCTTGAAATTTTGGAACATATAAAACCCGCAAAGAATGTGGCTATACCGCAAATCACAGTAAGGGCAATTTCGAGGACGGTGTTATTTAGTATTCCTGTTGATGACATTACTATGGCCATAATGCTTAAAAGAACTGTAAGTATTATTTCCGAAACAAAAAGTCCAATTAATATTCCTTTTATGTTATTGATTTTCTTAAAATTTAAGGATACGCTTTTCAAAAAAACACCCCCGAATAGATTTATTAAATCATATTCGGGGGATAGGTTTTTTATTCAATTATTCAGCAGCAGTTTCTTCTTCTTTTTTATTTTTTCTTTTAGCAAAGAAACCTGTATTTTCTTTCTTTTCAACTGTAGGCTCTTTTTCTGAATTTACGGAAGAAATAGCCCAGCGCTTGAATACCATCTTTGTCTTTTCAGAACCGGTCTCAAGCACGATTTCATCGGCTTCTTCACGGATAGCAATAACTCTGCCTACAATGCCGCCGATTGTTGTAATTTCATCACCTATTTCAAGGTTATTCCTTAATTCCTGTTCCTGTTTATTCCTTTTTGACTTTGGTCTAATAAGAATAAAATAGATACCTGCAAAAATAAGTACATAAATAATTATTAGAGTCCACATACCTCCTCCGGAAGAGGCCTGCATTAAATTCAAATTCATATCAATATTCTCCATTCACATATTTTAAACTACAATAGTTGTCTAATATTATAACAGTTATTTACAATAGTTGCAAGACTTTTTTTAAATTCTCTTGCCAAGTACATCTTTATACTTCAGATAGTATTCATTAAATTCATTATTTTCAAGTGCATTACGGATTTCTTCCATAAAATTATTATAAAAGTAAAGGTTGTGTATAACCGCAAGACGCATATAAAGCATTTCCTCTGCTTTTTTAAGATGCCTGAGATATGCCCTTGAATAATTTTTACAGGTAGGACAGGTACATTTTTCATCAACAGGGGAAAGGTCCTTTTGATATTTTAGATTGTTTATATTAATAATACCTTTTTTGGTGAATAAATGTCCGTGGCGGGCATTTCTGCTGGGCATTACGCAGTCAAACAAATCCACACCACGGTTAACCGCCTCTAAAATGTTTACAGGTGTGCCGACTCCCATAAGGTATCTAACCTTGTTTTCAGGCATATAGGGTTCAACAGTTTCTATTATGTGATACATCACATCTGCGCTTTCTCCAACTGCAAGCCCGCCTATTGCATAGCCGTCTAAATCAAGTTCTGCAATATCTTTCATATGCCTAATCCTTATATCATCGTATGTAGAACCCTGATTGATGCCAAAAAGCATTTGTTCTTTGTTAATTGTGTCAGGAAGAGAATTAAGTCGTGCCATTTCATCCTTACATCTTTTCAGCCATCTTGTGGTTCTTTCTACGGACTTTGCAACATACTGGTAGGGGGCAGGGTTCTCTATACATTCATCAAAAGCCATTGCTATGGTTGAACCAAGGTTTGACTGTATTTTGATAGATTCCTCCGGCCCCATAAAAATTTTTCTGCCGTCAATATGAGAGGAAAAATATACCCCCTCCTCTTTTATATTTCGGAGGTTTGCAAGGGAAAAAACTTGAAAACCGCCTGAATCTGTAAGTATGGGGCCATTCCAATTTGTAAATTTATGCAGTCCTCCAAGTTCTTTAATTATTTCGTCACCGGTTCTCACATGTAGATGGTAGGTATTGCAGAGCATTACCTGACATTTTATATTATTAAGGTCAAGGGCAGATACACCGCCCTTTATAGCCCCGGCTGTAGCAACATTCATAAAGCATGGTGTTTTAAATGTTCCGTGAGGAGTAATAAAACTGCCCAGCCTTGCTTTCCTTTCTTTTTTTATAAGTCTATACATTTTAAAAACCTACTTTTATAAAATCATCATACTGTCGCCGAATGAAAAAAATCTGTATTTCTCATTTACAGCAGTTTTGTATATATTCATAACTTCCTCATAACCTGCAAAGGCTGAAACAAGCATGATGAGGGTACTTTCGGGAAGATGAAAGTTAGTGATAAGACCGTCCAATACTTTAAATTCAAAACCGGGATATATAAAAATATCAGTCCAGCCTTGACATTCTATTACACTACCGTACTCCTTTGCACAGCTTTCAAGAGTTCTGCATGAGGTTGTACCCACTGCAATCACTCTTTTGCCGTTTTGCTTTGTTTTTTTAATGAGCTTTGCTGTTTTCTGTGGGATTTCATAATGTTCGCTATGCATTTTATGGTTTGTAACATCTTCTACCTTAACGGGTCTAAATGTTCCCAACCCTACATGAAGTGTTACATATCCGATATTAACACCCTTTTCTTTTATTTTTTCAAGAAGTTCCTCTGTAAAATGAAGTCCTGCAGTTGGGGCGGCCGCAGAACCCAGCTCATTACTATAGACAGTTTGGTATCTTTCCTTATCCTTTAGCTTTTCATGAATATAGGGAGGAAGAGGCATTTGCCCAATCTTGTCCAGTGTTTCATAGAAGTTTCTTTCACAATTAAATTTAATAATTCTGTTTCCGTCCTCAAGCACATCAGTAATTGTTCCGGTCATAAGTCCGTTCCCAAAGGAAAAACTGTCGCCCTTTCTTCCTTTTTTTCCCGGCTTAACAAGAGTTTCCCATACTTTCTCCTTTTTTTCCTTTAATAAAAGAAATTCAACATTAGCACCGGTAGGAATTTTTGTACCGTATATCCTTGCAGGCAAAACCCTTGAATCATTTACAATAAGAGTGTCGCCCTCATTAAGATAATCAATAATATTGTAGAAATGTTTATGTATTATTTCCTTGCTTTTTCTGTTATAAATAAGCATTCTGGAAGAATCCCTTGGTTCAACAGGGGTCTGTGCTATAAGCTCCTCCGGTAAGTTATAGTAAAAGTCACTTGTTTTCATATAAAATCCTGCCATAATTTTCTTAAAATAATTGACATACCTAATATTAAATGATAAAATCAAAAGAAGATAGGTCATTTTGTGTTTTCTTATCTATAATATAATAAAGTGGAGAAAAACACAACTGATTTTTTAAAAATTTGGAGGATAAAGAAATGAAGAACTATAAAGTAGGTATCATCGGTGCAACTGGTATGGTTGGACAGAGATTTGCCACACTTCTTGAAAATCACCCATGGTTTACTGTTACAGCCCTTGCTGCCAGTAAAAGAAGCGCAGGCAAAACATATAAGGAGTGTGTAAAAAATAGATGGGCAATGGACACTCCAATTCCTAAGTCAATGGAGGATATGGTTGTTCTTGACGCAGGAAATGTTGAAGAAGTTTCATCAAAGGTTGACTTTGTATTTTGTGCGGTAGACATGCCAAAAGACCAAATCCGCCAGCTTGAAGAGTCATATGCCAAGGCTGAATGTCCTGTTGTTTCCAACAACTCCGCTCACAGACATACACCTGATGTTCCAATGGTTATTCCTGAAATCAATGCAGACCACATTAAAATTATCCCCTCACAGAGAAAAAGACTTGGAACAAAAAGAGGCTTTGTTGCTGTTAAATCCAACTGCTCTCTCCAGTCATATGTTCCTGCGGTACACCCGCTGAGGGAGTTTGGCTGTAATAAGGTTCTTGCCTGTACATATCAGGCTATTTCCGGTGCAGGTAAAACATTTGAAAGATGGCCTGAAATGGTAGATAACCTTATTCCATATATCGGCGGAGAAGAAGAAAAATCCGAAAAGGAACCGCTGAAGATTTGGGGTAAAATTGAGGGTGATGTAATTGTTGATACTGATGATATTGCAATTACTTCGCAGTGTTTGAGGGTTCCTGTTTCCGACGGTCATACAGCAGCTGTATTTGTATCCTTTGAAAAGGAAGTACCCTCTGTGGAAGAAATTATCAGGGTATGGGAGAACTACAAGGGAAGAGCTCAAGAATTGGAACTTCCAAGTGCTCCTAAACAGTTTTTACACTATTTTACAGAACCCGACCAGCCCCAAATTAAGTCTGCAAGAACGCTTGAAAACGGTATGGCTGTTTCAGTAGGCAGACTTAGACCGGACACTCAGTATGATTTGAAGTTTGTATGTATGAGCCACAATACACTTCGCGGTGCTGCCGGCGGTGCAGTACTTCTTGCTGAACTTCTTTGTGCTGAGGGATATATTGATAACTAAACCTTTTGGAGGTTAAAACTATGAGTACACCAATTTTTACAGGTTCAGGTGTTGCCTTAATTACACCTATGAACAGCGACGGTTCAGTTAATTTTGATGAACTGGGAAGACTTCTTGAATTTCAAATAGAAAATGGTACAGACGCTATTATCTCCTGTGGTACTACCGGGGAAGCAGCCACTCTTTCTGTTGAAGAACATAAGGCTGTTCTTTCATATACAGCAGAGAAAGTCAACGGCAGAATTCCTGTTGTAGGCGGTGCGGGCAGTAACGACACTGCTACAGCCATTGATATTTCTATTGCGGCACAGTCTTATGGCGTTGACGCACTTCTTTCGGTTACACCATATTACAACAAGACTTCACAGTCCGGTCTTGTAAAACACTTTACAACCATTGCCGACAAGGTTGATGTTCCCATTATTCTTTATAATGTTCCATCAAGAACCGGCTGTAATATGAAATCTAAGACATATGCAGAGCTTTCAAAGCACCACAACATTGTGGGGGTTAAGGAGGCAAACGGAGATATTTCTTCTGTTTCCCTTACCAGAAGTCTTTGCGGAGATGATTTTGCCATTTATTCTGGAAACGACGACCAGACAGTTCCCTTTATGTCACTTGGCGGTAAGGGTGTAATTTCTGTATTTGCCAATACATGCCCAAAGGAAATGCATGAGATTTGCCAGGCTTGTCTTGACAATAATTTTAAGAAAGCGGCAGAGATGAATTTCCATTACATTGAACTTATGAATATTATGTTCTCTGATGTAAATCCAATCCCGGTTAAAACCGCAATGAACTTAATCGGATTTAATGCCGGTGAGTGTAGGTTACCCTTAGTTCCAATGAGCTATGCCGGTTACCACGATTTAAAGGATTGCCTTGCAAAGTACAATCTTTTAGACAAGTATAAATAATTAATTGGGCGTACACAGTACGCCCAAAACTTTTAATAAAGTAGGGGAAGTACAAATGACAAAGATTATTTTAAGCGGATGTTCCGGCAAAATGGGACATTTTATTACCAGGGTAATAGAGGAAAGAAATGATTGTGAAGTGGCCTGCGGTGTGGACACATACGACTGCGGTGACTACGACTTTACCGTATACAAGAGTTTTGATGATATTAAGGAAAAATATGACGCTATTATAGATTTTAGCAATCCCTCTGTTCTTGATACAATGCTGGACTATGCAATCACAAAATCTGTACCTGCGGTAATTTGCACCACAGGTTATTCAGAAGAACAGGTTAAAGAAATTAAAAACGCCTCTGAAAAGATTGGTATTTTTTATTCAGGGAATATGTCATTGGGTATAAATCTTATGGTTGAACTTTGCAAAATGGCAACGAAAGTGTTTGCACAGCATGGGGACAACTTTGATATTGAAATTGTTGAAAAACATCACAATCTTAAACTCGACGCTCCCAGCGGTACAGCCTTGATGATTGCAGACGGAATTTCTGAAGCCTCTGAAAAGGAAAAGCAGTATGTCTATGACAGACACTCATACAGAAAGAAGAGAGAAAAAAATGAAATTGGTATTCATTCCATTAGAGGCGGTACTATTGTGGGTGAACATGAAGTAATTTTTGCCGGACGAGATGAGGTTGTTTCAATTAAGCACGAGGCACACTCAAAAGAAGTATTTGCCGTTGGTTCAGTTAATGCGGCAGTATTTATGAAAAACAAGGAATCAGGTATATATGATATGTCCGATTTGCTTGCTGAATAATACACATATGAATTTTAACCCCATAGAATGTTAATGACACTATGGGGTGATTTTATGAAAACTTATATTTTATTAAATTCTGTATCAAGTGCTCTTAAATCAAAAGAGATACTTGGTAAATACAATATAAAAAGTTCAGTAGAGCGCACACCGAAAAATAATGTTGCGCGTTCTTGTGGATACAGTTTATTAGTTTTTAATGATATTGAAAAGGCAATTAAAATTCTGGAGAAAAACAGGATTGCAGTGTTGGGGATTGTAAACAGATAAATGATATATCTGGATAATGGTGCTACTACTTTTCCAAAATTAAATTCTGTACGAAAAAAAGTAAACGAAGCATTATTAAAATATAGTGCTAATCCGGGAAGAAGCGGACATAGACTATCCCTAAGGGCCGCTGAAGAAGTATATAATTGCAGAAAATCTATAAAAAAGCTGTTTAATGTGGAGAGTGAGGAGGAAGTAATTTTTACTCTTAACTGCACAATGGCATTAAATACCGTGGTTTTTGGTCTCTTGGAAGAGGGAGATAATGTTATTATATCCTCAATGGAGCATAATTCTGTCACAAGACCATTAGAGGAATTAAAGGAGAGAGGAATAACATACTCTGTCTTTGAGTATTCTGACGACCCTGACGAAATAGTAGACAATGTAAGAAACCTTATTATTCCTCAAACAAGGCTTGTGATTTGCACACACGCCTCCAATGTGTTTGGTTTCCGTTTTCCAATTGAAAGGTTATGCGCATTATGTCACAGGTATGGTTTACTATTTTGTGTTGACGCTGCACAGTCAGCAGGAACGTTAAATATAGATGTAAAAAATGATAAGTATGACTTTGTATGTTGCTCAGGCCATAAGGGATTATACGGTCCTATGGGCACAGGAATACTTATTATAAATAACAGAAAACTTAAACCTCTTTTATTTGGAGGTACAGGCACAGAATCAATAAACACGAAACAACCGGAGGCCCTGCCGGAAAGATTTGAAAGCGGTACTCAAAATCTTGTGGGTATAGCAGGACTTAACGCAGGCGTAGAATTTATAAACAGAACCGGAGCAGATAACATCTACAATAAAGAGTTTAAGCTGGCAAAATATCTCTATGACAGACTAAAAAAGAATAAAAATGTAACCCTATACAATGATAGCTTTGAATATGGAAGGGTTGTACCGGTTTTATCTTTTAATATAAAGGATATTTATTCAGATGAGGCAGTTTCCATGCTGGACAAAATGGGTATTTGTGCAAGAGGGGGACTACACTGTTCACCCCTTGCTCATAAGCACATGGGTACTATTGAAAGCGGAACGATAAGGGTAGTTCCGGGTGTTTTCAATACCTTTGATGATATGAATAAGTTATTAAATGCAGTGGCTATTATATCGAGAAAATAACTTGAACAGATAACATTTTTATGGTAAAATGAAAAAGATGATAAATAAAGGAGGAATAACAATGAACTTTACTGTTTGGCTTGACAATGTTTTTACTGTATTAAAAACATTTAGATTTATTGATGCAATAGATATCATTGTTATTGCCTTTATTGTTTACTATCTCTTTAAACTTGTTCGTGAAACCCGTGCAGAACAGCTTGTTAAGGGTATTCTGATTTTATTTGTAACTTATTTTATAGCTACATTTTTAGATATGCTAATGCTTGAAAATCTTTTGAGTACCCTGTTTGAATTCGGTGTTGTATTTATTGTTATTATCTTTCTTCCGGAAATCAGAAACGCCCTGGAACAGCTGGGCAGAAACAAAATTAGCAGACTGGGGCTTTTAGGCAGGGCAAAAAAATCTGATGAATGGATACAGGCGGAGGAAAAGGCTATAGCAGATGTGGCAGAGGCTGCGGAGATATTCAGCAGGCAAAAGACCGGCGCTCTTATCGTTTTTGAAAATGAAACAAAGCTGTCTGATATATGTGCAACGGGCGTGGAGATAAACGCAGACACCTCTCCTGCTTTGTTTGGAAACTTATTTTTTAACAAAGCGCCTTTGCATGATGGTGCTGTAATTGTAAGAAACGGCTCCGTCAAATCGGCTGGTTGTATTCTTCCTCTAACATCACGAAATGAAGATGTTGATATGAATTTAGGTACACGGCACAGGGCGTCTATTGGTATAACAGAAGTTTCTGATGCAGTCGTTGTAGTTGTATCAGAGGAAACAGGTACAATTTCTGTTGCTGAAAATGGTGTTCTTACATCAGATTTTGACAAAAAATCCCTTGTGAGAAGACTTAGAAATTCTTTAATCCCCAATGTCGAGAAAAAAGGTATTTTCAGCAAACTCTCCTCAAGAAAGGGGGAGAAAGAAGATGAATAAGACATTTTTCTCCAGGATATTTACAAATAAGATTTTTCTTATCGTATTGTCCTTTGTTATTTCATTTTCAATTTGGGTGGGTATCAATATGGACGATACCGCCCAGACCAGTTATGTGGTAAGTAATATTCCCATAACTATTGATCTGCCGGAAAGTGCAGATTCACAGGGATTAAAGGTATTTAATAAAGAGGAACTAAAGGGAAGTGTTACTGTAGTAGGTAACAGGGCCCTTATAGGGAACCTTTCTTCCGATGATATTGAGATTGTCCCGGAGCAAACCGATTCCCTTACATCTGCCGGTTCATATACACTTTCACTTGTAGCAAAGAAAAAATCAAGCAGTCTCAACTATACAATAGAATCTGTTTCACCGGGTACAGTTTATATTAAACTGGACAGAAACAGAACAGTAACCAAAAAAGTCGAAAATAATATTGACTACACAATTCCTAAGGGATATTACGGTACTGTTCTCCTAAGTGATGACGAGGTATCAATTTCCGGTCCCGAAACCGAAATAAAAAAGATAGATAAAGTTGTTATTGAGGACACTATAGATGAAGAACTTACAGATTCCCGTAAAAGCAAGTATGATGTTAAATTGCTGGATGCCTTTGGTGAGGAGTTGTCTGCAACAGAGGGCATAAATATTACGCCCTCACAGGTAACTGCAACAGTAAGTGTTCTGCAAATGAAATATGTAGATGTGGGACTCAGCACATCAAACGGTCCGTCGTCTTCAGCTATATCAGAGTTTTATTCTATTGAACCGGATAAAATTTCTATTGCCGGAGAAAGTGATACAATAAAAGGTATCACTACTGTAAATACTGATGAATTGGACTTCTCAACACTCAGGAACAAAGCCTACAATATTAACAAGGATTTGGAAATTCCAAGTAAGTGTATAGACATAAACTCTGTTAATTCGGTAAATGTTAAACTTGACCTTTCATCTATGAAGAAGAAAAAGTTGACAGTATCCAATTTTAGTATAAGGGGTCTTGACACGAGTTATGATGCAGTAGTAACTACATCTTCTATTGAAGTAATTGTTTACGGGGATAAAGATGAACTGGAAAGTATCGATAGCAGTGATGTTACGGCATATGTTGACTTTAATAATACAAATGTTTCCTCCGGTTATAAGGAAACCGATGTTCAGCTAAGCCTCAATGGGACAGAAAAATCCTGGATATACGGGGATTATTCCGTGGTTGTTGATATTTCAGAAGTTTAAATAAAAATGCAAGGTTTTCATATCTTGCATTTTTTGTTATTTAATATTTTCAAAAATGCAGGAAATATAAAAACTCTTGCATATAAACAAAATATTTTAAAAAATTTTTATCAAAAAAGCGTATTATTGCAATACTAATATCAAAATGTTGCATATTTCTATTGACAAAAACCTCTGCATATGATAAAGTATATAAGCAGTTAAAATTATATGATAAATATTTGAACAAAGGAGTTCATCAACAGTTGTGCGTGTTGCAGGTGTAGTGCGCATAGTTTTGGTGAGCTTTTTTAGCGAAAAAGGGAGTAGGTGCCTAAATGGATAACTTCAAAATTCAGGAACCATTTGAAAAGCAGGGTCTTTATGACCCACGCTTTGAACACGACAACTGCGGAATAGGTGCAGTTGTAAACATCAATGGTGAAAAATCAAGAAGAGTTGTAGATAATGCCCTTAGCATTGTGGAAACTCTTGAACACCGAGCCGGCAAAGACGCAGAGGGTAAAACAGGGGACGGCGTTGGTATTTTACTTCAAATATCACATCAGTTCTTTAAATCCGCCACTGCAGATTTAGGCTTTGATATTGGGGAAGAAAGAGAATATGGTGTAGGTATGTTCTTTTTTCCTCAAAACGAGCTTAAAAGAAAGCAGGCAATGAAGTTATTTGAAATTATTATAAAGAAAGAAAATCTTGATTTTCTTGGCTGGAGAATTGTTCCCACTGACCCATCAGTTATTGGTCAGAAAGCACTTGACAGTATGCCTTTTATTATGCAGGCATTTATAAAAAAGCCCAACAATGTAAAAAAGGGTCTTGACTTTGACAGAAAACTGTATGTTGCCAGACGAGTTTTTGAACAGAGTACAGATGATACTTATGTATGCTCACTTTCAAGCAGAACCATTGTTTACAAGGGTATGTTCCTTGTTAAAGAGCTTAGAAAATTTTTCTATGATTTACAGGATGAAAAATACACATCTGCCATTGCTACAGTACACAGCAGATTTAGTACAAACACCAACCCAAGCTGGCAAAAGGCTCACCCTAACAGAATTATTGTTCACAACGGTGAAATTAACACAATTACAGGTAATGCGGACAGGATGCTTGCAAGGGAAGAGTCTATTTCTTCAGATATTATTAATGATGACCTTGACAAGATATTCCCAATCGTTGATACAAATGGCTCAGACTCTGCAAGGCTTGATAATTCCTTGGAATTTATGATGATGGGCGGTATGCCGCTTCCCCTTGCAGTTATGATTACAATCCCTGAACCATGGAAAAACAATAAAACTATTTCCCTGGAAAAGAGAGATTTTTATCAGTATTATGCAACAATGATGGAACCTTGGGACGGTCCTGCCTCAATTATTTTTTCTGACGGCGATATTTTGGGAGCAGTTCTTGACCGTAATGGTTTAAGACCGTCGAGATACTATATAACAACTGACGGTTTCCTTATTCTTTCATCAGAAGTTGGTTGTATTGATATACCTGCAGAGGAGGTTCTTGTTAAGGAAAGACTCCGTCCCGGTAAAATGCTTCTAGTAGATACAGTTAAGGGTGAGCTTATAGATGATGAAGATTTAAAGGCAGATTATGCTACCAGACAGCCTTACGGAGAGTGGCTTGACCAAAATCTTGTATATCTAAAAGATTTAAAAATTCCTAATAAGGGTGTTCCGAAATTTGACAAGGAACAGCTTGTCAGACAGCAAAAAGCATTTGGCTATACATATGAGGAAATTAAAACCAGCATTCTTCCTATGGCTAAGACCGGCAGTGAACCTATTGCGGCTATGGGTACTGACTCACCAATTCCTCCTCTTTCAAAGTCTGACGGACCGCTGTTTAATTATTTTAAACAGCTTTTTGCACAGGTTACTAATCCTCCTTTCGACTCAATTCGTGAGGAGATTGTTACCGATACCAGTGTGCATTTAGGCAGTAACGGAAATATCTTAGTTGAACAGCCGGAGAACTGTCATGTACTTAAAATCAGCGACCCAATACTTACAAATACTGATTTACTTAAAATAAAAAATATTGATACTAACGGTTTAAAATCTGCCGTTATTCCTATTACTTATTATAAAAATTCAAGCCTTGCAAAGGCAATTGAACACTTATTCTACCTTGCGGATAAGGCTTATAAGAACGGCGCTAACATTCTTATCCTTTCTGATAGGGGTGTTGATGAATACCATGTTGCTATTCCGTCACTTCTTGCAGTTTCCGCTATGCAGCAGCATCTTGTAAACACAAAGAAGAGAACATCTGTTTCTATGGTTCTTGAAAGTGCAGAGCCATGCGAAGTCCACCACTTTGCAACACTGCTTGGTTATGGCGCCAGTGCTGTAAACCCTTATCTTGCACAGGAAACTATAAGAGATTTAGTTGACAGTGGAATGCTTGACAAAGACTATTATGCAGCTGTAAATGATTATAACGATTCTATTTTACACGGAATTGTAAAAATCGCTTCAAAGATGGGTATTTCAACAATTCAGTCATACCTGGGTTCAAAGATTTTTGAGGCAATCGGTATTTCCCAGGAGGTAATTGATAAATACTTTACAAACACGGTTAGCCGAGTTGGCGGTATTACCCTTGAGGACATTAGCAATCGTTCTGACAGACTTCACGCAGCAGCTTTTGACCCGTTGGATTTAGGTATTATGCTGGAAGTTGAAAGTGCAGGCAGTCATAAGCTTAGGAGCGGTAAAGAGGAACATCTTTATAATCCTGAAACAATACATCTGCTTCAGCGTTCAACCCAGACGAATGATTATTCCCTATTTAAGAAATATACATCTGCCCTTAATAAAGAGGACAATAATGCAAACCTTAGAAGTCTTTTGGATTTTAACTATCCTGAAGATGGTGGAATTTCCATTGATGAGGTTGAAAGTGTAGAAAGTATATGCCACAGATTTAAAACGGGGGCAATGTCCTACGGCTCAATTTCAAAGGAAGCTCACGAAACAATGGCAATCGCTATGAATATGATTGGCGGTAAATCCAATTCCGGTGAAGGCGGAGAGGAAACTGACAGACTGACAATAGGTAAAGACGGTCTTAACAGATGTTCCGCAATTAAACAGGTTGCCTCAGGTAGATTTGGCGTTACCTCCGAATACCTTGTAAGCGCTAAAGAAATACAGATTAAAATGGCACAGGGCGCTAAGCCCGGTGAGGGCGGACATCTGCCGGGAAAGAAAGTTTATCCTTGGATTGCAAAGACAAGGCACTCAACACCGGGCGTAAGTCTTATTTCACCTCCGCCGCATCATGATATTTATTCTATTGAAGACTTGGCACAGTTAATTTATGACCTTAAAAATGCAAATAAAGATGCAAGAATTTCTGTAAAGTTAGTTTCAGAATCCGGCGTCGGCACAGTTGCAGCAGGTGTTGCAAAGGCAGGTGCGGGAGTAATCCTTATTTCTGGTTATGACGGCGGTACCGGTGCGGCTCCGAGAAATTCGATATATAATGCAGGTTTGCCCTGGGAACTTGGTCTTGCAGAAACTCATCAAACTCTTATTATGAACGGACTGCGTTCAAAGGTTGTTATCGAAACTGATGGAAAGCTTATGACTGGCAGAGATGTTCTTATTGCCGCCCTCCTTGGAGCAGAGGAATATGGATTTGCCACAGCACCTTTGGTAACAATGGGCTGCGTTATGATGAGAGTATGTAATCTTGATACTTGTCCTGTCGGTATTGCAACACAGAATCCTGAACTGAGAAAGAGATTTAAAGGTAAGCCTGAGTACATCGTAAACTTTATGCACTTTATTGCACAGGAACTCCGTGAATATATGGCTAAACTGGGTATAAAAACTGTAGATGAGCTTATCGGCCGTTCTGATTTACTTAGGGTTAAGGAAGTAAAAGAAAACTCACAGTTAAGCAAAATTGACCTTTCAAAAATTCTTAATAATCCTTATGTAAATAGTGATATTCAGAGGAGATTTAATCCCAATGATGTATACGACTTTGAACTGGAAAAGACCATTGACGAAAGAGAAATTCTAAAGAAAATGGCACCTGCCCTAAAGTCAAAGGCAAAGAAGAAAACTATTGAAATTGATGTTACTAATACAGACAGGTCAGTAGGTACTATCTTTGGTTCGGAAATAACAAGGCGTTACGGAGACAATACCCTGGAGGACGATACATTTACTGTTAAATGTATCGGTGCAGGCGGTCAGAGCTTTGGTGCGTTTATTCCAAAGGGACTTACATTAGAACTTGAGGGTGACAGTAACGATTACTTTGGCAAGGGTATGTCCGGCGGTAAACTTATAGTTTATCCTCCTAAGGGAACAACCTTTAAAAGGGAAGAAAATATTATTATCGGTAATGTGGCTCTCTACGGTGCAACCAGCGGTAAAGCATTTATAAGCGGTGTTGCAGGAGAAAGATTCTGCGTAAGGAATTCCGGTGCTATTGCCGTTGTTGAGGGTGTAGGCGACCATGGCTGTGAGTATATGACCGGCGGTAGAGTTGTCATCTTAGGTAAAACCGGCAAAAACTTTGCTGCAGGTATGAGCGGCGGTATAGCCTATGTTCTCGATGAGGATTCAAGTCTTTATATCAATATGAATAAGGAGCTTGTATCCGTAAGTACTGTTACAGAAAAGTTTGATGTTGAAGAGCTAAAAAACATCATTACAGAACATGTTGAAATGACCGGTTCACCAAAGGGCAGGGAAGTGCTTGAAAACTTTAGAGAGTATCTTCCAAAGTTTAAGAAAATACTTCCAAACGACTATGCTAAGATGATGCAGACAATGTATGCTATGGAAGAAAAGGGTATGAGCCCTGAACAGGCAAAGATTGAAGCATTCTATATTAATACAAGAAAGTGAGGCGCTGAATTATGGGAAAGCCAACAGGTTTTTTAGATTACAACAGAAAAAATAACTTAGGCACAGGGCCTCTGGAGAGAATAGAGAATTATAATGAGTTCCATACACCTATGGATGAAAGTCATAGATGCAGACAGGCCGCCAGGTGTATGGACTGCGGTGTGCCTTTCTGTCAGAACGGTAAACCCATTATGGGTATGGTTTCCGGTTGTCCCCTTAACAACCTTATTCCCGAGTGGAATGACTTACTCTTTAATAAGCAGTATGACGGTGCGGCACACAGACTTCTATTTACAAACAATTTTCCGGAATTTACTTCAAGGGTGTGTCCGGCTCTATGTGAGGCCGCCTGTACCTGCGGTTTAAACGGTGACCCCGTCACCGTCAAGGAAAATGAAAACTTCATTATTGAATATGCCTTTTCGTCAGGTATGATGAAACCAAATCCACCACAGGTAAGAACAGATAAAAAAATTGCGGTTATTGGCTCCGGTCCATCGGGATTGGCCTGTGCCGCACAGCTGAATATGCGTGGACATAATGTAACCGTATATGAAAAAGACGACCGTATTGGCGGACTCCTTATGTACGGTATTCCAAATATGAAATTGGAAAAGAACATTATTTACAGAAGAGTAAACCTTATGAAAGAAGAGGGCATAACTTTTATTACCAATGCCAATGTTGGTAAAGATATAAAACCCGCCCGCCTTTTAAAGGAATATGACGCTATTGTTCTTTGCTGCGGAGCAGGAAATCCCCGTGATATCAAAGCAGAGGGCAGGGACGCAGAGGGCATTTATTTTGCCGTTGATTTCCTAAAGGCTACCACAAAAAGTCTGCTTGACTCGAATCTTCAGGACGGAAAATATATTTCTGCCAAGGGCAAAAATGTTGTTATTATCGGAGGCGGTGATACAGGCAACGACTGCGTAGGCACATCAATTCGCCAGGGCTGTAAATCAGTAGTCCAGTTGGAAATGATGCCAAAACTCCCCGATGAAAGGTCTGAAAATAATCCATGGCCTGAATGGCCCAAGGTATGCAAGGTGGATTACGGTCAGGAAGAGGCTATTGCTAAGTTTGGCAGCGACCCAAGAGTGTATCAGACCACGGTTAAGGAATTTGTAAAGGACGAAAAGGGTTCCCTAAAAGGTGTAACCACTGTTAAACTTGAGTTTGTGTACGACGAGAAATCAGGCAGAAATATAATGAAACAGATTGAAGGCAGTGAAAAATTTATTGAGGCTGAACTTGTGCTTATTGCAGCAGGTTTCTTAGGCCCAAAGCAGTATATTTCTGAGGCTTTCGGTGTTGAAACAAACCAAAGAAGCAATATTGCCACCCGGGAGGGACACTACAGCACTAATGTTGATAAAGTATTTACGGCAGGAGATATGCACAGAGGTCAGTCCCTTGTTGTATGGGCAATCCGCGAGGGAAGAGATGCCGCCTACGAGGTGGATAAGTACTTGATGGGTTATACCGGTCTATAAAAAATAATATTCTTAGTGTTAGAAGATTAATAAACAGCAGTATGATTGTCATACTGCTGTTTTATTATAAAATCAATTAAAGTGTATTACAATTCTTTTTAATATTGTGTAAAATATGAGTTATGCCAGATTGGATATTATGAAGAAACTTATAATAATTTGATTTATTGTTAAGATAAAGCTGCGGCAGGGATTGCCCCCTGCCGCAGCTTTTCATCGTAAAACCAAATTTTGATGGATATAAATTATTTATTTCAATTCAAGACCATCCTTGAACGCTTCGCCCACACGTTCGGATACTCTGTAATATCCGTGGGTATAGGGGTCAAAAGCAATGGCATCAACCAGCGATATATCAAGCGTTCCGCCCGGCATAACATGCTCGTCGGCAGTCACATTCACAACCTTTCCAATTACACCGCAGCCATATTCATTCTGCTGATACTCGATAAATTCGCACTCAAGGCAAAGAGGAAATTCATTGATGACCGGTGCATCTACCGTCTCCGCTTTGCCGGCGGTCAATCCTGTTTTTGCAAACTTATTCGGTTCTTTGTTGCCGGATTCTACCCCGAAGTAGTCCGCTTCTTTCACATGGGCGGCATCAGCAATGCTCACGGTAAAAGCGCCCCTCTTTTTAATGTTCTGCACGGTTTTGTGCGTCTCACTAAGTTTAAGCGCCACGGTGTTCCGCCCCTGCATCGTTCCCCATGCCGCGTTCATCACATTTACACTGCCGTCGTCGTTATAGGTGGCGACCATCAGCACCGGCATCGGAAAGATACCCTCCGTGATTTTCAGTTTCTTTCTCATCATAAGACCTCCTAAAGATATATTAATAAAGATTAGGTAATACCATCATTCCTATGAGCGGTTTTGAAGAAAAGAAGCCTTATACTCTTCTCCCCACGCCTTCATAGAATCAAGAATAGGGCGCATAGATTCACCCAGCTCCGACAACGCATATTCTACCCTCGGTGGGACTTCCGGATAGACAGTACGGGTGATCAGGCCATCGGACTCCATAGACCGCAGACTGTCTGTAAGTACCTTTTGACTGATACCGTCCAAATTTCTTTGAAGTTCATTGAAACGCCACGGGCGGTCGAGCAGGTTTCGTATAATAAGAAGTTTCCACTTATTCCCGATTAGCTGCACAGTCGTCGCTACGGGACATTCGGGGATGAGTTCGGCTTTCGTCTTCATAAAGCACCTCCGTTACATCAGAAAAGAATGTTACACTCATATTGTACTGCAACAATCTCCAAAATGCAATAGCATAAGACGAGTTTATAAAAGAGTCAAAAATTTGTTTTGTAATAAAAACACCCGAATTTCCAATAGTTACAAAAAAGTGCGTATCCCCATAAAAAAGTGCGTACTTGTGCAGGATAAAAAAATCCGTACAATGATAGATATACAGGAGGCGTAAAGCTTCCTGAATTCATAAAGGAGGTATGATTATGGCACTATCTAATCTCGCCGGATGGACTGAGGACAAGACGGCTTCTGCCTGCGGTGCTGCTTGCGGCGCTTCCGATAATCCCGCCGAAACACCTGCCGCTTGCGGTGCAGCTGACAAGCCGGAAGAAAAGCCCGCTGCCTGTGGTTCTGCCTGTGGTGCCGGGGATAAACCCGCCGAGGCTCCCACTGCTTGCGGATCTGCCTGTGGTGCTGGCGACAAGAAGTAACCCATCTATCTCAAACCGTTCCCGGTGGGAGCTACCCTGTCGGGAACCTAAGGCTTTTTTTCGGCTTGACCGATTTTATATAAAGCGAGGACTGACTATGAAGCAGTATTTTTCTTTTCAATGGCATATAACAGATGAATGTGACCAGCGGTGCAAACACTGCTATATCTTCTCCGGCGATGTGTGTAAAAAGTTGGATTCCATGAGCTGGGCGCATATGGAGGACACTTTCTATAACTGTCTGGACTTCTGCAAGGTGTACGGCCGCCTGCCTTATTTCTATATCACTGGTGGCGATCCTATCCTGCATCCGGATTTTTGGCGGTTGCTGGCTTTGTTCAAAGAACACAATATACCGTTTACCATTATGGGCAACCCGTTCCATTTGAACGATCAGGTATGCCGAGAAATGAAATACTATGGCTGTGAAAAGTACCAGCTCTCCCTGGACGGCCTCCATGAAACCCACGACTGGTTCCGTAAGCCCGGCTCTTTTGACTGTACGATAGAAAAGATTGGCTGTATCAACCGCGCCGGTATGAGAAGTGTGATTATGACCACGGTATCCAAAACAAACCGTATGGAAGTTCCGGGCATCATCGATGTGGTTGTGGCGGCTGGAGCAAAGGTATTTGCCTTTTCCCGCTATGTTCCCAGCGGT
>CANROX010000034.1 GCA_947632335.1 uncultured Clostridia bacterium
AAGCCTACAGTTGATTCCGTTACTGACAGGAGTGTTACATTAAATGCGGTTGTGGGTTGCGAATACAGTAAGGACGGTGTGCTTTGGCAGGACAGCCCTGAATTCACCGACTTACAGCCCAATATGGAATACAGTTTCTATCAGAGAATGAAAGAAACAGATACTCAATATGCCTCTGATAAAAGCGAGGCGCTGAATGTAACTACCAAAAAATCCACCGTTCCAGCCCCTGCTAAGCCTACAGTTGATTCCGTTACTGACAGGAGTGTTACATTAAATGCGGTTGTGGGTTGCGAATACAGTAAGGACGGCGTGCTTTGGCAGGACAGCCCTGAATTCACTGACTTACAGCCAAATATGGAATACAGTTTCTATCAGAGAATGAAAGAAACAGATACTCAATATGTTTCTGACAAAAGTGAGGCGCTGAATGTAACTACCAAAAAATCCACCGTTCCAGCCCCTGCTAAACCTACGGTTGATTCCGTTACTGACAGGAGTGTTACATTAAATGCAGTTGTTGGTTGCGAATACAGTAAGGACGGTGTGCTTTGGCAGGACAGCCCTGAGTTCTCTGACTTACAGCCCAATATGGAATACAATTTCTATCAGAGGATGAAAGAAACAGATACTCAATATGCCTCTGACAAAAGCGGGGCACTGAATGTAACTACCAAAAAATCTACCGTTCCAGCCCCTGCTAAGCCTACGGTTGATTCCGTTACTGACAGGAGTGTCACATTAAATGCGGTTGTTGGTTGCGAATACAGTAAGGACGGTGTGCTTTGGCAGGACAGCCCTGAATTCACCGACTTACATCCCAATACTGAATACAATTTCTATCAGAGAATGAAAGAAACAGATACTCAATATGCCTCTGATAAAAGCGAGGCACTGAATGTAACTACCAAAAAATCCACCGTTCCAGCCCCTGATAAACCTACAGTTGATTTCGTTACTGACAGGAGCGTTACATTAAATGCGGTTGTTGGTTGCGAATACAGTAAGGACGGTGTGCTGTGGCAGGACAGCCCTGAATTCACCGACTTACAGCCCGACACGGAATACAATTTCTATCAGAGAGTTAAGGAAACGGACACTGAGTACGCATCGGATAATAGTCCTGAGCTTACCGTTCAAACGAAGCCTGACAATACCATTGTTACCCTTAACGGCGCAACAACTGCAACGGTTGACGATAGTATTGAGTTTATTGTGAATATCAGCGGTTGCAGCAGCAATATTACCTCGGTGGGAGTTGATGTAACATACAGTGACAATTTTGAGCTTGTATCAGGTGATTGGTTGAAAACCGATTATTCTATGAAAGATTTTAACCCGGAAAGCAACAACGGCGTATTTGTATTTGAAAAGCCGTCCGATGTAAACGGGGATTTGATTAAAATTGTATTAAAGGCGAAAATAGCATCTGTTGATGCACAGACGGTAAGCATAAAGGTTGTTGCTAAGAACGATTTAAATGAGATTATAAATCTGACATTATCAAAATCGGTTAAAATCGACTGTTCCACTCACTCTTACGATACCTATACTAACAAGGATGACGAAAACCATACTTGTACCTGTTCAGTCTGTGGTAATGTTGAAACAAGAGCACACCGTTGGGACAGCGGTCAGCAGACAAAAGCCCCCAACTGTAAGGAAGAGGGCAATATGCTCTATACCTGTCTTGATAACTGCGGTGCAACCAGGAACGAGGCTATAGCAAAAACCGATAACCATACCTATGGAAGTTGGAGTCAAACTAAAGCTCCAACCTGTACTGAGAATGGAACGGAAACACGCACCTGCTCAATATGTCATAAGACAGAAACCCGTGACATTAAGGCTACGGGTCACAGCCTTGGCAGTTGGAAAACTACAAAAGAACCAACCTATAAGTCAAACGGTGAACAGACAAGGAAATGTTCAAAGTGTTCTTACAAAGAGACAAGGACAATTCCAAAGCTTGTTTCTGATGTTGGAGCAGGCACGGACGGTAAAAAAGCCGAACAGTCTATTATTAAATCTAAGAACGATAAGGACCCTAAGGGCAGTACATTTAATCTTCTTCAGGTTAAAAACAGCAAAACCACGAAGAATTCTATTAAGATAACCTTTAAGAAACCGGGAAAAACTAGTAAATTTGTGATTTACGGCAACCGATGCGGTAAGTCCTACAAGAAACTTAAGACTACGACCAAAAAGTCCTTTACTTATAATAAACTTAAGAAGGGCAAATATTACAAGTTCCTTGTAGTTGCTCTGGATAAGAATGGCAAGGTAGTTGCCACCTCCAAGACTATTCATGTAGCCACAAAGGGCGGAAAAGTAGGTAATACCAAAAAGGTTATAATTACAAACTCCAAGAGTACCAGGATAATTAAAAAGGGCAAGACCTTTACCCTTAAAACCAAGCTAAAAGCCGAGAGCAAGAAACTCAAGGTTAAGAAACATCGCAAGATTGCGTTTGAGTCCTCAAATCCATCTATTGCGACTGTTTCAAGCAAGGGTAAGATTATGGCCAAGAAGAGCGGTATATGCTATATTTATGCCTACGCTCAAAACGGCGTAACAGCTAAGTTAAAGGTTAGGGTAAAGTAACTTGAAAAAATAATAACCAATAAAATTTTCTGAATCCTAATAGTCGGGTTAAAGTCGAAAAAAAGGAAATCAGATAATAAGCAAGCGACAGCAAATTGAGCTGTCGCTTGTTTTTGTGTCATATGATAAAAGATATATAAAATACTATTGCAAAAACGAGAAAATTTCTATATCCGTAAGCACTGGGTTTGAGAACCCTGTTACTGTTTTTATTCAGAACAAATAAATCAAAGTACGCTGAAAATAGCAGTGAAATCGTAAATGGTTTTTAAGAAAAAACAGGCAGGCGGACAAAATGTCCGCCTTAGTCTATAGAAAAAATTAAAAATTACTTTTACTAAATCTCCGGCTTTTATACAGATTGAGGGGCAGTATTCTTTAAGGATACTGCCCCTTGTTTTTTCTGTATAAAATAAAAAATATAATGGTTACAAAGGTTATTGTTTCTGCTGCGGCAAATGAAAGCCATATTCCGTTAATACCCCATATAACGGACATAACTACGGCACAAAATCCTATTGCCACAACCCCTCTTAATGTGGAGGAAACAAAGGCGTTTACAGCATTGTTGGTGGCGGAGAAGTATGTCACCAGTAGTATATTTACTCCTGCAAAGATAAATCCTAAGAAGTAGAGTTGTAGTGCGTTATGGGCGTATGCCGAAAGCATTTTGTTTCCCTCGCTGTTAAAAATATTTACCAGACTGTCTGTGAAGCAAAGACTTACTGTTATTATGACAGCCTCAGTTAATGTTGTAAGAATTATACCAAGTCTTAAAAGCTGTGTTACATTTTTAAATTTTCCCTCGCCGTAACTTTTGCTTATAAGGGGCTGGACACCCTGTGCAATTCCGTTAAAAATAGATATAGCCACAAGGGACAGATTTGCCACCACGCCGTAGGAGGCAACGCCTATGTTGCCGGCAATTTTAAGCAGTAATATATTGAAAACCGTTGTAGTGACGGCGGAGGAAATCTCCCCGACAAATGCAGAAACACCCAGCTTACAGCTTGAAAACAACAGCTTTACACAGGGCATTATCCATACAAATTTAACAGTACTTTTTTTGCTTAAAAAGTGACTGCAACAAATAATGCTTGACAGTACAGGGGATAGGATTGTTGCCAAGGCGGCACCTGAAATTCCCATATTAAGGGGGAACATAAATATGTAGTCAAAGACAATGTTGAAAGCGCTTGCACACAGAGATGCCACCATAGCTGTGGTAGGCGCATTATCGTTTCTTGAAAATGCAGTAAAGCTGTAGTTCATCATAAAAAAGGGAGCACCAAGCAGGACTATTTGCACATATCTTGTTCCAAGACGGATTATTTCCTGATTCCCACCCATTATACTAAGCCATAGTTGGGGACAAAGTAAAGCTAAAAGAATAAACGGAATACTGAAAATTATTTGCCATAAAATTGAATTGCTGAAATATTTGTTTATATGGGTCATATTTTGGGCTTTTTTAATTGCAAATACAGTAGCAGAACCAATGCCAATCATAGAACCTATAGCAAAAATCAGTCCATACAATGGCAGAGCAAGATTGAGTACAGTAATTCCGTCAGCACCGGAATACAGAGATATGAAGTATGTATCAGCCAGTACATAAACAGATATGCCAATCATACCTGCAACACTTTTCGATACATATTTAAAAAAATTCTGTTTCATTTTAACTCCAATATTAATCATTAATTTAATTTATTATATCACATACAAATAGTATGTAAATAATTGTCTTACTGCTTTTTTCTGCTTTCTTTTACAATGTGATTTCCAGCAACTGCGCCCTCATATACTGCCTTTGCAATTTGCATCATACCTCCGGTGCAGTCACCTGCGGCATATAGCTTTTTTATGCTTGTCTCCATATTTTCATTGACGGCAATATAATTCCCCTTTATACCTGCGCCGATTTTTTTGGCAAGGGCAGTGCTTCCGGCAGTACCGTAGGCAATAAAAAGTCCTTTTATGTCAATGACAGAATTGTCGGAAAATCTTACACCCTCCAAAGAATCATTACCCAAAATTTCTGTAATTTTTTCAGTTTTAATTTTAACTTCTTTTGGGGGCATATCCTTTACTTTTTCTCCATTTGTAAGGAGGGTAACAGAAGACGCAACAGGCAAAATATCCTGAATTTCGTGCAGTGCAAATTTGCCGTTCCCTAAAACGGCAACATCTTTATTTCTGTAAAAAAAGGCGTCGCATACTGCACAATAACTAATGCCCTTTCCCTCAAGATTTTTAAGATTTTTAATTGCAGGGGCGTTTCTGGTGTTGCCTGTTGCAATCACTGCATATTCCGAAAAATATTTGCTTTTGTCTGTTTCAATTATAAAATTTCCGTCGTAACTTATGGCTACAACTTCTTCGTTGATTATATTAACCCCTACATTTTTGGCCCCCTTAATTCCTGAAACAGCTAAATCTTTCCCGCTGATTTCGCCCTTAATTCCATAATAATTTTGAATTTTATGAGCATTTTCAAGGCTTCCAATTCCCTTTGAAATAATGGTGGTATCAAGTCCTGCCCTTGCACTATACAGGGAGGCAGACACTCCGGCAGGGCCGGAACCGATTATAATAACTTTGTTCATAACAATGTCCCTTGTTTTTATTTTTCTTATTTAGAAATTTATAAATATAAACTTTCCTTTATAGTGTGTGCATTTGTGCAAAATTATATTAATTATGGAATAAATGCCCTTAAAATTTATTGACACATAAAATGTTAGATGTTACAATAAAAAACGGTTAACAATGGAACAAAAATTAAAAAAGAGGGTGGAATTTATGGACAGCAGGTTTCTATATGATACCGGCGTTGAAATGATTCACCTTGTGAAAGCAACCTTGCATTGCTATCGAAAGTTTAGCAGGGAATCTATCAAGGACGAAAACATAAGTTTTTGTGGCTTGCAAATCCTTACAACTCTCAAGTATTATCCTAACTGTAATACTATCAGCAATATTGCAAATTCCCTAAATGTAAGCAAGGGCCTTATTTCAAGGGAAGTAGAGGAGCTTCACAAGGGCGGCTATGTTGAAACTAAGGTGGACTCAAAGGACAGAAGAATTATGAGAATCCAAATAGTTTCTCCTAATGCCGATACAATAGTAAAAAAGCACGAGGAAAAAATCTTTAGCTTTATTATGCAAATGTTAGAGGGTTTTTCCGACCAAGAGATTGGGGAACTCAAAAAACTTAACAGCAGGATTTTTGAGAACACAAAAGATTTAGATTTAGACAGGGAATTTGATATTCCCGAAAATTTTGACAACAGCATATAAAAAAGGGGAGCTTATGCTCCCTTTTTTCTTTATGTATTATATTTTTTAATTGCTGTAAAAGTTATAGTAGATTTCCCCATTCTTAAGTTGGATACCCTTGTAATAAGCCATTTCGGAAACAGTAACCATCTGATACCCTTTTTTGCTAAGGAATTTACAGATGTTCTCTACAGCCTTTGGCGTAGAGTCCTGAATATCATGCATAAGCACAATGTCACCGTCAAGGCTTTCTCCTTTATCAATAACCCTTTTTACGGCCTTAAAGGTTTCCTTTGAATTTTTCGTACTCCAGTCAACCGTATCAATGGACCACATAATAAGGGGCAAATTAGAATTCTTTTCATACACATCACAGCTAATTCCCCCGGGACACCTAAAGAGGGTAGGCGTCGCCCCTATAACATTCTGCACAGCCTTGTTGGTTTTTGTAACCTCCTCAAGCTGTTCTTTCCTGTTAAGGTCATCAGCATACCGGTGGTCCCAGGAGTGGTTTCCGATTTCGTTGCCGCAGGTATATTCTTTTTTCAAAATATCGGCCCTGTCACTAACCCTTGAACCTACCACAAAGAAAGTTGCCCTTGCCTTGTACTTTTGGAGGGTGTGCAGAATTGATAGTGTATTGCTTTCGTCCGGACCGTCATCAAAGGTAAGACAAACCATGGGCTTTGTTTTATCCATATTAGTTCTGATTCTTTCAAATTGATTTTTAACATTAACAGTACATTGGGCGGAAACATCATTAAAGAGAACGCAGGAAATTGTAGCAGTACCCTGTCCCACACCTGTTACTGTACCTTTGGCGTCAACCTTTGCAATCTTTTCATCAGAGCTCTTATAGCTTATGTCTTTACAGCCCTCACCGCTGTTAAATTCGGGACTAAGCTGATATGTACTCCTCTGCAAAACCGTAAATTCATCTTGGCTGAATTTTACCGCCGTAGGTTCTTTGAGTACCGTCAGTTTACAAATTTTACTAAGACCGTTGTATGTACTTACTGTAATATTTCCCCTGCCCTCTTTAATAATCTTTACTGTACCGTCGTTACTTACTTCGGCAATAGGGGTGTCTATGTTATATGTAAAAAAGTCGTCAGGCATTTTTTTGCAGTCGGAGGGTTTAATTGAAAACTTTTCTCCTACAGCGGCCTTAATATTTCCATCAATGCTAATTTTATCGGGGGCCTCCTGCACAGAAATGTCGCAGTAGTCGCTTAAACCATTTTCTGTTTTAACCTTAACCGTACAACTGCCAACTTTAAGAGCGTCTACCTTATTCCCGTTTATCTTAACTACATCTTCATTGGTAGAGGAAAGGGTGTAGTGTGTTTCTGCGTCCTCAGGAAAAAGTGCAACATCAAGACTTGACTCCTGTCCAACGCCCAGGTACAGACTGGTGTTTTTAAAGTTCACCGATTCTGCGTCGGTGCCAATACCAAGTACATATTTTACCTGGCTTAAAATATCAATACCGTATATTGTAAGCCCTGCCCAGGCAACACACATAATAGTTATAAGAACAAGAATAATCGACAGTAAAATTTGCTTTCCTTTCATTTAGTAATACTTCCTTATGTATAGTGTGTAAATATTATATCACAAAAAATAGAAAAATAAAGAAGTTTGTAAAAAATTCTTAGCTTAATAAATATTTTTTGTTAGGAACAGTATTTAATTCCCTTTATTTTTTACAGTAAATGTAAAAAGTTTATGACAATAAATAACTTACGAACATTATGCACAAACAAAACACATAATATTTGTGCATATTCACTTTTGATTTTAATTATTGCATAAACATTGTATAGTTTTGCTATATAAAATGTAGAAGTTAACTTAAAATGTTGAATTATTCACAAAATTCATATATAATTTAAGGGTGATTAGTGGGTCTTGCATTACCGAATTATTGGTAGAATTATGAGCGTTGTGTGAAAAGACGGTGATTAACATGGAAAGTAAAGAACAAATGTCCCAAAAGGTGAGAGATGCTCTCCAAGAGGCTGAAATTCTTGAACAAGTTAATATTCGTGTCAGAAGAAAGACAAGTTGGATTCTTCTTTTAGTTTCATTTATGTGTCTTGTACTTGTAACCTTTGCGTGGTTTACAATCAGTACTTTAGCAAATGTCGAAAGGCTGGAAATGGAAATCGGCACAGCGCCTGACCTTAGAATCAGTACCGAAAATCACGGAAGTAATTGGGACAGCTACATAAAGACTGTTACAGGCGCTATGATAGACAAAGAGCTTACCGACAGATTTAATACCACAATGAACGACCAGGTAATGGACCCTGTAACCTCTTCCAACGGCAGAAAATTTTATTCAAGAAACGGCGATGAAAAGGAAAGAAACAAAAATACTTTCCTGGAGTTTGACCTTTACCTTATTGCCAACAAGGATTTAAAGGTGCATCTCACTTCAAAAGGTGAGGACGGTACCAACGGTATCAAGGGCACAGAAGTTTCCACCAGGGAAACCGGAGGAAAGGCAGATGTAGTTAAGGCAGTACGCTTTAGCTTTACAAATGAGGCTGGTCAGACTGTTATTTGGGAGCCCAACAAGGGAACGGCGGTAGCAAACCAGACGACCTTCGATTTTTCAAACGCTATGACATATAATAGTTCAAATCAGATTTGCGACCTTAAAAAGCTGGAACCGCAAAAGGTTACGGTGAGAGTTTGGTTTGAGGGCGAAGACCCTGAATGTGTCAACAGAATTCAGGAGGCCGCAATGGAGGCTATCCTAACATTCGGCGGACAGCAGTAATAAAAAACAATCGGCAAAGGGGGAGATAAACCTTGGCGAGAAAACAGAATAATCAGGACTTTACTCCTCAAGATTTAACAAGGCTCACCGATAAAGAGGCAAAGCAGGTAGGAAAGGAAGGTTCCTACGGCGACTTTGGTTTGGCGAGGGACGCGGCAATCCTTGATAAAACTAAAAGACGAAAAAGATTTCTATTTTGGTTGACTTCACTTCTTGTTGCCTTTCTGTTTATCCTATGGCTTTTGATGTTCTGGTGGACCAGGGCAGGCGACCTTGTTGTTGATGTTGACAGACTTGCGGAGCAGAAAGGTATCATACTTTGTGAAACCTCGGATTTCAGCGACCCTGAAACCGTTATTTCCGGCGACGCTATTAAGGATGTAACAAATATTACATATGCATGGCTTACAGATAATATGTCCCTTGACGGCGATATTAGTTATATTGATAACTACCGTTCGGAGAAAGACAGCAAGATTGACGGCGGCAGTCATAACGGCGACAAAATGAACCGCAAGGATAAGATTGCAGGTACGGAAACAGCAGGTGAAAATTATTTGGCATATACATTCTATTGTAAGAATGTAGGCAACGAGGCTGTTGACTATACGGCAACTCTTGTAAACAACGGTGCCGCAAAAAGTATGGATGAGGCTGTTAGAATTATAGTCTTTAAAAACGGCGAACCTACCGTTTATGCACAGAAAAAGCATAAGAGCGATACCCCCGAGGACGACAGCAAGTTTATTCCAAAAACTTTGAAGTCGGAACCGTGGAAAAACAGTAAGGAAATTATGACAACCAAGTCGGAAAACTTTAAACCCAATGATGTGGATAAGTACACAGTTCTAATGTGGGTTGAGGGAAATGACCCGGAATGTGTCAACGACATTTTGGGAGGTCATATGAAAATGTCAATGACATTCTCAGTTAAAGACGACGAAGAAGTATAATAATACCTCATAAATGAGGAAATTAAAGGTTCATAGTGCCTAGCTAATCCTAATTTGCTGACAAGGGAGAGCAAAGGCATTGGAATATAGTAACTTAACCCCCGTTTGGTGTTATTCAGGGGTAAAAATTATTAAGGAGGAATTCTACATGAAAACACGATTATTCACAAGAAAGAGAGCGCTCATCTCTTCAGTAGCAATGCTGCTTGTAGCAATGCTTGCACTTGGTACAGCCACATTTGCATGGTTTACATCTAACCCAAATGCTACTGCCTCAGGTCTTACACTTAAGGCAACTGCTGCTAAGGGTCTTGTAATCCAGACACAAACTCATGGTCAGGCTGACGGGGACTTCTGGGGTCACAAAGATTATCTCAAATATGATGATGATACAAAAGTTAGTTCAACAACTCCAATAAACCTTGCAGCTACATCTTTTAACACAACAGGTGATTTTACAAGTGCATTTACAGTTGACGCTGAGGCTGATGATAACTATAAGGCTAAAGATGATGCTACAGTTGGCGCTGCTTCCAGTAGCGATTACTACCAGGAAACTATTAAGTGTAAGCTCACCGGTGGTGAAACAGATGCCGATACAGATACAGTTGCTATTAAGAATGTAACTCTTACAAACAATAATAAGAAATTGTCCGGTTGTATTCGTGTAGCTATCCAGTACACAGTAGATGGTTCAACATCTCTTATTGGCGTATATGCTCCAGCAGCTAAGTCCAATAAGTACCTAACACAGACAGGTACATATTCAAAAGCTGTTAGCGGGGATAACGCAAGTTTTGCAGCACTTAGCTCTATTTCCAACCAGGATGCAGGTAAAGTTGAAACAACAGGTAAGAACTACTTTACAGTTACTGTTTACCTTGACGGCGAAGATGCAAGTTGTTTCACAAACAACATTGAGCTTTCTGAACTTGTTAAGGACCTTGAAATCAACCTTGCTCTTAAGTCTTCTTTAAAGAATAATTAAAAATTAACGGAGTCCCCTGTATTATGAAGATAGTAAAAAAAGTTATTAACATTATAATTGATATTTTAATTGTACTTATTCTGCTGGTTTCAGCACTTATTCTTACCATTACTCTATCTACAAGCGAAGATACAGGGGCTCCAAATGTTTTTGGTTACACCCTAAACACCATTCAGTCAAAGTCAATGGAACCAATGTTTTATAAGGGTGACCTTATTATTGGTAAGAATACAACACCCGACTCAAAATACGAAAAGGGCGATATTGTAATTTATTCCACAACACAGGATGATGAAAAGGGAAATCCGCAGTTTCTTCTTGTATGCCATAGAATTGTAGAAGTGGACGCCAAAAACGGCACCTACCTTACAAAGGGTGATAACAATGAAATTGACGACGGCGGCACAGTTGGCTGGCTGTCCTCTAAAGACATAGTTGGTATCTACCAGACAAAGGACTATGAGGGAATAAAGTTAAGTGGCTTTGGTAGTGTATTTGATTACCTACAGTCATTTTGGGGTTTCTTCTTTGTGATTGTGTTACCAATGATTATTTTCTTTATCTATGAGCTTATTAAGGTGATTATTAACCTTATGGCATATAGCAGAGAAAAAGCACTTGTTGCTGCTAACGAAGCGGCTAAGTCTGCACAGCTTTCTGAAGAACAAAAGCAGAGGGCTATCGAAGAATATCTGGCAAGTCAGCAGGCAAAGGCTGACGCCAAACCTACTGACGGGGAAAAGTCAGAATAACCTTTAGCAGCAGTAGCAAGATAAGGGGTTACTGCTAAGGCAGCTAAACCTGATAAATAGTAAAGAAGTGTTTATTATGGTTAAGCATTATTTTAGACAAAAACAATAAATCTTTCTATTGAGTCAGCACGATTGGAAAGATTTATTGTTTATTTAGGATTATTTTCTATAAAAGAAATAAAACATCTTTCCTAAGATAGGGGAATTAGGCAGAACTTTTTTAAGAACAGATAAAAGGAGAGAATCCTTATGGATACAGTATTTAAGTTTTTATACGAATTTTTAGGACAGTTCTTCAGCTCGCTGTGGAGCATATTCGTAGGAATAGGAAAGGGCATTGCAGGTATGTTCAACTTCGGTGCATACGGCAGTATCATTTCAGACTATACAACTGAATTAGGAGGACTGGAGTGGGTAATTGCCATTTTTGCAATGTTGCTTTTGGCAGCAGTTCTCGTATTTATTGTGTTATTCATAGTTCTATCCTTAAAAAAGTTCTTCCGCTACAGAAGAAAGGTAAAGGATACGGGGGACCTTGTTTCAGAGGTTAACCACCTTACTAAGGAAGTTATGCGTCTGAACCTTGAAAAGGATAAAATCCTGTCTATGAAAGTTTCACAGATTGGCCTTAATCCTAACGAGATTTCAGAACTTACAGGCGAAGAAATGGACGCTCTCACTGACGGTGAGGAGGAACAGACACAGCGTTTCTACAAGCTATGTCACATAGACGAGGTTTGGGCAGACTATCAGCCTCCTGTTTACGATATGTCTATTAACCTTGAAGAATTTTGCGACCGTTTCAGAAACTTTGCTTGTTCAAGACTTGGTCTTTACTACGATATCAAGCTCATTCGTTACTTTGTTGCCTCCTTTGGCAGTAACAGGCTTATTATTCTACAGGGTATTTCCGGTACAGGTAAAACTTCTCTTGCCCGTGCATTTGGTAAATTTGTTTGCAACGACTCCATAATCACACCGGTTCAGCCCTCATGGCGTGACAGAACAGAGCTGTTTGGTTACTTTAATGAATTTACAAAGAGATTTAACGAAACAGAACTTCTTCGTGCAATGTACGAGGCTACATATAACGAGAACATATATATTGTAGTGCTGGATGAAATGAATATCGCCAGAGTTGAGTACTACTTTGCTGAAATGCTTTCTATTCTTGAAATGCCGGATAGGGACGAATGGGTTATATCTATGGTTCCAAATGTATGGCCGGAGGACCCGAAGCACTTTGATGAGGGTAACTTTAAACTCCCTCCGAATATGTGGTACTTAGGCACTGCAAATAACGACGACTCCACATTTGCCATTGCCGACAAGGTTTACGACAGAGCTATGCCTATTGATATTGACAGCAAGGGCACACCATTTAATGCTCCTGACACAGAGCCTGTTGTAATGAACTATCGTTACTTTGAACAGCTGTTTGATGAGGCAAGAAAAACCAGACCTGTTTCAGCAGAACTCCTTGAAAAACTTAATCAACTTGATGATTATGTTATTGAACATTTCCGTATTGCTTTCGGTAACAGAATTATGCGACAAATCCAGTCCTTTACACCTTGCTATGTTGCCTGCGGCGGTAAGGAAATTGACGGTCTTGATTATGTACTTGCAAGAAAAATCTTTAGAAAGTTTGAATCTCTCAACCTTTCATATATCAGAGATGAAATTGACGGACTTGTTGCCTATATGGACCACCTGTACGGTGAAGAAAATATGGGCGAATGTAAGGCTTACTTGAGAAGATTACAAAAGATGGTATAAAAATTTCTATTTGCAAGGGAAAATTCAAATAGTAATACATATTAACTTTTAGAATGGGGTGTACCTAATGGGCAAACAACTAAATAAACTGTATCGTGCATACTATGAGATGAACGAAACCCTAAAGGACGACTACACCTTTAATTACTATAAGGACGGTATGAGCAGAGCGGACAACGGCGAAGATGTGCATAAGGGTGAGGTTTTTTCCAGATACATTGATATGGACTGGGTTGAGGCCATAGAATATGCCCTGCCGTATATTCAGAATGCCGTTGATGAAATGCGCCGTACAATCAAAACCGAAGAAGAGATTGTAAACGTACAGAAAATACAGAAGGTTGGTCCGGACACCGTTAAGCACCTTGCGTCCCATGCAAACTTTATTTCCAAAATTGAAGATAACGGAGATATTGTCCCCGACAGACTTTTAAATGTAAGAAGAGAGGACACTTTTAACATTTATGAAAACAGAATGTTAAAAACTCTTCTTGAAAACATTTCAAGGTTTATTCAGTCCAGGTTTACGAAACTTCGTGAAACCCCGGATGATAACCTGTATGAAATACATATGAAGCGTGATGTTGACTATCACGGTCAGAAAATTGAGTTTAACTTTGACTTTTGTGATGAAAATCACGAGGTTGACAAGTTCGATATGGACGATGATATTGAGAATATGACGGATTTTGCCCGTGTTGCCCGTATCAGACAGATTACACAGGGTATTCTCAATAGCCAGCTAATGCAGGAGCTTAAAGATGCAGAGGAGGTAAGGTCCCCTCTTACAATGACTAACCTGCTAAAGAAGAACCCTAACTATAAAGAGGCGGTTCAGCTCTGGACTTTCCTTGAAAAATATCAAAAACCCGGCTTTGTTATTGAAAAGAACGAATTTGACGGGGAAATGAGCAAGGAAATTAAGAATGAAATTTACAGCTTAATGAGTTATAACCGTTTTGTAATGGATATTACTCATAATCCCGGTATGAGGGAAGCCCTCCACGAAAAATATCTTGCAGAAAAGGCGGAGGAGGCAAGGCAGGCCGCCGACCCTGATGCAGAAATGCGGAAAGCCTATGAAAAGAAAATCAGGGCTATCCGACAGGAGGAAATGAACCTTAGGTTACAGGAAATTCGTGAAAGAGAGGCTGAAATTCATAAATTAAAGTCCACAGTTGCACAGCTTAATATGACATTACAGCTCCGTGAACAGCAGATTAAGGACTTAACTGCAAAGCTGGAAGATGCCTATGGGGAAATTGAAAACCTCAAGAAAACTATTATGGAACTTGAGGATAAAATTGAAGAACTCAAGGCAGAAATTGAAAAACTCCTCGGTATTATTGAGGAGCAGAAACAGCGTATTGCCCAACTTGAATTGGAAGTTGAAAGGCTTAATGCAGAGCTTGAAGAGGCAAGAAAAGAAATTGCAAGACTTCTTGAACTTGAAAAAGAACTTAGGGCGGAAATTAAGTCCCTTAATGAAGAGATTGCAAGGCTCAACGGTATAATTGAAAAACTAAAGGCAGATATTGCCGAAAGGGACGCAATTATTGCGGAACAGAAGTTACAAATTCAGAGTCTTAACAGCCAAGTAGATAATCTGAATAAAACTATTGAAACCGAAAGGGAACAGCACAGGACTGAAATAAATGATTTAAACACACAGCACCAAAACCAGGTTGCTGAAATTAATAGGGAGCACAGTGCGGAGATTGACAGCCTTAATATTCAGCACAAAAGGGAAGTTCTTTCTATCAATGAAAAACACAGCACAGAGGTTGCCAACATAAACACTGCTCATAAGGAAGAACTTGATAAAATTAAGGCGGACAATGAAGCAAATATTGCCTCTATGAATAAGTCCTTTGATAAGAAAATGGCGGATCAACAGGCCAAGCACCAAAAGGCCCTTGAAAAGCAAAAGTCAGAATTTGAAAACGACAAGGAGGCTCTCAACAAGGTTAATGAGAAACAGCAAAGGCTCTTTGACGCTAAGGTTGAAATTTTAAACGATGAACATGAAAAGGCTTTGAAGAAACAATCTGACGGACATTCAAAGGAAGTTGAAAGGTTACATAGAGATGCGGCGGACTCCTTGGCAAAGGAGAGAAAGCGCCATGACGCTGAAATTGCTAAGGTGGTTAAACTGAAAGACAAAGCCTACTCCGAGGAGGAGAAAAAGTTTAATCAAAGGCTTAAAGAAATTGAGAAAGAGCTGGAAAGAGAGTATAATAAAAAAGTTAAAGAAATCAGGGATAAAGAGGCTAAAAAAGTTAAAGCCGAAAAACAAAAGACAAAAGATTTCATAGCTAAAATGAAAAAGAAAATAAAAGAAAATCCAGACGCTATAAACGAGATAGAAGAATAGAATTAAATGAAAGGAGGATTACAAATGGCAGTTGAAAGTAATAATTTCTTGGACGAAAAGACAGAGCCTGTCAGCCATAAGCTGATGGCTAAGTATGTTGCTCTTGCTGCAGTTATATTTGTAATCCTTATTCTATGCGTTTTGGCATGGTTTGCCTCAAGGCCCGAGGCCGACGCAAGTGGTTTAAGCATAAAAACTTCTACAGACAACGGCTTGCAGGTTGCAATTACCGACCATGATACGGACACGGGAAAGGGTAGCAAGTGGACAGATTATGCATATAAATGGACTTACCATTCAGGATTTTCTGCGGAAAATCCTCTTCCCTTAATAAGCGGTGACGGACTTCAATTTTTTGAACCTACATTTATTAAGGTTGCAGAGGACCCATACGAGTTTCTTGACCTTGATGAGTTAGCCCAGGACGGTTTAGATGTAACTTGGACAGATGTTACTGATAAGAAAAATGAGTCTACAGGTGAAAAGTCTGATTATATTGAATACAAGATGAAGTTTAGAAACACTAAACCATCAAATGTTTTCCTCAGAAGTGACAGTGAAGTTTCACCGTTTGATATTTCAAGCAACCATAATCCATGGCTCTTTTCCAGGGATTATATTGCTGCAACGGCAAGGGTTGCTTTTCTGAAAAATGATAGCGGCGGTAATCTTGCCTTTCACAGTCTTTGGATACCAAATGAGAAGATGCAGCTTAAACATCAGGACAGAGCTGAAACTAAGGTTGTTTCATATGAAGAAAAATCCCCTGACGGTACTGTAAGGGAAGTGGCAGGCACAAGCACCGGCATTCCCACAGGCGGTACACCCACTACTTTCTACGCATGGGTGAATTCATCTGACACATATACAGGCAATAATTATGAGAATATGGTTACCTATTATAACAATATGAAAGCAACCCCTCTTATGAATAAGGGAAGTTATTACTACTGCCATATGCACGCACCTGCATGCAGTGGAAATGATGACAGAGCATTCTTTGTTACAAGAGGCTCATCAAAGTCCCTTTCAAGTAATGGGCAGGGTTACCTTGTAAACAACAAGTTTGACCTTATAGGCGGTCATGTTATGAAACAGTATCAGCAGTCCGACGGAACATGGGTTACAGTCCAGTTTGAATCTGACGACTATAACATTGCTTTTAGAAGAAACGGCGGCGGTTATGATTATGTTCTCAACTGCGAAAAGGTTTATATTTCTCCCCATGACAAGGAACTTGATTATTATCTTATTATAGATAAACAGGGTAATGTTACTGATGTTATTATTGATGAGGGTTCAGGTAGTACAGAACCGTCATACAGTGTAAACATAAATAAAAGCGTTTATGTTCCTAAGAATAATGATATTCTTCTTATTTCTGCCTCAAATACTACAAGGAATTACGGACTTCCCAATTACGGCGGTACGGCAGTGGATGTCGGTATGGTGCCGGCAGGTGAGGGCAAGCCTACATGGGTTGTAACTAATGCAATGAGTTCAGGGGCTTTTAAGCTGAGGGACTCGGTTTCCGGAAGATATTTGAGTATATCCAGCACGGGAATAAGTTATAATACTACAGGCTCTTACTTCTATGCTGTTACAAAATATGAAAAAGAGCAAAACGGCAGTAAAACCACTACAAAACTAAACGGCGTTATGCTGTATTCGCTGGAAAACAATTTGTTCGTAAAGTTTGACGGAACAAAATTCACTTCCTCAAAATCATATGACACAACCTATACATATCATATGTATATACAGAGTGTAAGAACGGATATACAGGAGGGAGTTTGGGCAATTAATTCAAACGGTGACGCCGAAGAAACCTTTTATTACAGAGATAAGGATTATAATACGAAACAGGCACTGCCCTCAGGCAAGTATTTCTTGACAAGCGATATAAACGATGAGCCGGAGTATCACCAAAACGAAACTGTTGCTACATATCCAAATTTTATTGTTGCAGTTGATAAAAAAGATACGGACGGATTTTATGTAAGTGACGAGGTTACGGTTCGTGTATGGGGTGAGGGTTACGATAGAGAGGCTCAAACCCCGGTTGAAGGCGGAAAAATGAAAATTAACCTGCATTTCTTTGCAGCTGTAAAAGATGAGTAAGGAGGAAATTATGAAAGATATAAAAGAACCTAAATTCATATCTAAAAGTACAAAGAAAACCCTCCTTATTGTGGTAAATGTAATTTTAATAGTTGCCCTTCTTGCAATTTCTACATATGCATGGTTCTTTAGAAACCTTGCAGACAATGTAGATTCAGACGAAGTGCAGTTTACGGCAGGTCTTACCCTGGAAGTTAATCTGGAAGATAACGAAGATACATACGCTTTCCAAAAAACAATTAAAGGGTTTTCGTCGTCAGCACTTTCCAAGGAGCTTACCGGTGATGGGGTGCAGACACATTTTCTGTACCCAAAGCTGGCAACTGATGAAGAGTCGGGACTTTACTATCCCGATACTTCTGACGATTCAGGCTGGACTGATTCCGGCACAATGATTGCACAGGCTGATTATATATATCAGACCCTTTATTTTCGCTCCACAATTCCGGTTGACATATATCTTGCAAACGGCTCATATATAAAGGCTAAAACTGAAAAGAACAGCAAGCCTTTAATTAGCTCCAAGGCAGAGGATTTAGACCAGGAGAGAATGGTAGAAGAACCGGATGTCAATGGTAACTACTATTCAAAGGACTGTATTGTGGGAGCAACAAGGGTAGCTTTTGTTGACCCTATAAAAAACGAGCCGAATCTGATATGGGTTCCCCGTCCTGATATTTTCTGCGGACTTGACGG
>CANROX010000035.1 GCA_947632335.1 uncultured Clostridia bacterium
GGTATGCCTTTTACTTTTATTCCTTTACCAGAACCTTTTCAATTTTGGAAATATACATTTTGTGATAGTCAGAACTGTCAGCATTGTAAGAGGAAAAGACCGTTTTGTCAACAACACTTTCTTTATTAAGATTCTGTCCGTACATTTTCCTGCAAATCAAAACGATTTTTGCCTCCCTAAAGTAGGGAGCTTTTTCATCATTTTCTACTGTAAGTCCGGTTTCTTTTACCTTATCAATATCTCTGCCGCTTTTTGAACCGCACAGGGAGAGAACCTTTCTGTACTCCTCCGGAAGAAAGGATATGGAGAAAAATTCGTCTCTTTCAAGGTAATCAAATGTATATCTCTGGGGACGGATAAATGTGTAGGCAACAGGCTGATTCCACATAATCCCTACGCCGCCCCAGGATACAGTCATCATATTTACTTTTTCCCCTGCGTTGACTGTAACAAGTCCCCAATCTTTGCCGATAAGCTGAAACGGGTTATTTTTCAACTCATATGCTGATATTTCTTTGAAACTCATAATACTTCTCCTTTGCAAATTTATATTATTAATATACACAAATTAAGGAAATTTTGCAAGAAAACTACACCATCCTATTATATGCACAGGATTTAAGAGAATGAATATAATACACTTGATATGTATATTTATACATTATTTTTGTATATATTCAAAAATTCAAGGGCATAAATATAGATGTAATTAATAAATAAAATATAGGACAGGGCAAAGTTGTGGTAAAAATGCACCTTAATAATTAATTTTCACTCCCATGAATTGTGAGGTGTTTACAAATTATTTGCAATTTGAATAAATATGCAAAAAGCCCTTGATTTTCCTTATATTTGGTGTATAATGAAATACAGATAATAAATTATGTCGCATATGCGCAGTGAAAGGAAATATAAAAATGGCAGATACAAGTATTAAAAAAGTAGTTCTTGCCTATTCCGGCGGACTTGACACATCAATCATTATTCCCTGGCTGAAGGAAAATTACAACAACTGCGAGGTTATTGCAGTATCCGGTGATGTCGGACAGGGTACAGAACTGGAGGGCCTTGAAGAAAAGGCTATTGCAACAGGGGCCTCAAAGCTCTACATTGAGGACCTTACCAAAGAATTTGTTGAGGACTATGTTTTCCAGACAATTAAGGCAGACGCTGTATACGAGGGCAAGTACCTTTTGGGCACTTCATTTGCAAGACCTATTATTGCAAAAAGACTTGTAGAAATTGCCAAAGCAGAGGGAGCAGACGCAATTTGTCACGGATGTACCGGCAAGGGTAACGACCAGGTTCGTTTTGAACTTGCAATTAAGGCTTATGCTCCGGATATGAAGATTATTGCTCCTTGGAGAACTTGGGAATTTAAGTCAAGAGAAGAAGAAATTGAATATGCGGAAAAGATGAATATTCCTCTCAAGATAAACAGGGAAACAAACTATTCTAAGGATAAGAACCTTTGGCATTTGAGCCACGAAGGTCTTGACCTTGAGGACCCTGCCAATGAGCCAAAGTACGATGACCCTAATTTCCTTGAGTTAGGCGTATCTCCCGAACAGGCTCCCGACAAGGCTACATATATTACACTCCACTTTGAACAGGGTATACCGACTGCTATTGACGGTGTTGAGTATGGCGCAGTTGAGATGGTTAAGAAGTTAAATGAAATCGGCGGCGCCAACGGTATTGGTATTGCAGATATGATTGAAAACCGTCTTGTTGGTATGAAGAGCCGCGGCGTTTATGAAACACCGGGCGGTACAATTCTCTACTACGCTCATAAGAAGTTAGAGGAATTAACACTTGACAGGGATACATTCCACTATATGGAGCTTGTATCCAACCGCTTTGCAGAGCTTGTTTACTATGGCCAGTGGTACACACCACTCCGTGAGGCCCTTTCTGCTTTCGTTGACCAGGTAAACACAGTTGTTACAGGTGATGTTAAGCTGAAGCTTTACAAGGGCAACATAATTGACGCCGGCGTTACTTCACCTTATTCACTTTATGATGAAGATATAGCAACTTTTGATGAGGACGAAGTTTATGACCAGAACGACAGCGCAGGTTTTATTAACCTCTTCGGTCTTCCAATCAAGGTTCGTGCAAAAAAGGGTTTGATTAAATAATTGACCTTCGCGTTTGTTTGTAATTTTAAAGTCCGCATTATACTGCGGACTTTATGTTGTTTTTTAAGGGGTAGTTTTTTATGTGCAAATTGCAAAAAATAACCCCAATATATTGTGTATTTCCACAATTAAGCAGTATTTTTTATAATGAGGTGTTATAATGCAGCTTTGGCAGGGCAGATTTAAAAAATCCCTTTCTAAGACAACTAACGATTTTAATTCCTCCATTTCCTTTGACTCAAGAATGTTCAAAGAGGATATTGAGGGTTCTATAGCCCACGCAACTATGCTTGGGGAAACAGGTATTATAAAGAAAGAGGAATCCCTACATATTATTGAGGGTCTTAATGGTATACTCAGTGACCTTTTGTCGGGGAAACTTCAGTTTGATATGGAGTGCGAGGACATTCACACCTTTATTGAGGGCGAGCTTACAAAAAGAATTGGTGACGACGGCAAAAGACTTCACACAGCAAGAAGCCGTAACGACCAGGTGGCAGTTGATATTAAGCTGTATCTCCGCAGGGAGGTAGAGGAATTTATTCTGCTGTTAAAAGATTTGATAAAGGTTATTGCCTCTAAGGCTGGGGAATATTATGATACAGTTATGCCCGGTTACACCCATTTGCAGAGGGCACAGCCCATTACTTTCGGTCACCACCTGCTTGCGTATGGTGAAATGTTTTTGAGGGATTTATCAAGACTACAGGACTGTAGAAAAAGAATGAATGTAAATCCTTTGGGTTCCTGCGCCCTTGCAGGTACAACATATCCCATAGACAGAAATATTACATCAGAGCTGCTTGGCTTTGACTGCCCCACAAACAACTCCCTTGACGGAGTTTCCGACAGGGATTTTTGTCTGGAAATTGCAAGCGATTTATCTATTATTATGGTCCATCTTTCAAGATTTTCAGAAGAAATGATTATGTGGTGCAGTTGGGAATTTAAGTTTGTTGAGCTTGACGACGCTTTTTCCACAGGTTCGTCAATTATGCCCCAGAAAAAAAATCCTGATATTGCAGAACTTGTTAGGGGCAAAAGCGGCAGAGTGTTTGGGGACACAATGACTCTTCTTACTGCTATGAAAGGCATAGCGCTTGCGTATAACAAGGATATGCAGGAGGATAAGGAGGCTATTTTTGACGCTGTTGATTCTGTTAAGATGTGCCTTATATCCTTTACCCCAATGCTTGATACAATGACAGTTCTGAAAGGTAATATGAGAAAGGCGGCGGCAGGAGGCTTTATTAACGCCACTGATTGTGCGGATTATCTCACTAAAAAGGGTGTTCCCTTTAGAGATGCCTACAAGGCAACGGGAGCCCTTGTTGCAAGATGTATTGACCTTGGAACCGACCTTGAAAATCTTTCTATGGAGGAGTACAAGGCTGTTCACCCTGTATTTGATGAGGGAGTTTATGAGGCAATCAATTTGGAAAAATGTGTTTCTGACAGAACTTCATTTGGCGGTCCTGCTCCTCAAAATGTAAAAGTGCAGGCTGAAATGATGCTTAAAAAGGTAGAAGAATAGAGAAGAATTATTCACAAAGGAATGGGGAAAATGATAAAAGTAGGAATAATCGGCGCAACAGGCTATGCCGGTGCAGAGCTTGTCCGCCTTATTACAAATCACCCGAAAGCTCAGATTGCGGCAATCAGCTCCGTCAGCTTTGAGGGTAAAAAATTAAGTGATGTATATAGAAGTTATTTTAATATTAATGATATGGTTTGCGAAAACGCAGATGATGTTGTTGAAAAGTCAGAGGTTATCTTTGCGGCACTTCCTCACGGCTTAAGTCAGGAACTGGCAAAACAGTGCTATGACAAGGGAAAGGTATTTATAGACCTTGGCGCCGACTTTCGCCTTAAAAGTGAGGAGGAATACAAAGAGTGGTACAACGGGGAGTATATTCATAAGGAACTCCACGAAAAGGCTGTTTACGGTTTGCCGGAATTTTACAGGGACAAAATTAAGGGTGCTAAAATTATTGCAAACCCCGGATGCTACACAACCTGCTCCCCCCTTGCTCTTGTGCCTGCTCTCAATGCGGGCGTCATTGATACTAAGGGTATTATTTGCGACTGCAAAAGCGGTGTGACCGGTGCAGGCAGAGGCCTTTCGCAGGGAAACCATTACCCGGAGCTTAACGAGGGTTTTCACCCCTACAAGGTTGCTTCCCACAGGCACACTCCGGAAATTGAACAGACCTTGACCAGCTTTGCAGATGAAAAGGTAACAATTACTTTTGTACCGCACCTTCTTCCGGTAAACAGAGGTATTCTTGCAACCTGTTATGCTCCACTAAAAAAGGACATTACGCAGCAGGAACTTCGTAAAATTTATGAGGAATTTTATAAAGGAGAGTACTTCATCAGACTTCTTGAGGATGGTCAGACAGCTGATATTCACAATGTAAGGTACAGCAATTTCTGCGATATTTCTCTTCACCTTGACAAAAGGGCAAATTTACTTGTTGCAGTTTCTGCCATTGACAATATGGTTAAGGGTGCGGCAGGTCAGGCTATTCAGAATATGAACATTGTCTTTGGCCTTGACGAAAAGACAGGTCTGGAGATTGTACCCCCTGCATTTTAATCATTAATTTTAAAAATACTTCTTTAGCATAGAACGGATATAAAGAGAGGTATAATTATGAGTTATAATTTTATTGAAAACGGTACTATCACTTCCCCTAAGGGATTTACGGCAGGGGCTATCTGCGGCAGCATTAAGGAAGAGAACACCACAAAAAAAGACATTATGATGGTTGCCTGCGAAAAGGTTTGCTCTGCAGCAGCGGTATATACAAAAAACCTTGTTAAGTCCGACGCAATTACGGTAACACAGGAACACTTGAAGGACGGCAAGGCACAGGCCATTGTTGCCAACAGCGGCAACGCAAATGCCTGCAACGCAGACGGTTATAAAGTGGCGTCTGATATATGCAGATTATGTGCCTCTGTACTTGGCATTAAGACAGAAGATGTTATTGTTGCGTCAACAGGCGTTATCGGTGTGCCGTTGCCTCTTATGCCTTTTGAAAAAAATCTTTTTCTTCTTAAAAAGGGCATGAGCAAAGAAAACGGTACAGACTGTGCAGAGGCTATTATGACAACCGACACAGTAAAAAAGGAAATGGCTGTTGAAGTTGAGCTTGGAGGTACTACTGTCACTATCGGCGGTATTGCAAAGGGCAGCGGTATGATACACATTAATATGGGTACAATGCTTTCCTTTGTTACAACTGACGCTGCAATCAGCAGCGAAATGCTTAAAGAGGCTCTCAAGGAGGCAGTTGAGGACAGCTTCAATATGGTTTCTGTTGACGGCGACACCTCCACAAATGATACTCTTGCAATTATGGCAAGCGGTCTTGCAGGTAACAAGGAAATTACAACCAAAGACCAGGATTATAAAATTTTTACACAGGCGCTTACCGATGGTCTTAAATCTCTGGCAAAAAAACTTGCTGCTGACGGCGAAGGCGCTACCAAGCTGCTTATATGCTCTGTTCAGGGCGCAAAGACAAAAAAGGACGCAAGAAATATTGCAAAGACGGTTATTAGCTCATCACTTGTAAAGACAGCTATGTTTGGAGCTGACGCAAACTGGGGAAGAATTTTATGTGCCATAGGATACAGCGGTATGAATGTTGATGTTAAAAAGGTTAATGTATCCTTTGAAAGTGCTGCGGGCGAAATTAATGTTTGCCAAAACGGTGCAGGTATTGGCTTTGACGAAGAAATGGCTAAAAACATTCTTCTTGCAGATACGGTTACAATAAAAATTGGATTGGGTGACGGAAAAGAAGAGGCGGAGGCCTATGGCTGTGACCTTACTTATGACTATGTAAAAATTAACGGTGACTATCGTACCTGATAAAAGGTCCTGCCTATGGGCAGGACACAGATATACATAAAAAGGAAGATAATAGAAATGGACAGTAATTTAACAGCAAAAGTATTGACCCAGGCAATGCCCTATATTCAGAAATACTCCGGCGAAACCATTGTGGTAAAGTACGGCGGTAATGCTATGCTTAATGAGAAATTAAAAGCCGCAGTTATGAGCGATATTGTGCTTATGCGTTTAGTGGGCGTCAATGTGGTGCTTGTCCACGGCGGAGGACCGGAAATCTCTGCAATGCTAAACAAAGTTGGCATTGAAAGCAAGTTTAAAAACGGTATGAGGGTGACAGACAAGGACACCATTGAAATTGTGCAGCAGGTACTTGCAGGTAAAGTGAACAAAAGCCTTACACAGCACCTTAACAGAGCAGGAGGTAAGGCTCTGGGTCTTTGCGGCCTTGACGGCAATATGCTTATGGCTCAAAGATTGATTGCAGGAGATGACCTTGGCTTTGTGGGTGAAATTACCGAGGTAAATACAGAAATTATTACGGATTCAATTAACAACGGTTATGTTCCCATTATTGCAACGGTTGCCGGCGACTACCAGGGTAATGTATATAACATTAACGCAGATATTGCAGCCGCCCACATTGCCGCAAAAATCGGAGCCAAAAAGCTCATTCTTATGACAGATATCAGAGGTCTTTTACAGGATAAAGAGGACGAAAACTCCCTGATTTCCGTTGTAAATGTAAGCGAGGTTAATGTTCTCAAGCGTGAGGGCATTATCAGCGGGGGTATGATTCCCAAAATCGACTGCTGTGTTGAGGCGGTAAGACAGGGTGTTTCCAGGGCGCACATTATTGACGGAAGAATTGAACACTCAATTCTCATAGAACTTTTTTCAGACGAAGGCATTGGAACAATGTTCTATTAATTGTGAAAAACAGATTACATAGGAATATTTATGGAAGATTTAATTATAAGAGAAATGACAATAGAAGACTATGACCAGGTCTTTGCACTGTGGCAGATTACCTCCAAAAGGGCTCTTTCCGACGCCGACAAAAGGGAGAATATAGAAAGGTATCTTATCCACAACAGGGGAATGTCTCTTGTTGGTATAGTTGACGGAAAAATTATAGCAACCGTTCTTGCAGGACACGACGGCAGAAGAGGATTTATTCATCATATGGCAGTGAGTCCCGATTACAGGCGACAGGGCATTGGCAGAAGTCTTGCCAGAGAAGCGGACAGCCGCATAAAGGCACAGGGAATAGCAAAGACGCATATCTTCTGTTACCGGAACAACCGGCTTGGACAACCGTTCTGGAAAGCCCTTGGCTTTACAAAGCGTGATGATATGGATATATTCTCTTATGATTTATAAAAAGGAAAAGAAAAATGGACAGTGAACAGATTAAAAAATTAGACAAAGAAAATATTATGCCCACCTACGGCAGGTATGATGTTTGCATTACAAGGGGTAAGGGTGTTTATGCCTATGACAGCGAGGGCAAAGAATATATAGATGTAAGCTCCGGTATTGGTGTAAACAGCCTTGGTTACTGTAACGAGGGTTGGGTGAAAGCCGTAACCGAGCAGGCAGGAAAAATACAGCATATCAGTAACTACTACTACAGTGAGGTTGCAGGAATTCTTGCAGAAAAGCTGACAAAGGCTACAGGACTTTCAAAGGTGTTCTTTGGCAACAGCGGTGCCGAGGCAAATGAATGTGCCATTAAGGCGGCAAGAAAGTACTCCTTTGATAAGTACGGTGAAAACAGAAATGAAATTATTACCCTGAAAAATTCTTTTCACGGCAGAACCATAGCAACCCTTTCCGCTACGGGGCAGGAGGTTTTCCACAACTATTTCTTCCCATTTGTAGGAGGATTTAAGTATGCCGAGGCAAATGATATAGAAAGTCTTAAAGAAATGATTTCAGACAAAACCTGTGGGATTATGGTTGAAACCGTTCAGGGTGAGGGCGGTGTAAATATTCTTGACAGCCATTATTTACAGACCCTCCGCAAAATCTGTACCGAAAAGGACATTCTTATGATTGTGGACGAGGTACAGACCGGAGTTTGCAGAACAGGTAAGCTGTACGGTTATATGCACAGCGGCATAAAGCCGGATATTGTAACTTCTGCAAAGGGGCTGGGAGGAGGACTTCCAATCGGCGTTTGTATGGTATGTGACAAATTGAAAGATGTTATGGGTCCCTCAACCCACGGTACAACCTTTGGCAGTAATCCTGTGGTATGCGCAGGCGCCAATTATGTTATGGATACTGTAAATAATGAAGCCTTTATGGGCGAGGTAAACAAAAAGGGTGCTTATATCAAGGAAAAAGTTTCTGAAATAAAAGGCGTCAATTCTGTGCGTCAGCAGGGACTTATGATTGGCATTGAAATTCAGGGAAATGCAGGGGATATTGCAAAAAAATGTGCGGAAAACGGACTGCTTATTATTACGGCAAAAACCCTTCTGCGTATGCTCCCGCCCCTTAATATTACATATGAAGAAATTGACAAGGCTATTTCTATTTTAACGAAAGTTATGGAGGAAAACATATGAATCATTTATTAACACTGGAAAGTTTATCTGCCCAGGAAATTAAGGATTTACTTAATCTTGCAGACCAGCTTAAATATGAACTTAAACACGGAATTGAGCATCACCACCTTAAAGGCAAAACCCTTGGTATGATTTTTGAAAAGTCATCAACGAGAACCAGGGTGTCCTTTGAAACAGGTATGTACCAGCTTGGGGGATATCCTCTTTTCCTTTCCTCTAATGATTTGCAAATTGGCAGAGGGGAACCTATACAGGACACAGCAAGGGTACTTTCCCGTATGCTGGACGGTATTATGATTAGAACTTTCAAGCAGTCAGAGGTTGAGGCTCTTGCAGAGTATGGCTCTATTCCCATTATCAACGGACTTACAGACTATTGTCACCCCTGTCAGGTGCTTGCCGACCTTATGACTATAAGGGAATTTAAAGGCAAGCTCAAGGACCTTAAAATGGCATTTATCGGAGACGGAAACAATATGGCAAACTCAATTATTGTTGGCTGTCTGCGTTCAGGAATGAGGGTGTCTATTGCCTGTCCAAAGGGTTATGAACCTCCAAAGAATATTCTTGACTTTGCATCAGATTATGAGGGTATGTTTGAAATGACCACCGACCCTCTCAAGGCTGCGGAAGGCGCCGATGTTGTTTATACCGATGTTTGGGCGTCAATGGGTCAGGAAGAGGAAAAAGCAGTAAGGGAAAAGGCTTTTGCAGGTATTCAGGTTAATGCCCAGCTTATGGCTAAGACAAACAAGGATTGTATGGTGCTGCACTGTCTGCCTGCCCATAGAGGAGAAGAAATTACAGCCGATGTTTTTGAGGCTCATGCTGATGAAATTTTTGAAGAGGCAGAAAACAGACTTCATGCACAGAAAGCCGTACTTGTACGGCTTATGGCAGATGTTCAGCCGGAATATAAGGGTGCTGAATAAACGGGTTGAGAACAGTCATATATAAGCGACAAAGTAGGAATTAAAGATATGATTAAAGATATTCAAAACGATATTATCAAACTGAAAAAAGAAAAGGATGTGTGCATACTTGCTCACTCCTATGTTGCACAGGAAATTAAGGAAATTGCCGACTTTACAGGTGACAGCTTTGCCCTTGCCGTAAAAAGCGCCAATGTACCGCAGAAAACGGTTATTATGTGCGGTGTACGATTTATGGCGGAAACGGTAAAAATCCTTGCTCCGGAAAAGAGAGTTATTTTGTCCAACCCTATAGCAGGCTGTCCTATGGCAGAACAGATGGACAGGGAGCTTATAGAACAGGTAAAGGAACAGTATCCCGACTATGCAGTTGTGGCGTACATAAATACTACGGCAGACCTTAAAACAATTTGCGATGTCTGCGTCACATCTTCCTCGGCTGTGGAAATCTGTAGGAAAATAGACTCTGACAAAATTCTCTTTATTCCCGATATTAATTTAGGTTCCTATGTGGCACAGCAGCTGCCGGAAAAAGAATTTAAACTTTTAAGCGGTGGTTGTCCAAGACACGCAATGATTTCCGAAAAAAAGGTATTGGAGGCTATTAAGGCCCACCCAAAGGCAAAGGTTCTTGTTCATCCCGAATGTAAACCGGAGGTTGTTAAACACGCAGATTATGTTGGTTCAACATCGGGTATTATGAACTTTGCAAAGGAAAGTAAAGACAGGGAATTTATTATAGGTACAGAGATTTCTATTGCAGAGGAATTGCAGTATGAGTGTCCGGACAAAAAGTTTTATCCAATGGCTAAGGACTTAATCTGTTCCAATATGAAAGCAACCACCCTTGTTGATGTTCTCAACTGCCTTAAAGGTACATTTGGAGAAGAAATCACAATGGAGGAAGAAAAACGCCTGCAGGCAAAGAAATGTATTGATGAAATGATAAGGCTTGGTTAGATGAAAAAGGCTATAATTGCAATGAGCGGCGGCGTTGATTCCAGCGTCGCAGCTTTTATTACAAAAGAAAAGGGTTACGAGACTATTGGTGCAACTATGAAGCTCCATAGCAGTAACGACACATTTGATGCAGAGAACTCATGTTGTTCAAGCAGAGATATTGAGGACGCAAGGTCTGTTTGTAAAAGCCTTGATATGCCCTACTATGTTTACAATTTTGAGGGAGATTTTCAAAAAAAAATAATTGAAAATTTTATATACATATATGAAATGGGAGGCACTCCAAACCCCTGTATTCGGTGCAATCGGTATCTTAAATTTGAAAAGCTAATGGAAAAAATGAAAGAACTTAACTACGACTATGTGGTAACAGGCCACTATGCAAGGGTAGAAAAATCTCCAGACAGGTATGTGCTGAAAAAAGCTCTTGATAATACTAAGGACCAAAGCTATGTGCTTTACACTCTTTCTCAAGAGCAGTTGTCCCATGTTCTGTTTCCTCTTGGGGAAATGAACAAGGCTGATGTAAGAAAAATAGCAGAGAAAAATGGCTTTGTTAATGCCCACAAAAAGGACAGCCAGGATATTTGTTTTGTTCCCGACGGAAAGTATGCCGAGTTTATTGAAGAATATACCGGCAAAAAGTGTGAAGAGGGCAGTTTTGTTGATACTAAGGGAAATATCCTCGGCACACACAAGGGAATTATCAGATACACCATAGGTCAGCGCAAGGGACTGGGCCTTGCCCTGCCCTGCCCCATGTATGTTAAGGAAAAAAATATAGAGGAAAACAAGGTTGTGCTTTGCCTTAATGAAGAACTCTTCAGTAAGGAGCTTTACGCAGATGAGTTTAACTGGGTATCAATAGAAGAACCGAAAGAGCCTATAAGGTGTAAGGCAAAAATTCGATACAACCAAAAGGAACAGCCGGCTTTGGCAGAGATTCTTGAAAACGGCAGGGTAAGGGTTACATTTGATGAACCTCAAAGGGCAATATGCAGGGGACAGGCAGTTGTACTCTATGAGGGTGATATTGTCCTTGGAGGAGGAACGATACTGTAAATTGTAAACCAAATAAAAACAGAGGGTTGACAATACAAAATATATAATATATAATACCTCTTGTGAAATACAGGAGGTATTTTTATGGAAATAGGAAAAAACAAAATTTTTGAAATGACCCTTTGCGGGCTTTTTGCCGCTGTATGTTGTATTTTTTCAGTAATTACAATTCCCATCGGTTCTGTGCCAATTTCATTTGGCATACTTGCCATAGTTTTTACCGGAACGGTACTTGGTCCTGTTAAAGGATTGATTTCAGTAATTGTATATCTCCTTTTGGGACTTTTTCTTCCCATTTTCAGCGGAGGTCAAAACGGAGTTGCCGTATATTTTGGACTTACAGGGGGATATGTCTGGTCATACATAATAGTTGTTTTGGTTGTGGGATTTCTTACAAAAATACAGTTTAGAAACAGAGTTGCAGAAATTATTGCAAATTCTATATTTTGTTTTGTAGGTGTAATCATATGTTATATCTGCGGTACAATACAGTTTATGCTTTTGACAGGTTATGACCTTGAAAATTCCCTGATTGCCTGTGTATACCCCTTTATTCCTTTTGATATAGTTAAATGTATTATTGCAGGTGTGGTTGGTTCAGTTCTCAAACTAATTTTAAAAAAGCAAACTAAATAAAAAGGCTGTATCAGTTTTTACTGATACAGCTTTTTAGCTTGTTAAATCATAACTTTTGTCTATTAAATCGTCAATTAAATTTATGTCAACAGTTCCGTCAAGAAGAATTGAAATCCAGTGCTTTTTATTCATATGATAGGCGGGATAAAATCCCTCCTGCATTAACATAGCATCTCTTTGATTTGAATCTATTTTAACATTTATAATATCAAGATAACCCTCCCCAAGGTCAAAGGTTGACCTTGGTAAGTCCATAATTATAGCATACCATTTGCCCTTGTTGTTCCTGAGTACGCAGGTGTCCGGCGTCTTTGCCCATAGGTGCTCCGGCTCTGTGCCGTAATTATCCAGCGCAAAGTCCAGAACTTTGTCCCGAATTGTATAATACCTGTCCATTTTACCATTATACATTGAAACGGAAGAGAACCACATCTCCGTCTTTCATAACATAATCCTTTCCCTCGGAACGGACAAGTCCTTTTTCCTTGCAAGCCGTCATACCGCCGTTTTCCACAAGGTCTGTAAAGGAAACAACCTCCGCACGGATAAAGCCACGCTCAAAATCTGTGTGAATTTTACCTGCGGCCTGGGGAGCTTTTGTACCCTCTTTAATGGTCCAGGCTCTAACTTCCGGCTTGCCTGCTGTAAGGTAGGAAATGAGGCCAAGGAGTGAATAACATTCCTTAATAAGTCTGTCAAGGCCGCTTTCTTCAAGACCAAGGTCGGAAAGGAACATTTCCTTTTCCTCTTTATCCATATCAACAATATCCATTTCAATTTGCGCGCATATTGGCAGAACTGCGGCGTGTTCCTTGGAGGCAATCTCTCTTACGGCTTTTAGTCTTTGGTTTTCAGAAATGCCCTTTGTAAAATCATCCTCGCTCATATTTGCGGCATAGATAATAGGCTTTGTTGTAAGGAGTGATACATCTTTTAGCCAGATTTCCTGCTCCTCTGTGGTTTCTATGGTCCTTGCAGTTTTTCCCTGATTAAGGGCTGCAAGCACATCTTCAAAAAAGTCAATTTGGGGCTGTAGACTTTTATCTCCCTTTATTGCCTTTTTAAGTCTGTCAATCTTCCTTGTCACCATTTCCACATCGGAAAGTATAAGCTCAATGTCGATTGTTTCAATATCACGGGAGGGGTCAACTGAACCCTCTACATGAATAATATCATCGTTGTCAAAGCATCTGACAACATGAACAATGGCGTCACATTCACGAATGTTGGATAGAAACTTGTTGCCAAGGCCCTCTCCCTTAGAGGCCCCTTTAACAAGGCCTGCAATATCAACAAATTCGATTGTAGCAGGGGTGAATTTGTCCGGCTGATACATTTCTGCCAGCTTGTCCAGCCTTTTGTCAGGAACAGAAACCACGCCGATATTTGGTTCAATGGTGCAGAACGGGTAGTTTGCACTCTGTGCTCCTGCATTTGTAATAGCATTGAAAAGTGTACTTTTGCCTACATTAGGTAAGCCCACAATCCCTAATTTCATTAGTAATTCTCCTTGAATTTTTTGGGCAAATACTTGCCTGATTTATATAATACTGTATGTAAAATAATGTACTTAAACTACATTATATCACCATTTGTCTTTTAAAACAACTGTAAAATTATTAAGGGCAAAAAGTTTAAATTAAAAGGAACGAAACCGCAAATAGGTGGGGTTTCGTTCCTTTCTAAATAAATAATAAAATGATAGTATTCACTATCATATTTCATTTTCAATATATCACAACCTAAGGTTGTTGTCAATAACTAACATAAAGTTTTTTATTTAACTACTTTAAGTTGTTAATATTATATATTGAGGTGATTATATGGTTAAAAATCTGAAAAAACTAAGATTACAAGCAGGCATCAGCCAACAAAAGCTTGCTGAAATTATAGGAACAAGCCAACAATCCATAAATAAGTATGAAAATCACAATGTTGAGCCGGATATTGACACACTGATTGACTTGGCAAACTTTTTTAATACTTCCGTTGACTTTCTTATAGGAAACACTGATGTCAACCATATAATAGAGGAAGTACAGCGTTATGATTTGAATGTTGAGGAATCAGGTTTAATAGAGGGATATAGAAAACTTACAAAAGAAGAAAAACAGAGTATAAACTATGTTATAAAAAATTATAATTCAAATAAATAATTTTGGTTTTATAAAAAAGATTTTATTATATTTCAGGTGGTCATTATGAAAAAAATTGTTATAGAAAAGATTGTGACAGAAGATATGCTTGCTGTGAATGTAGGCTCCGGAAGTTTGAGGGTTCTTTCGACCCCTGCCTTGGCTGCAATAATGGAGGAATCGGCATTAAAGCTTGCAAAGGATAGTCTTAACCCCGGCACTACAACAGTTGGAACAGAGCTTAATCTATGTCACACAAGTCCCTCTCCTTTAGGGGCTAAAATAACTGTAGAGGCAGAACTTTTGGAAAACGATATGGGAAAATACAGCTTTAAAATTTCTGCATATGACGACGCAGGAATTATTGCAAAATGTATACACAAGAGAGTCGCCGTAACGGCTGAAAGGTTTCAGAATAAGGCGGATACTAAATTTTAATAAACATTGTGCGGAGTGGAAAAATGTTGCAGAAATAGCATTAATAAAGGTTCTTTTGCATATGTATTATGTATGAAAGGACTGATAAAATGTTTGTGTTTACTGTAAAATCAAGAATAAAAAAACCTAAAAGAGCATTAGTACTGGCCATATTTGCAATTTTGCTTATAGGTGGTATTATATACATAGCCGGTGACAGTGCAAATTCAACAGCTAACTGCAAGACCCTGGGAGAATATTCCACAAGGTTCAGCACCGACGGGGACAAGAAAAAATTTTTGTCAACATTTAGCGTCCAGGGTGACCTTGTGACCATAGATAAGGTAATTATTCCTGAAAAGTTTAATGCGCTCTACGAAAGGTATAATAAAATTCAGAAGAAAATGGGTCTTGACCTTGAAGAGTACAAGGGAAAAACCGCCAAAAGGTTTGTATATCAAACCAAGGATAACTGGTATGTTTCCGTTCTTACATATAAAAACAGGGTAATAGCCTGTCACAAATGTACTAACATATATGGAGATGATTTTCTATCTCTCCTCGATGATAAAGCCGGTAAAAAGGCAAAATAAAGGGAAAAATATGAGATTAGACAAATTCCTTGTATCTCAAGGCGTGGGTACAAGAAAAGAGGTTCAAAAAATAATAAGGACAGGCTGTGTTTCTGTTGACGGTGAAACTGCAAACAGGCCAGACTGCAAAATTGATGAAAACAAAAGCAGGGTGTGGGTGAAGGGAAAAGAGATTACATATATGGAGCATATCTATATTGTAATGAATAAGCCGGAAAACTGTGTATCTGCCACAAGGGACGCCGGGGAAACTACGGTTTTAGATTTACTTCCAAAGGAGTATAGGAGAAGAAATTTATTTCCGGCAGGCAGACTGGACAAGGATACTACAGGACTTTTGATTATTACAGATGACGGTGACTTTGCCCATAAAATGTTGTCACCAAAGCATCATGTTGATAAAAAATATTTTGCTCTGCTCAGTGGCAGTGCAACAGACAAAATGGCGGAAAACTTTAAAAGGGGCATAACCTTTTCTGATGGAACAGTTTGTGAAAGTGCCTTGCTGGAGATTGATAAGAAAAATCCTAAAAATGTATATGTGACAATCCATGAGGGCAAATTTCACCAAGTGAAAAAAATGTTTCTCACCCAAGGAATAAAGGTGGAAAAACTGCAAAGAGTGTCTATAGGTGGATTTAATTTGCCTAAAAATTTAAAAAAAGGGGATTTTAGGCTTATGTTGTCGGAAGAAATAGGGTCGATTTTTTGTAAAAACTACCCAAAATAATTCGAGGAATTTTATGTATGTGACTTTTTTACTAAAAACTGTGTTAATATTCTGTTAAAAATATGGGTAGTCATTTTGATAAAAAGGTGCTATACTACATATTAGTAATCAACTATTGTTGCGGAACATAAAAAGTTCTGCTTTAATATACAAGGAGGTTATAGTTGGTATGGCAAATGTATCATTAAGACACATCTACAAAATCTATGATGGCGGCGTAACTGCTGTTACAGATTTTAACCTTGAAATTGAAGACAAGGAATTTATTATTCTTGTTGGTCCTTCCGGTTGCGGTAAATCTACAACACTTCGTATGATTGCCGGCCTTGAGGACATCAGTAAGGGTGAACTTTATATTGGTGATATGCTCGCTAATGACGTAGCACCGAAGGACAGAGATATCGCAATGGTTTTCCAGAACTATGCTCTTTATCCCCATATGACAGTATATGATAATATGGCTTTTGGTCTTAAACTCAGAAAGACCCCGAAAGAAGAGATTAAGGAAAGAGTTCAGGAGGCTGCAAGAATACTTGGTATTGAGCAGTATCTCGACAGAAAGCCAAAGGCTCTCTCCGGTGGTCAAAGACAGCGTGTGGCCCTTGGCCGTGCTATTGTTCGTGACCCTAAGGTATTCCTTTTGGACGAACCCCTTTCAAACTTGGACGCAAAGCTCCGTGCACAGATGCGTACAGAAATTTCTAAGCTTTACCAAAGACTTGGTACAACATTTATCTATGTTACCCATGACCAGACAGAGGCTATGACAATGGGTACAAGAATTGTTGTTATGAAGGACGGATTTATTCAGCAGGTTGACACACCTCAGCACCTTTATGATATGCCTTGTAATGAATTTGTTGCAGGCTTTATCGGCTCACCGCAGATGAACTTTGTTGACGCAACACTCGCCAAAAAGGGCAGTGACTATTCAGTTGAATTTGCAGGCTACAGCATTAAGCTTCCTGCAAGCAAGAGCGAAGGCGGTAAGCTGGACAATTATGTTGGTAAGTCAGTTAGAGTTGGTGTTCGTCCGGAGCATGTTCACGACGAACCGGAATTCCTTAAAAAGTATGCTGACAGCACAATAGACGCCAATGTTGATGTTACAGAACTTATGGGCGCAGAAATTTACCTCTATGTAAATGTTGAGGGTATTCCTCTTACAGCAAGAGTTGAGCCAACATCAACGGCTCATCCGGGGGACAAGATTAAAATTGCTATTGAAACAGATAAGATTCACATCTTTGACCCGGAAACCGAAAAGACAATTACAAATTAACATTGAAAATTTACTTCCCCCTCTTTATGATATGCACCCCAAAAGTTAGACACTTTTGGAGGTGCATATTTATATGGGAAAAACAGGAAGGAAAAACAAGGT
>CANROX010000036.1 GCA_947632335.1 uncultured Clostridia bacterium
AAAAAGGTATTAGTAACACAATCATCAATGCCTGAGTTTGATGAATACATAGAGGAAATAAAAGACATATGGGATACTCGTTGGCTTACCAATATGGGTATCAAACATAAAAGGCTGCAGTCTGAGTTAAAAAGATATTTAGGGGTAGAAAATATTGATTTGCTCACCAATGGCCATATGGCTTTAGAGCTTACAATTCAGGCTATGGGGCTGACAGGTGAGGTTATTACAACACCTTTTACTTTTGCATCTACCACCCATGCCATTGTAAGAAATGGATTAACGCCGGTATTTTGTGATATAAATTCAGATAACTACACTATTGATGTGACTAAAATTGAGGGTTTAATTACTGACAAAACATCGGCCATTCTGCCTGTTCATGTTTACGGTAATATTTGTGATATTGATGCTATCCAGAAAATTGCTGATAAATATAAGTTGAAAGTTATTTATGATGCAGCACATACATTTGGTATTAAGTACAATGGACAAGGCATAGGCTCTTTCGGCGACGCATCTTGTTTTAGTTTTCATGCAACAAAGGTGTTTAATACTATTGAGGGTGGGGCAGTTTGCTTTAAGGACAAGTCCCTTGGGGAAGAAATTTATAATCTTAAAAATTTTGGCATTAGAGGTCCTGAAACTGTCAGCGGTATTGGTGCTAATGCTAAAATGAATGAGTTTTGTGCTGCAATGGGACTATGTAACCTAAGACACATAGACAGTGAAATTGCAAAAAGGAAAAAAGTTGTTGAAAGATATAGGGAACATCTAAGCGGCATCAAAGGTTTAAAACTGTCCCCGATTCAAGATGGCGTTATATCCAACTATGCCTATTTTCCAGTAAATTTTGACGAAAAAATATTTGGAAAAAACAGGGATGTAGTTTCGGAACAATTAGCTAAAAATGCTATATTTTCGAGGAAGTATTTTTATCCTTTGGCTAACGATTTTGATTGTTACAGAGATAAATTCTCTTCAGACCAAACTCCGACTGCAAAGGATATAAGCAGCAGAGTATTAACCTTACCGCTTTATGCTGACTTGGACTTAGATGTGGTTGATAAAATTTGCAATATTATTTTAAGTAAATAACTTTTTGATATAATTACAGAGGTGCACATGAGTTATAATTTGAATTATATTTTTCCTAAAAAAGCAGAAGCGATTGGACAGGCTAAGGACAACTTTGTTAAAAAGGACACGAAAATTGTTGAGCATCATAGAAATGCTACCATACTTCCTGTAAAGAGATTTGATGACTGCAATGTTATGCATGGTCGTGGCGGCGTAATTAATGAGTCAGGTGATTATGTTGAATTATCAAAATCAAGGAGAAGAGTTGAAGGTTTATATGATGTAAAAAGTGATGAGATTGACTTTATTGATAAAAAGGTAGTTTATTGCGGCTATTTTTTTAAAGCATGGGGTCATTTTATTACTGAAGTTGTTTCTAAATTATGGTATGTTCTTGAAAATGATACTTCAATAGACGCTTATGTTTTTACAAGCAAAATAAATGAAGAAACAGCTTTCTCCGGTAATTATTTGGATTTTCTAAAGCTCCTTGGCATAGAAGATAAGGTAATTATAATTAATAGACCTACAAAATTTAAAGAGGTTGTTGTTCCGGAAGACGGTCTTGTTTATGGTAAACATTATACACAAAGCTTTTCTGATATGTTTAAATATATCAATAAAATAGGCTTATCAAAATACCATGGGCCCAAATATGAAAAGGTTTATTTTTCAAAAAATAGAATTATAAGTTGTATTAAATCAGACCTAAACGCAAAGTTTATTGATAAGTTTTTTAAAGATAATGGATATAAGATTTTTTATCCCGAAGAGTTGTCTCTGGTAGATACAATAGGCATAATGCAGAATTGCAAATATTTTTGTGCGTTATCCAGTTCCCTTGCCCATAATCAGTTGTTTGGACACTCAGACCAGACTATGATTTCCATTGAAAAGCAGGCCTTTTATAATCCTTATCAAATTTTTGTAGCTAACATAACGGAGTGTCAGGTTGTATTTGTAGACGCCTGCAGACATATTTTTCCGGTACATTCCGGAGGTCCTTTCCTTTATGATTACACGGATTATTTAGATAAATTTGCTAAAGATTTTGATTTAAAACCCGGAAAACCAATGTCAGATTTTAAATACAGAAGAATGTTTAGAAAATATATGATTTATTATTTTGATTTAAATAATGTTCTTCCTCCGGATTGGATGTTTGCACAGAGTATTATTGATATGTCTCGGGAAATGTATAACGATACAATCGCTAAGGGTAAAATTTTTCATATGTCAATATACAATAGGATTATCGTTAAATTAAGAAAAATGTTTTTTAAATGGTTAGGTCCATACTAATTTAAGAGGGGTTATTATGAATATTGCTATTACGGGTGCCAATGGATATATTGGTGCAAATCTGGTTAAAACCTGTTTGAACGCAGGTCACGAGGTTCTTGCAGTAGATATAAATAATGATTATATTGATAACAGGGCGAAATTTATAAATGCTAATATTTTTAATGACGAGGGTGTTTTTGATTTACTTGATAAGGCAGACGCCTTAATTCACCTTGCATGGAGAAATGGGTTTATACATAATGATACTTCACATTTAGATGATTTGGATAAGCACTATAAATTTTTAACCGGTATGGTGGATAGGGGCATTAAATTTATATCAGCTTTAGGAACTATGCATGAGGTAGGATACCACGAGGGTGCCATAGATGAAAATACACCTTGTAATCCTTTATCACTATATGCAATTTCTAAAAATGCCCTTAGGCAGGCTATTTTGTTATATGTAAAGGATAAAGATGTTAATTTTAGCTGGTTAAGAGGATTTTATATTGTTGGAGATGATTTAAGAAGTAATTCTATTTTTGGCAAACTCCTCAAAAAATCTATGGGGGGGGGTAAAAGGGAATTTCCGCTAAATTCTGGCAATATAAAATATGATTTTATTGGAATTAAAGAATTATGTAATCAAATAATGTGCGCGACACTTAACGCTGATGTTAATGGAATAATAAATATATGTTCAGGAAAACCTGTGTCGCTAAGGGAGAGAGTAGAACAATTCGTAAAAGAAAATAATTTAAGTATAAAACTTCAATATGGAGCATTTCCTGACAGACCTTATGATTCGCCTATTATTTATGGTGATGATAAAAAAATTAAAAGAATCTTAGGAAAAGGTTGAAGTTTGTAATGAATGCTCTAACAAAGGATAATCAAAAAAATATTGGAATTGAATTATTGAGAATAGTGTCAATGTTGATGATTGTTACATTACACTGTTTTAATATTGGGGGAATACTGGAAAATACCGTTCCGTTTTCTTTGAATTATTATTTATCAAATTTTGTATTTATTTTAGTTTACGGGGCCGTAAATTTATATGCACTAACTACCGGTTATTTATACATAAAATGTAATTATAGATATACGAAGATTGTATATTTGTGGATAGAGGTAGTGTTTTATTCCGTTTTTATTACTTTTTTATTTTTCTTTTTGCCTCAATATGAGGTAAATAAGGTTGATTTAATTTTCTCCTTTTTTCCACTTTTGACTAATAGATACTGGTATTTTACTGCATATTTTCTATTGTTTCTGCTTATTCCCTTTATAAATAAGGGTTTATTAAGTATTAATAAACAGTATTTTAAAAGGCTGCTATTTTTTATTTTTTTTATTACATCTGTTATTCAATTTATTTGCAGTGGAATTGGATATTTTTCTGTGGACGCATATTATCTAAATTCAGGTATTAGCTTTCTATGGATATTTATTGTATATATCTTTGGTGCATACGTAAGATTATATGGCATAAAATCTAAAAATAATATAAGAAATTTTCTTGTATTCGTTATATGTAATGTTGCAACTTTTCTCTTTTTTATAGTTAATGATACGGTATTTCCTATGATTAAAATACCTTTTAAGTTTCAAATATTTACATACAGCTTTCCTTTTATATTTTTAGGTTCACTATATTTGTTTAAATTTTTTATTAATCTTGATATTAAAAAGGGAAAAAAGCTAATAGCTAAAATATCATCTGTTTCTTTCTCGATTTACCTTATTACTGTTCATCCCTATTTTGCTTTTAGCTTTGAAAGCGGTATTTTTAAGAAATATGCAAATATAAACATTTTTCTATTGTTGGTTTGCGTGTTTATGTTTGTAGTTATAACATATAGTGCCTGCACAATTATTGCTTTGTGTGTTAAGGCAATATCAAATAAACTGGGTATTTTTAAAATGACTGAGTTTATAGTATCTAAAATAAAAAATATTTATTATCGTATTGATACATAATTGAGGTGATTTCTATGAGTATTTTAGGATTAATTAAGGACCGCTTGGATGGTCGAAAGAAAATGAATCAGGCAAAGGAACAATGGAGAATAAAAAATAGTCATAATAACACAAATATAATTGATATCTTTCCTGATGTTGTGACAGTGGGAAACGGTACTTACGGCAATATTAATATTAGGTGGTTCTGGGATAAACAAGAACATTTAAGTATTGGCCATTTTTGTTCAATAGCAGAGGGTGTGCTGTTTTTAACAGGTGGAAATCATCGCCTTAGCACACTTTCTTCCTTTCCGTTTGACGCATATTATGATACAGGTAAATCCAGTTTAGCTCCTACCAAAGGTCCCATTGTCGTTGGCGATGATGTTTGGATAGGTATAAACTCGACAATTTTATCCGGGGTTACTATTGGACAAGGTGCTGTTATAGGAGCCGGCAGTGTTGTAGCAAAGGATGTACCACCCTATGCCATATATGCAGGTAATAGAGTTGTAAAGTATAGATTTGATGAGGACACAATAAGAAAGTTACTTAAATTTGATTATAGTAAATTAACGGGGGAAGAAATAATTAAAAACAGAGATTTATTATATAAGGATATTGATGATTCTTTTTTTGAGAGCGATTTTTATAAATCTCATTTAAAGCAAAATTTGGCTCATAAGGCAAACGGGGGGGGGTAAATGTATAGCCCTTTGTAAGTGTGATGATTTTTATGTTTATAAATCAAAATTTTATAAGCAAGTCAATGCCTTTCAAGAAAATTTGGATTGTAACTTATGCGTGGCATGAGTTAGGGATATATATTAAAAGGGCTTATTTTACCTAAATTAAAGATATGGACTTTTTATTTTAATGGTAAGTGTGAATTTATTGGGAGGTTAATAATGAATAATAAAGGCAAAAGTATGGACAACAAAGAGGAAATAATGGTTTCTGTATTTTGCACAGCATATAACCATGAAAAGTATATCAGAGATTGTCTTGAGGGTTTTGTTAAACAAAAGACAAATTTTAAATTTGAAGTATTGATTAACGACGATGCCTCCACTGATAATACAGCAAGTATTATTAGGGAATATGAAAAAAAGTACCCGGATATTATTAAACCAATATATCAAAAAGAAAATCAGTACTCAAAAGGAATTAGTATTTATAGGCAAATTTTGGTTCCTGAGGCAAGCGGGGGGGGGGGTAGATATATAGCCTTTTGTGAGGGAGATGATTTTTGGACTGACGAATTAAAGTTGCAAAAGCAGGTTGATGCCTTGGAAAAAAATTTAGATTGTAACATGTGCGTTGCACGGGTCAGGGACGTAGCCGAGAATGGTGAATATACGAATAATTTTCACCCCTCTAAAAATTATAGGGGTGGCAAATATAAACCAAAAGATTTCTTAAAAATTGCCCTAAGTGAATATGCATTTCAAACAAGCTCATTTGTTGTCAGAAAAAGCATTTATGATATTTACATAAATTTAGATGCGGATTTCAAGAATTTTGCCAAAAATGCAGGAGTTGGAGATTGGCCACTGATGTTATTTTTCGGGCAATATTCTGACATATATTATTTTGATGATGAAATGTCCTGCTATCGGCGTAACTCCGTAGGAAGCTTTTCAGATAGGGTTAGTACCTTTAATATGGAGAAAACAAAATATTATTATAACAATATGATTTTAATGGCCCAGTCTTTTGACAAATTTACAGGCTATAAATTTACTGATGAATGTAAAAATTTTATCCATCGTTTTGATAGATATATTTATAACTGTTTGTTGCAGGAAAAGAGCTATAAGGATATTGTTAAGGGTAAGTACAGAAAGTTTTTAAAAAATGAGAATATAAAAGATAAGATATTTATTTATCTTTCGGTGTACTGTCCCTATCTTGTCAAAATAATATATAAGATACATACCTTTTAAATCTGTTTTTATGAAAAATATAGTATGATTATTTTATAATGTTTATGTGTTAGGGGGAAGTATCATTTATGGTTCTTGGAATATATTGTGCCGGCGGGTTCGGCGGAGTAGTTTTAGAAATGGTTAAAGAAATAAACAGTAAATTTTCAAGATGGGATTATGTCTGTTTTATTGATGATTACGCCAAGGAAAAACTATATTTGAATTATGATGTGATGTCATTTGAAACCTTTAATAACCTATATAATAAATTTAATGCCCATGTGGTTATTGCAAGCGGAGAACCGCTGGGAAGAAAGAAAATATATGAAAAAGTAAAGAAATATGGTTTTGAACTCCCTAATATTATTGATGGATTGGCTAATATAAAAGACAGCAGTATTTTGGGTGAAGGTAATATAATTCAAGATTTTACGCATATTTCACCAAGTAATGTTTTAATGGGTGACAATAATGTTGTAATGACCTTTTCCAGAATTGCACATGACAGTACAATAGGAAGTCACTGTGTGTTTGCATCTTCAACAAATATTTCGGGAGAATGCACTGTAATGGATTGTTCATATATCGGTACAGGTGCCAAAGTAAGAGAAAAGGTTAAAATTCACAAAAATTCTATTGTAGGTATGGGAGCAGTTGTTACCAAAGATGTTGATGAAAATAATGTTGTTGTGGGTAATCCTGCAAAAATATTAAGAAAAAACAGCGGGAGTGTATTTAAAGGTAAAAAATAAAAGCAACGGTAAGTAAATTATTTTTACTTGGAATTAAGTGTAGTTGATAAAATTTGTTATATTATTTTAAAATAATATTTAGGGGCGATGGTATTGAATTTTTCTAACAATGTTAATTATAAAAAAAGACGAGATTCAAATATTGAATTATTTAGAATAATTACTATGTTACTGATTGTGGCACACCATTATGTTGTGAACTCGGGTTTGTTAGAAGTGATGTCTGCCAAACCTCTAAGCGGTAAATCAATCTTTTTATTTGTTTTAGGCGCATGGGGTAAGATTGGGATAAACTGCTTTGTATTTATTACCGGATATTTTATGTGTAAATCTAATATTACACTAAAAAAGTTTGTTAAACTATTATTTGAAATTATTTTTTATAATATATTATTTTATTTTGTTTTTGTAATTGCCGGTTATCATAGTTTTTCCTTAGGTACATTAATTTGGTATGTGCTGCCTGTGCCTCCCGTATCCGATAATTTTGGAGGTTGTTACTTAATCTTCTTTCTGTTTATTCCCTTTATTAATATTTTGATTAGGAATATATCAAGAAAACAGCACATTATTTTAATAGCATTATCGTGCTTTGTATATGTTTTTTTAGGCTCTATGCCAGGCTTTGTTGTTTCAATGAACTATGTATCATGGTTTATTGTACTGTATTTTATTTCCTCCTATGTAAGGCTTTACCAAAGCGGGGGGGGGGTACTTGAAAATAAGTATCTGTGGTTAATAATGTCCGTAATATGTGTTTTGGCATCAGCACTCAGCATATTTATAGGTTTAAAGATGGAAATGGTTGAAGCAGTTTATTTTTTTGTTGCTGATTCCAACAAGTTTTTAGCTGTAATAACTGCATTTAGTTTATTTATGTTTTTTAAAAATATAAAAATATCTTATAATAGGTTTATTAATGTGGTTGCTTCATCTACTTTTGGAGTTTTGCTGATTCACGCAAATAGTGATATAATGCGTCAATGGTTGTGGAGAGATACCCTGAATAATGCGGGAATGTATAATTCTCCATATTTGTATATTCATGCAATTTGTTCTGTTTTAGCAGTATACTGTATTTGTGTAGTTATTGACCAGATTAGAATTAGGTTAATTGAAAAACCGTTTTTTATGTTATGGGATAAATATTCCCCACGGGTAAATGATAAGTATAATATTTTAAAGTATAGTATTTTAAATAAACTTGATTTAAAGGATAAATAAATTATTAACTTTTAGTTTTAAATACATTATTTACATAGCAGGATGTAGATGACAATTAATTGTCATCTACTTTTTTATTGTTATTTTTTTCTTGTAATTATATGGATTTTATGAGATAATGAGGTGGACATATTTATGAGGGGTATATGTTATGGACGGTAACACTAAAAGAGGAAATTTTTCAAGCCAGATAGGTTTTATACTTGCGGCGGCAGGGAGTGCGATAGGACTTGGGAACATTTGGAGGTTTCCTTACCTGGCAGCAAAGGACGGCGGTGGCGTATTTCTTTTATGCTACATAATTCTTGCGCTTACATTTGGATTTACACTTCTTACCACGGAAATTGCCATTGGACGAAAGACAAGGCAGAGCCCCCTTACAGCATATAGCAGGATAAATAGGAAATTTGGATTTATCGGTGTATTTGCCTGCATTGTCCCTGTTATGATTTTGCCTTATTACTGTGCAATCGGAGGCTGGGTGCTTAAATATCTTGAAACCTACATTACACTTCAGCGTGATGCTGCGGCACAGGATAATTATTTTACTGGATTTATTTCAGGTAATTTTGAACCGATTATATATATGCTGATTTTCTTTGCAATAACGGCATTTGTTGTTTTTAGCGGTATAGAAAAGGGTATTGAACGATACAGCAAAATTTTAATGCCAATTCTCCTTTTAATGATTATTGGAATTTCTATTTATTCACTAACAATCAGTCATACTGATGACAAGGGGAAAACCGTAACAGGTGTTGACGGACTTCTCAAATACATAGTGCCGGACTTCACAGGTATGACCTTTGGCAAATTTATGATTGTTATAATGGACGCACTTGGACAGCTTTTTTATTCCATAAGTGTTGCTATGGGTATTATGATTACCTACGGTTCATACGCAAAAAAAGAAACAAACCTTATGAAGTCAATTAATCAAATTGAATTTTTTGATACATTAGTCGCCTTTTTAGCCGGTATGATGATTATTCCGGCAGTACTTGTATTTTCAGGACCAGAGGGTATGTCAGTTGGACCGGGACTTATGTTTGTTTCACTTCCAAAGGTATTTCATTCTATGGGTATCATAGGTTCTGTAGTAGGCTTGGTATTCTTTTTAATTGTTACATTTGCGGCGGTTACTTCTTCTGTTTCAATTATGGAGGCTATAGTATCTTGCCTTATGGATAAATTTGGATGGTCACGAAAGAAAAGCGCTGTAATCGTTTCTATCTATTCAGTTATATTTGGAATTATTGTATGTCTTGGATATAATTTGTTCTATTTTGAAATGGAACTTCCAAATGGGGTGGTTGGACAAATTCTTGACCTTATGGATTATATCAGTAATAACTGGCTTATGCCTGTTGTAGCTCTTTTAACCTGTATTCTTATTGGTTGGATTGCAAAACCAAAGGTTATAATTGATGAGGTTACCCAGGGTAAATATAAATTCCAAAGGAAGTGGCTTTATATTGTAATGGTAAAGTTTGTTGCACCTACACTATTGTTTATTCTGTTATTACAGGCTTTCGGTATATTTAATGGGTTGCAATAGTTTACACTAAATCTTTTATTATGATATAATGCAATGGAAATTTAGAAGAAGTAAGGGATAGTTATGAGTAAAAATTCCGGTATGTTAATGAATATTGCAGACGCAAACATTAATTCTGGAATAAAAAAGGCAAACTTGCCTTTAGGAACCATGATAATATTGGGAATAATGGCAGGTGCATTTATTGCATTTGGAGGTGCGGCAAGCAATACGGCGGTACACAGCATTGAAAATACAGGCGTTGCAAGGGTCTTGGCAGGTGCAATATTTCCGGTAGGTCTTATGTTGGTGGTATTTACTGGCAGTGAGCTATTTACCGGCAACTGTCTGATGATTACGGGGGTACTTGATAAAAGAATAAGAGTACATAAAATGATAGTTAATCTTGTTATAGTATATATATCCAATTTAATAGGCTCACTTATTGTTGTTTTTCTCATTTATTTTTCCGGTCAGCTTGATATGTCCGGCGGAGGACTTGGGGCATACGCTATTAAGGTTGCCGTTGCAAAGACCGATATATCGCCAATAGAAGGTTTTACAAGCGGTATTCTCTGCAACATTCTTGTTTGTCTTGCAATTATTATTTCTGGCGGGGCAAAGGAGGTAATTGGAAAGATTTTTGCGATTTTCTTCCCTATAGGAACATTTGTAATTTGCGGATTTGAACACAGCGTGGCAAATATGTTTTATATTCCTATGGGTATATTGGCGAGCACAAAGCCTGAATATATATCTAAGGCAAATGAACTTTACGGAATTACTCAGACGCAATGCCATAGCCTTTTAAATTTTAACGGTTTGGATTCTTTTATATATGTCACCTTGGGAAACATAGTAGGGGGTATGCTTTTTATAGGGATTCCCTTTTACTTTGCGATTATTAAGAGAATTAAAAGAACCTAATAGTTAAGTCCTCCGACTATCCCGGAGGATTTTTTATTTATTTTATGTATAGTAAATTATTGACTATTATCCCCTTATTGTGTATAATCTTTCTTGTTATGGGATATTGGTACCATAATACATATTAACCCCCTCTTTAGGAGTTTAATATTAAAATCGGGACAACAATAGGGAGGTTGAAATGAAAAAAACACAGGAAAAGGAAAATATTATTGAACTAAAAAACATTAAGAAAGTCTATAATGAGGTAACGGCGGTTGACAACTTTAACCTTGAAGTAAAAAGGGGAGAGTTTGTAACATTTTTGGGACCCTCCGGATGCGGCAAAACAACCACACTTAGAATGATAGCCGGGTTTGAACTTCCCACAGAGGGTGAGATTACATTAAACGGACAGGACATCAGTAAACTTCCGCCCTATCAACGGCCTATTAATACGGTGTTCCAGCGTTATGCTTTGTTTCCTCATTTAAATATATATGATAATATTGCTTTTGGCTTAAAGCTGAAAACAGAAGAGGTTACCTATAAAAATAACAACGGTAAAACAATTACAAGAAAAGAAAGATTAACAAAGAAAGAAATTAAAGAAAAAGTAAGACACGCTTTGGAAATTGTTGACCTTGAGGGTTTTGAAAAGCGTTCTATAGATACACTTTCGGGCGGACAGCAACAGAGAATTGCAATTGCAAGAGCCATTGTGAATGAACCGGAAATTTTACTTCTTGACGAGCCCTTAGGGGCATTAGACCTAAAAATGCGTAAGGAAATGCAGATTGAACTTAAATCCATGCACGAAACCTTGGGTATTACTTTTATTTATGTTACACATGACCAGGAAGAGGCACTTACAATGTCTGATAAGGTTGTTGTTATGCGTGACGGAATGATACAGCAGATTGGCACTCCGGAGGAAATTTACAACGAACCTAAGAATGCATTTGTTGCTGATTTTATCGGGGAAAGTAATATTTTTAACGGCAAGGTTACAGGAGATAAAAAGGTTAGATTTTGTAATCATATTTTTGATTGTGTTGACCAATTTCCCGTTGGTACAAGAGTTGATGTTGTTGTTCGTCCGGAAGATGTTTTTATGCGTAAAGCCGGACAGGGTATGATTGATGTTGTAGTTGATTCAGTTGTATTCAAGGGTATTCACTACGAAATCACAGTGTTATGCGGTGAAACTGAAATTGTTATACAGTCAATAAAAAATGCTGAGGTTGGGACAACTATCGGCGTTGATATAGAGCCTGACGGTATACACCTTATTGAGAATAATGTTACTGCAAATGAATTCGACGGAGTTATAACAAAGCACAACACTGTTGAATTTGGCGACGGGGAATTTGAGTGCGACCTTACACAGCTTTATCCCGGTTCAAGGATTTTAGACGATACTCTTGTTGATGAAAAGGGTGAAGAAATTAATATTGTTGGTACAGAGGTAAAGGTTTATGTACCGCTGAATGGTTGTATAGAAATGAGTGACGACGCTGATGAGGGCGGAGTTACCGGTAATATAATTTCCTTAATTTACAAGGGCGACCACTACCAGTATATTGTTAGAACAGAAAATGAGTATGACTTTATACTTGATGATGAGGACCTTTGGAATGAAAACGACTTTGTAAGTCTTGTTATTCCAAAGGAGAAAATTAAATTAGCTTTAAAATAATCATTAAGAGGAGTCTATAGAATGTTTAAATTTTCTCGTAAACAGCTATGTATTCCATATGCTGTATTTCTGTTATTTTTTGTAATAGCCCCTCTTGTTGTAATTATTTACTATGCATTTACCAACGGCAAAGGGGAATTTACTTTTAATAATTTTACAAACTTTTTTACAGATTCAAATACAATAGGTACGCTGATATATAGTATGTTTATTTCTTTGGTGACAACCTTGGTTTGCCTTGTTATTGCTTATCCTGTTGCATACATTCTTGCAAATAGCAAACTAAAGAGGAAATCTGTAATACTTATGATATTCATTATGCCAATGTGGATTAACTTTACATTAAGAATTACCGCTGTAAAGGAAATTCTTACAGCTATTGAGGGGAATCTCGCTTATTATCCGTTTCTAAATACCATAATAGGAATGACATATGATTTCTTTCCTTTTATGATACTGCCCCTTTACAATGCTTTGGAAAAGATTGACAGAAGGCTTATAGAGGCGTCCCATGACTTGGGAGCAGATGGTGTTACCACATTTATTAAGGTAACATTTCCGCTGTCTATGCCCGGTGTTATCAGTGGAATAACAATGGTATTTCTGCCCGTTATGACTAACTATGTAGTGCTGGATATGCTTTACAACAGCACATATATTATGGGAAGTCTTATCGGAAGTTATTTTAATGCCTACGACTGGAACAACGGCTCAATGATTTCTATTGTCCTTCTTGCAATTATACTTGTTGTAACTCTATTTACTAATAAGCTGGGCAACATTACCGGTGAAAACAGAGGTGCAACATTATGATTAAGAAAATTTTTTCATCGAGCTGGATTATAGCAGTTCTTCTTGCAATGTACCTGCCTATAATGATTTTAGCTGTATACAGCTTTACAAAATCCACAACAATTGGAGCTATAAGAGGATTTTCTCTGGAAAACTATAAAACCCTTTTTACAACTGAAGCACTCACAGATATGATTATAGGCACGATTTTGCTTGCACTTTTAGTTTCTCTTTTGGCGGTTATTCTTGGGACAACAGGCGCAATAGGCTCTTTTTATTCAAAAAAGAGTTTGAAAATCTTTATTAGGAATGCCAATCAAATACCAGTTGTTAATGCTGATGTTGTTACAGGCTTTTCAGTATGTATTCTTTTGATTATTGTTTTGGGTATTGACAAATCAACATATATTCCCCTTGTTGCAGGGCAGACAGCCTTATGCGCTCCATTTGTATATCTCTCGGTAATGCCTAAGCTTGCCCAAATGGATAATAATTTATACGAGGCAGCCCTTGACTTAGGCGCCACGCCTGCTAAGGCACTTTTCAAGATTGTTATTCCCCAGATTATGTCCGGTATTATTTCCGGTTTTATGCTTTCAATTACACTTTCTCTTGATGATTATTTCATTACAACATATACAAAACCTGCAACTTTTGATACAATAAGCACCTATGTTGTAAACGCAACAAAGGGTGCCCAGACCAATATAAAAACTGCTTTATGGGCTCTCTCTACTATTATTTTCCTTATAGTTATTGCCATTGTTGCAGTCAACTACTTTGTTACTTCAAGAAAGGATGGTGACAGTAGATGATACGCAGGACTTTGGCGGTTGTGTTTGTTATACTTATGACAATAGGAATGGGATTGTTTCCGGTATCCGCAGAGGAATATGAGGACAGTGACACAATTATTCTCAGAATTGCAAATTGTGAAGAATACATTGACGAAGGACATTGGGGAGAAGATGAAGTTATTGACCTTGAGAGCGGAGATGTTTTTGGGAATAATCCAATGATTGAAGATTTTGAGAATTGGTACTTGAAAACTTATGGAAAAAAGGTTAAAATAGAGTATTCCACCTATGGTACTAATGAAGATTTATATAACCAAATGACCTTGGGAGATACATTTGACATTGTGTGCCCGTCTGACTATATGTGTCTTAAAATGATGGACGAGGATATGCTTTTGCCTTTATCTGATGAATTTTTTGATAAAAGCAATAAGAATAATTTTTATGTAAACGGTTTGTCACCCTATATTAAAAATCTTATGGAAACCACTACAATTAACAACAGGAAGTGGAGCGACTATTCCGCCGGTTATATGTGGGGAACGATGGGGTTTGTGTATAATCCTAAAAAAATATCCAGGGAAGAGGCGTCAACATGGAAACTGTTTGAAAATTCCAAGTATGCAAGACAGATTACCATTAAGGACAGCGTAAGGGATACCTATTTTGGTGTTCTTGGACTTCTGTATTCAGACAAACTTACTTCCCCTGAGTTTAAAAATTCAAAGGACTACAATAAAAAAATTACAGAACTAATGAATGATGTATCCCCCGAAACCATTGATAAGGCAGAGAAAAAGCTGCAGGAAATCAGAGATTATACTTACTGTTTTGAAACCGACAGCGGAAAGTCCGATATGGTAGCAGGTAAAACAGTAGCCTCTTTTCAGTGGTCAGGAGATGGGGTGTATACCCTTGACCAGGCTGACGAAGATAATTTTTATCTTGAATTTGCAGTTCCTAAAGAATGTTCAAATATTTGGTGTGACGCCTGGGTAATGCTTAAAGACGGCATACAAAATGATAAAGAAAAGCAAGATGCCGCTGAAGCCTTTATTAACTATATTTCAAGGCCTGATAATGTAATTAGAAATATGTACTATATAGGTTATACAAGCTGTATTTCCGGGGGAAATGATGACAGAATTTTTGAATATGCCGACTGGTGCTACGGTGCAGAAGACGAAGATAATACTGTGGATTATCCCCTTGGTTTTTTCTTTACCGGAGATGAAAGTGATAAAAACTATATTATAAAAACAACCAAAGACCAAACAAAAAGACAGCTTTTTTCTCAGTATCCTACATCAGATGTACTGGACAGATGTGCAGTTATGATGTTTTTTGATGACGAGGAAAATGCCAGAATGAACCAGATGTGGATTAATGTAAGATGTTTTAACCTTTCTTCTGTTCCGCTTTTTGACTGGCTAATTGCTTTAGGTATAATTGTTTTTATTGCTGTGTTAGTTACTGTAATAGTGTTTAGAAATAAGATTTTTCGTCGCAAAAGACTAAAAGGATTTAAAAGAATATCATAAAAAATGCTCCTTAATAAAAGGAGCTTAACACGGAGATGTACCCAAGTGGCTGAAGGGTCCGCACTCGAAATGCGGTAGGTCGGGAATCCCCGGCGCAAGAGTTCAAATCTCTTCATCTCCGCCAAAAAGCCTGATTATATCAGGCTTTTTCCTTTATTTACAATAATTAACATAAATTTTAGTAAATTGTTGAATTGTGTTGACATTATTTTTTTATATTGTAAGATAAACTAGTAAATAATTAATTAACAGGAGGACTATTATGAAACGAAAAAACAGAATAATTTCTCTATTCCTTGCAGTTTCTTTACTTGTATCCTTTGCAAGTATTGGTACAGTTTCAGCAGGAGCGGAAAAGTTTATTCCAAAAAAATCCGCAACTTCCCAAAGTTATAGTGCAAATCAAAGCAGCGCTAAAAACTATGTGGAGGGAGAGGCTGTTGTTCTTTTAGATGACTCTGACATTGTTTCAGAGGATGAGAAACTTTCCAACAGCATTGATGTATCAGAAGATATTGAGGTGGAGAATGTCGAGGACTTTACAGGTAAGGGTAACGACTTCTCTGTAGCTACAGTATCTTCCGATAAAATGAATACACAAGAGCTTGTAGAGGAGCTTAATGACAGCAAGGATATAGTTATTGCTGAACCCAACTACAAGTACAAAGCCATGGATTTAACTGATGATACATACAGCAAATTACAGTGGGCTTTACAAAACACAGGTCAGAACAATGGTAAAGTCGGAAATGATGTTAAGCCTGATTCTCTTTGGAACAAAACAACCCCACAAACTAGGGAGCAGGTTGTTGCTGTACTTGATACAGGTGTGGACTACACTCATGAGGATTTAGCTGATAAAATGTGGGTTAATCCATACAGGAACAAGTTATCAGGTAAGTATGGTTTTGATTTTACCGGAACTACAACTGACGGAAATCCAATGGACGATAACGGACATGGTACCCACTGTTCAGGTATTATTGCTGCAAGCCAGAATAATAAGATTGGTATTGCGGGCGTCAGCCAGAACACTAAGATTATGGGACTGAAATGGCTTGATTCATCAGGTAGTGGTGAACTGGATAATGTTGTAGCCGCATATAATTATGTATATAAGGCTATTAAATTGGGTGTTAATATAGTTGCAATTAATAATTCATGGGGCGGAACAGGTAATTCCAAAATTCTTTTGGAGCTTATTAACAAGGTAGGTAAGTTGGGTGCAGTTTCTGTATGCGCCGCCGGTAACGAAACCAGTAACCTTGATGAACCCTTCTATAATGAGGATTATTATGAAGGTGACAACTATGATGAGGGTGATGAGAATTACGGTAGTGCAGCCGATGTATATATACCGAACCCAACTAACAGGTCTTA
>CANROX010000037.1 GCA_947632335.1 uncultured Clostridia bacterium
GAAATAAATCCACTTACGGGAGAACTGAATGCAGTAGTAAAGCACGCCGCAATCTATCCTGCCTCTCACTATATTGTACCCACAGATAAAATGGAGGTTGCAATCGGCAAAATTGAAAAAGAACTGGAAGAAAGACTTGAGTATTTCAGAAGTGAGGGAAAACTGCTTGAGGCACAGAGGATAGAACAGCGTACAAGATACGATATAGAAATGCTGAGAGAAATAGGTTTTTGCAATGGCATTGAAAATTATACAAGCGTTCTTTCCGGCAGGGAAAAAGGAAGCGCACCATTTACTCTTATAGATTATTTTCCTGATGATTTCATACTTTTTGTAGATGAAAGCCATGTTTCACTTCCACAGATAAGGGGTATGTTCGGAGGCAATCTTTCAAGAAAGAAAAGTCTTGTTGACTATGGCTTTAGATTGCCCTCTGCCTACGATAACAGACCTCTTAATTTTCAGGAGTTTTATGACAGAATTAATCAGGTTGTATTTGTTTCAGCAACCCCCGGTGATTTAGAACTGGAAAAAAGCAGTGTTATTGCTGAACAGATTATCAGACCAACAGGTCTTTTAGACCCGGAAATAGAAGTCAAGCCCACAGAGGGTCAGCTTGACGACTTAATATCAGAGATAAATACTCGGGTTGAAAAAGGGGAGAGAACCCTTGTTACAACCCTTACAAAGAAAATGGCTGAAGATTTGACCGATTATTTTGAACAGATGGACATTCGTGTAAGATATATGCACCACGATGTTGATACCGTTGAAAGAATGGAGATAGTAAGGGACTTACGCCTTGGAGAATTTGATGTACTGGTTGGCATTAATCTGCTTAGGGAGGGATTGGATATTCCCGAAGTTTCTCTGGTTGCCATTCTTGACGCGGATAAGGAAGGTTTCCTCCGCTCGGAAAGAAGTCTTATCCAGACTATAGGAAGAGCCGCAAGAAACAAAAACGGCAAGGTTATTATGTATGCCGATACAGTAACCCCATCTATGGAATCTGCAATTAAGGAAACTTTCAGAAGACGGGAAAAACAGTCAAAATATAATCAGGAACACCATATTGTTCCGAAAACCATAAAGAAAAAAGTTGCAGATGTTCTGGAAATAAGCACTCATAAAGATGATAGACGATTTAATAACAGAAAATTGTCGAAACAGGAAAAGAAGAAACTTATTGAAGAACTTACAAGGGAAATGAAAGCGGCGGCAAGACTTCTTGAATTTGAACATGCCGCCTATATCAGAGATAAAATTAATAAATTGAAAGGGGAAGATTAAATGGCCAGAAAAAAGGTTCAGGAATATGGTAACGACAGTATCAGTTCTTTAAAGGGCGCCGAGAGAGTGCGTAAAAGACCTGCTGTAATTTTTGGCTCGGACGGCATTGAGGGATGTTGCCATTCAGTCTTTGAGATACTTTCCAATTCAATAGATGAAGCAAGAGAGGGATACGGAAAAGAAATTACTGTTACCAAATTTGAGGACGGCTCCATTCAGGTTGAGGACCATGGCAGAGGTATTCCTGTTGATTATAATAAAATAGAGGATAGGTATAACTGGGAGCTTGTATTTTGTGAAATGTATGCCGGTGGCAAATATAACAACAATTCCGGTGAAAACTATGAGTTTTCCCTTGGTCTTAACGGTTTAGGTCTTTGTTCTACACAGTATTCTTCGGAATATATGGATGTTAATGTTCGCAGGGACGGGGAAAAATTTACACTACACTTTGAAAAAGGTGAAAATATCGGTGGTCTGAAAAAGGAAAAGTATGATAAAAAGGATACCGGTACAGTAATAAAGTGGAAACCTGACCTTCAGGTTTTTACGGATATAAATGTGGGTGCTGATTATTTTACTGATGTACTAAAGCGTCAGTCAATAGTCAATGCCGGTGTCAAATTTATTTTTAGAAACCAGGTTAAGGGCAAATTTGAAGTAACAGAATTTATGTATGAAAACGGCATTACCGATTATGTTTCAGAAATTCTGGGAAATCAGGGTCTTTCAACTACCCAGACATGGACTAATGAACAGAAAGTAAGAGATAGAAAGGACAAGCCGGAATACAAGTGCAAGATGAATATTGCAGTTGCCTTTTCTAATAAGGTTTCTCTCCACGAATATTACCATAACTCCAGTTGGCTTGAATATGGAGGAGCGCCGGAAAAAGCTGTTAAAAACTCCTTTGTATATCAAATTGATAAATGGCTGAAGGACAATAGTAAATATAATAAAAATGAAAAGAAAATCACATTTGAAGATGTGGAGGATTGCCTTGTAATTGTTATATCAAGTTTTTCAAGTATGACATCATATGAAAATCAGACGAAAAAAGCAATTACAAACAAGGGTATTCAGGAGGCTATGACAGAGTTTCTTCGCCACCAGCTTGAAATTTATTTCATAGAAACTCCTCTTGAGGCGGAAAAAATTTGCAATCAGGTACTTATTAACAAACGAAGCAGGGAAGATGCTGAAAAAACAAGGGTAAGAATAAAAAAGAACCTTACCAGCAATATGGATATGACAAACAGGGTAGCAAAGTTTGTAGATTGCCGCAGTAAGGATACCTCGGAAAGGGAACTTTTTATAGTGGAGGGCGATTCTGCCCTTGGGGCGTGTAAACAAGCACGAAATCCCGATTTCCAGGCAATTATGCCTATTAGGGGTAAAACTCTTAACTGTATGAAAGCAGATTTAAACAGAATTTTCAAGAGTGAAATTATTACGGATTTACTCAAGGTTTTAGGCTGCGGTGTGGAAGTAAAATCAAAATCCAACAAGGATTTGGCAACCTTTGATATGAATCTTCTGCGTTGGAACAAGGTGATTTTCTGCACAGACGCCGATGTGGACGGATTTCAGATAAGAACTCTTTTGCTGACAATGATTTACAGATTAACGCCAACACTCCTTGAAGAGGGAAAGGTGTTTATTGCTGAATCGCCTCTATATGAAATTACAACAAAAAAACAGGTCTACTTTGCCTATACAGAGGCTGAAAAGGAAAAATTCCTCAAAGAAATAGGTGATGAAAAGTTTACAATTCAGCGCAGCAAGGGTCTTGGTGAAAATGAGCCGGAAATGATGAACCTTACTACTATGAATCCAAACACCAGACGCCTTATTAAGGTTGTTCCTGATGATGTTGAAAAAACAATTCAGATGTTTGATATACTTCTGGGTGATAATTTACAGGGAAGAAAAGAATATATTTCCCAGCATGGTTCAGAGTATATTGACAATCTCGATTTAAGCTAAGGAGGAATTTTAATGTCAAGAAGAAAGGGAGAAAATAAAACTCCTCCTATGAAAAAGATTTCCGGTGTTATTGAGGGCGCCGGAGAAGTGGTTGATCAAAAGATTGCCTCCACTATTGTAGAAAACTTTATGCCCTACGCCATGAGCGTAATTATGTCTCGAGCAATCCCTGAGATTGACGGTTTTAAACCATCTCACAGAAAGTTGCTTTATACAATGTATAAAATGGGCCTTTTGACAGGCAACAGAACAAAGTCTGCAAATATTGTTGGTGCAACAATGAAATTAAATCCCCACGGCGACTCCGCTATTTACGATACAATGGTAAGACTTTCAAGGGGATATGAGGCCCTTCTTCATCCATATGTCGATTCAAAGGGTAATTTCGGTAAATTTTATAGCAGAGATATGGCATGGGCAGCCTCAAGGTATACGGAGGCAAAGCTGGACCCTATCTGTAACGAGCTGTTTAGGGATATTGACAAGGATACAGTTGACTTTGTAGATAATTATGATAATACAATGAAAGAGCCTACCCTTCTTCCGGCAAGTTTTCCCTCTGTTCTTGTAAATATAAATACGGGTATTGCCGTTGGCATGGCGTCCAACATATGTTCCTTTAATCTTAGAGAAGTATGTGAAACAACCGCATCCCTTATAAGGAACAAAGACCATGACATTATATCAACTTTGCCTGCTCCCGACTTTATAGGCGGGGGACAGATTATCTATGATGAGGCCTCTATCCGTGAAATTTATAAAACCGGCAGGGGAGGCATAAAGGTAAGGGCAAAATATGAATATGACAAAAAGAATAATTGTATTGATATTTATGCAATTCCTCCCTCAACTTCCTGTGAAATTATAATTGAAAAAATAATTGACCTTGTAAAACAAGGCAAAGCCAAAGAAATTGCCGATATAAGAGATGAAACGGGAATTGACGGTCTGAAAATTACAATAGATTTAAAAAGGGGAACGGACCCGGATAAGCTGATGCTGAAACTCTACAAGCTTACTACATTACAGGATAATTTCAGCTGTAATTTTAATGTGCTTATCGGCGGAGTACCAAGGGTTCTGGGAGTAAAGGAACTTCTTGAAGAATGGATAGCCTTTAGGATTGAATGTATCAGGAGAAGAACATATTTTGACCTTAACAAAAAGAAAGAGAAACTACATCTTTTAAAGGGTATGAAAGAAATTCTTCTTGATATTGACAAGGCGGTAAAAATTGTAAGAGAAACCGAAGAGGAGTCAGAGGTTGTCTATAACCTTATGATAGGTTTTGGCATTGACGAAGTTCAGGCTGAGTATGTGGCTGAAATCAAACTGCGTCATCTTAATAAAGAATATATTTTAAAACGAATTTCAGATATTGATAATCTTGAAAATGAAATTCAGGACTTAGAGGCTATACTTGCAAGTAAGCAGAGGGTAAAAACAATTATAGTAAAAGAGCTTAAAAATGTTGCTGAAAAGTACGGCCAGCCAAGAAAGTCAATTCTCCTTTATAATGTGGAGGAAAGCACCGAGAGCTTTGTTGAAGAAGTTCCGGATTATCCTGTTAATTTATTCTTCAGTAAAGAGGGTTATTTTAAAAAAATTACTCCACAGTCTTTGAGAATGAGCAGTGAACAAAAGTTAAAGGACGGAGATGAAATTCTTCAGCACTTTGAGTCTACCAATACGGCAGAACTTTTATTCTTTACAAATAAGTGTCAGGTTTATAAGGCTAAGGTTTCCGAGTTTAGCGACACAAAGGCCAGCGTGCTTGGAGAATATATTGCTGCCAAACTGCAAATGGAGGAAGAAGAAGTACCTGTTAAAATGTTTGTAACCAAGGATTATAAGGGTATGTTTGTCTTTGGTTTTGAAAACGGTAAAGTTGCCAAGGTACCTATGGACGCCTACTATACAAAAACAAACAGAAAAAAACTTCTCAAAGCCTATTCAGATAAATCAAAATTATCCGATGTTATTTGGATAGATACCGATAAAGAACTTATGCTTACTTCCTCTGGGGGAAGGGTTCTGCTTCTTCATACAGGCGCAGTAAGCATTAAAAGCACAAAGAACACACAAGGTATTGCTGTTATGAGAATGAAAAAGGGTCAGTACCTTGAAAGTATTAGGGAGTACCCGGAGGGAATGTTTGCAAAACCCTCACGATACAGAACAAAAACCCTGCCTGCCTTGGGTGCATTTTTAACTGATGAGGACAGCGGAAATGAACAACTGTCTATTCTTTAGCACAAAAAATGGAGATATTTTAAATAATAATGTTAAATTTTGCAAAATCTCTTGAAAAAATTATAATTGTGTGTTAGTATATAAAATATGTTGTTATGAAATTTTCGTACGAAAGGGTGAATATATATTATGTTGTGGTATCATATCGTATTAGGAGCACTGCTTATTTTGTTCTGCATACTTATTATACTTGTAATCATTCTTCAGGAAGGAAACCAGCAGGGGCTTGGTGTTATTACAGGTGCGGCTGATTCTTTCTTCTCAAAGAACAAAGCCAAGAGCTGGGACGCTTTCTTGGCAAGATGGACAAAGTTTTTTGCTGCAGGATTTGTAGTGTTTGTTATTGCTCTTGATGTTATTGCAAACTTCCTGTAATAAAATAAAAAATACGGCATACAATTTACCGACGGACAAGTTCCGTCGGTATTTTTTGTTATAGGGTGATTTTATGGATTACTTACCTTATCTTATAATGCTGGGAATATTTGTTTTGCTTGTTGTTTTGGAGAAATTAGGTAAAAATAAAAAGCCCTTTTTCAGGGCTTTTATGACAATGCTTATAGGTGTAGGTTGTTTAGCTGTGGTAAATATAACTACCTTTATTACCGGGGTTAAAATTCCAATCAGCTTATTTACTGTAGGCGTATCCGCAGGGGCAGGAATACCCGGTGTAACTTTACTTTTATTCCTTAATCTTCTATGACAAATACAATATGTCCCTAAGTGTTTCAGAGAGTAAATCTTTTTGCTTTGTCAATACTGATAACATAGTTTTATAAACCAGTTCAGGATTTTTTCTAAAATTCTTTTTCAGTATTTTTGCCTCATCGTAATTCGGGGCATAGAGTTTAAAGGAAAGCAAATCCATTTCCCCTCCGGAAATTGTGCATTTTATATAATATCCGCTTTCTGTTTTTTCAATTTCAACCTTGTTTTCCTTATCTTTTTTTTGCTGTTCAATAAGGGACAAGGCGGAGAAAAGAGCTTTTTCTCTTACGGTAAGGGGAATTGTACTGCTAAGCTGAGAGGAAATAAGCTCTCCGCCGCTATTTAGAACAAAGTTTTTTTCATCAACCGGTTTTATATGTTCTTTTTTTATTAGTTCATCAAAACACGCACTTGCCTCAAAATAATTTGCAAGGCCGTCTTTTTGCAGGGACTCTAATATTATCTCTTTACTGACAGGTGTTTTTACGGAGTTTATAAGATAACATATTAGTATTCTTATTTCATTTTTACTTCTTATACCGCCTAAATTAATTCCCTCATCAAACGCGTCAAAATTCATAGAGTCACCTTCTTCAAACTTATTATATCACAAACATCGAATTTTGTGTAGTGTTTTTATTGACCTAATATTTTACTTATGATATAATTTTAAAAAGGGGGTCGTTTTATGGAGGTAATGCCGTACATTTGGTTTGGCGTTGCTGTTATAATGGCAATTCTTGAGGGCGCAACTTACCAGCTCGTTTCTATATGGTTTGTTATTGGTGCAATAGCATCTACGGTGGTTTCAATTTTTCTGCCCGAACAATTTTTTGTTCAGCTTATTGTGTTTATAGCTGTTTCACTTATTGCACTTGTAGTAACAAGACCTATCGTAAAGAGGATAACAAAAGTCAAATCATCTCCCACAAACTCGGATAGGTATGTTGGTATGACCGGCGTTGTGAAAACCAGAATAAATAACGAAAGCAGTACGGGACAGGTAATTGTAAACGGAGATGTTTGGTCTGCCAGAAGTCAGGATAATTCTCCCATTGACGAGGGTATTAAAGTAGTTATAAAAGATATTAAAGGTGTTAAACTTATAGTTTCACCGGTAAAGGAGTAAATATGAAACTAATTATTTTAGGTATTATAATTCTGATAGTTCTTGTTATAATAGTAAGAAATATTAAAATTGTACCCCAGGCTCATGCATATGTTATTGAAAGGCTGGGTGCATATAAGGCAACATGGAACACAGGTTTGCATTTAAAGGTTCCTTTTATTGATAAAATTTCAAAAAAGGTTTCCTTAAAGGAACAGGTTGTGGATTTCCCACCCCAGCCTGTTATTACAAGAGATAATGTTACTATGCAGATTGATACTGTTGTGTACTTTTCTATTACGGACCCAAAGCTCTACACATATGGTGTAGAAAGACCTTTGAGTGCCATTGAAAACCTTACAGCTACAACTCTGCGTAATATTATTGGCGACCTTGAACTTGACGCAACACTTACATCAAGGGATACAATTAACAACGAAATCAGAACTATTATTGATAATGCAACTGACCCCTGGGGCATCAGAGTTATAAGGGTTGAACTTAAAAATATTCTCCCTCCAAGAGAAATTCAGGACGCAATGGAAAAGCAGATGAAAGCAGAGCGTGAAAGAAGAGCAAAAATTCTTGACGCTGAGGGTGAAAAGAGGAGCCAAATTCTTGTTGCAGAAGGTCTGAAAGAGTCTACAATTCTTAAAGCCGACGCTGTTAAGGAATCTAAAATCCGTGAGGCACAGGGTGAAGCAGAGGCAATTATGCTTGTTCAAAAGGCACAGGCCGACGCACTTAAACTTCTCAACGAAAGTAATCCTATTGAACAGGTTATGCAGTTAAAGAGTTTTGAGGCATTCCAAAAAGTTGCAGACGGCAAGTCAACAAAGATTATTATTCCGTCTGATTTAAAGCCCCTTGCAACAGTAGCAACAGCTTTCAAAGAAATGATAACAGAGCCGGAAGAAAAATAATGGCAGAGATAAAATATCTCTGCTATTTTTTATGAAGATTTTTAAAAAATTTTTTCTGTAAATATTGTTATACATTTATTTTAAAAAATACAATATATTGTGATTTCTCTTAAAAATTCATTCTATCTATTGAATTTTATCTTATTTTCAATTATAATAAAAAAGTATAATTTTAAGGAATGGTGAAAATTATGAAGAAAGTTGCAATTATTATGGGGTCCGATAGTGATTTTCCTATTGTATCCAAGGCAATTAAACAGCTTAAAGACTTTGATGTACCCTTTGAGGTTCATGTAATGTCGGCACACCGAACTCCTGATGAAGCATCTGAATTTGCCAAGTCTGCCGCAAAAAAGGGTTTTGGTGTAATTATTGCGGCTGCAGGTATGGCAGCCCACCTTGGCGGAGTTCTGGCGGCCAACACTATATTGCCTGTTATTGGTATCCCGTGTAAGGGACCTTGTTTTGACGGTATGGACGCACTTCTTGCTACCGTTATGATGCCTACAGGTATTCCTGTTGCCACAGTTGCAGTTAACGGTGCTGCAAACGCTGCTATACTTGCAATAGAGATGCTTGCATTATCCGATGAAACACTTGCTGCAAAGCTTGAACACAACAGAAAGTCAATGGCTGAAACTGTAATTTCCAAGGATAGAGATATTCAAGGCAAGGTTGATGAAATTTGAAAAATTTTGATTTGAACTTTTATAAAGACAAAGTCCATGAGGAATGTGGTGTTTTTGGTATCTTTCGTAATGGAGAAGATATTAATATTGCATCAGTTGCAAGGGACGCACTTTATGCCTTACAGCATCGTGGGCAGGAAAGTTCCGGTATAGCCGTTAATAAGGATGGCGACTTTACCTGTGTTAAAGATGTGGGCATGGTTTCCGAAGTGCTTACGGATAATGCTATGGAGGAGCTTGATATTAAGGGTGATATTGCCGTTGCCCATGTTCGGTATACTCCATATCATTCCCTTGACAGGGCAGGTTCGCAGCCCCTTGTTATAAGATATATTCAGGGTGCCATGGCTATATGCCAAAACGGTTCCATAACTAATTTCGCAGAGATAAGAAAAAGTCTTGAAGAGGGCGGTGCTATTTTTCAGTCCTTTTCCAACGCCGAACTCATTGCATATGTTATTGCAACAGAGAGGGTTAACTGTGAAACTTTTGAGGATTCAGTAAAGAGTGCTGCCCTTAAACTTGAGGGAGCTTATTCATTTGTTATTACTTGTCCCGGTAAGTTAATCGGGGTTCGTGACCCATACGGTTTTCGTCCGCTTTCAATCGGCAAACTTGGAAAGAGTTATGTAATTGCCTCAGAAAGCTGTGCCTTTGATTCTATAGGTGCAAAATTTGTCAGAAATGTTCGTCCTGGAGAAATGGTTGTAGTTGATGAGGAGGGTTTTCATTCCTATCAGATTGAAGAACCCAAAACATCATCCCTCTGTATATTTGAATATATCTATATTGCCAGACCCGACAGTGTCCTTGACTGCGGCTCTGTCCACCAAATCAGGAAAAATTTTGGTAAGGCTCTTGCTAAGACATGGAAAGGCGAGGCAGATATAGTTTGCGGTGTTCCGGATTCCGGAATAGACGCAGCTCAAGGCTTTGCAGAGGAGTCCGGTATTCCTTATTCAGGGGCATTTATTAAGAACAAATATATTGGCAGAAATCTATCCAATATGAAAAGTTCAAAAAAGGACAGACTGCTTAAAATGAAACTAAATGTCCTTAAATCCCAGGTTAAGGGAAAGAAAGTAATAATTATTGACGATTCTATTTTCCTGGGAAATACTTCAAGCCATATAGTAAATTTACTCAGGGAGGCAGGGGCAGACCAAGTACATATGAGGATTTCTTCCCCTCCAATGAAACATAATTGCTACTATGGTTCAGACTTATGTGAAGAAAAAGAAATGATTTCCAACCTTATGTCTGTTGATGAACTTAAAAATTACATTGGCGCCGATTCTCTGGAATTTTTAGACCCTGATGTAATGAAAGATATTGTAACAAAGGACGGCGTAGGTGTTTGTGACGCCTGTTTTACAGGTAATTACAATGCTCCGGTTCCAAAGGAAAACTTTGTAGATAAATTTAGCAGGAAAATTAGTCTTAAAAAATAAGAGGTGTAATATGAAGAACAGTTTCTCTGAAAGCTATAAAAATGCAGGTGTTGATGTAACTGCCGGTTACAAGGCAGTAGAACTTATGAAGGAACATGTCAAGAGGACAAAGACCCCCGGCGTTGTTTCCGGAATTGGAGGATTTGGCGGACTTTTTGCCCCGGATATGACCGGTATGGAAGAACCAATCCTTGTAAGCGGTACTGACGGTGTAGGTACAAAGCTGAAACTGGCATTTTTACTTGATAAGCACGACACTATTGGTATTGACGCTGTCGCTATGTGTGTAAATGATGTGGTTTGCTGTGGCGCAAAACCAATGTTTTTCCTTGACTATATTGCTGTGGGAAAAAATGTGCCTGAAAAGGTTGCTCAAATTGTTTCAGGCATAGCAGACGGATGTGAAATGTCCTACTCTGCCTTAGTCGGCGGTGAAACGGCTGAAATGCCCGGATTTTACCCTGTTGATGAATATGATGTTGCAGGTTTCTCTGTGGGTATTGTTGATAAAAAGAAAATTATTGACGGCAGCAAGCTCTGTGCAGGAGATGTTCTTATCGGGTTGCCATCATCAGGTGTTCACTCCAACGGCTTTTCCCTTGTAAGAAAGGTATTTGGTATTGACGAAAAAACAATTTACAATGAATATGATGAACTGGATAAACCCCTTGGTGAAACTTTGCTTACACCTACAAAGATTTATGTAAAGCCTATCCTTGACCTTATCAGCAAGGTAGAGGTAAAGGCTATTTCCCACATTACCGGCGGCGGTTTCTATGAGAATATTCCCAGAATGCTTACTGCGGGTCTTACAGCAAAGATTAAGAAAGACGCAGTCCCGGTACTTCCAATATTTAAGGTAATCCAAAGGGTTGGTAATATTCCGGAACACGATATGTTTAACACCTTTAATATGGGTATAGGTATGGTTGTTGCAGTTTCCAAGGACAATGCCCAAAAGGCTGTTGAAACATTGAAGAAATTTGGTGAAGATGCAGTAGTTCTTGGCGAACTTATTAAAGGTACAGACGGGGTAGTTTTTGAATAATGAAAAACATTGTTGTATTGGTTTCCGGCGGCGGCACTAACTTGCAGGCCCTTATTGACGCTCAAAAGAACGGCATTATAAAAAATGGAAAAATAACCTGCGTTATTTCTTCCAATCCCAGTGCCTATGCACTTGAAAGGGCAAGGAATAATGGCATTGACACTGCCGTCATCAGAAGAAAGGATTATGAAGAATTTGATACCTATGATGAGGCACTTACAAATCTGTTGATTAGTAAAAACGCCGACTTAGTTGTGCTTGCCGGTTTTATGACAATTTTGGGTCACAGGGTTATATCCGCATTCAAAGATAGAATGATTAATATTCACCCGGCTTTGATTCCAAGTTTTTGCGGCGAGGGTTATTACGGACTTAAAGTCCATGAGGCTGTTTTGGAAAAAGGAGTAAAGCTATCAGGTGCTACAACACATTTTGTAACGGAGGAATGTGACGGTGGTCCAATTATAATGCAGAAATCTATTGAAGTAAAAAATGATGATACCCCTAAGACGCTTCAAAGAAGAATAATGGAAGAAATTGAATGGAAAATTCTTCCGATTTCTGTTGAGCTATTTTGTAGTGACAGGATAAAAATAAGTAATAATAAAACAATAATTTTAGATTGAGAGGTGCTTATAAATGAAAGCAGTATCGTTTGAAAAGAATCTTCAGAGCAACACATATCCGGGCAGAGGCATTATGCTTGGCAGAACGGCTGACGGTTCAAAGGCTGTAATTACATACTTTATTATGGGCAGAAGTGAAAACAGCAGAAACAGAATTTTTGTGCAGGACGGCCAGGGTATCCGTACACAGGCTTTTGATGAAAGTAAGCTGGTGGACCCGTCACTTATTATTTACGCCCCCGTTAGGGTTCTCGGCAACAAGACTATTGTTACAAATGGAGACCAGACAGATACAATCTATGATTTAATGAATCAACAGCTTACATTTGAACAGTCCCTGCGTACAAGAAAATTTGAACCGGACAAGCCAAACTACACCCCGAGAATTTCCGGTATCATTAAGATTCATGAGGGTCAAATGAATATGGCAATCTCAATCCTTAAAAGTGATGACGGTAATCCTGAATCATCTCTTAGATTTACCTATTCCTATGAAAATCCACTTCCCGGTAAAGGTAGGTTTATCCATACATATATGGGGGACGGCAATCCTCTTCCAAGCTACGAGGGAGAACCTACCCTTGTTGAAGTTGGAAATGATGATATTGATACATATACAGACAAGGTGTGGAATTCTCTCAACGAAGAAAACAAGGTTTCTTTATTTGTAAGATATATTGATATTGCAACCGGCCAGGCAACTTCCAGAATTGTTAATAAAAATAAATAAGGAGTAAATATAATGAAAGAATTAGAATTAAAATATGGCTGTAATCCTAACCAAAAGCCCTCTAAGATTTTTATGAAGGATGATAAAGAACTTCCCATTGAAGTTCTCAACGGCAAGCCGGGTTATATTAATTTTCTTGACGCCTTTAACAGTTGGCAGTTAGTAAAGGAACTAAAAATGGCTACAGGTCTTCCTGCGGCTGCTTCATTTAAGCATGTTTCTCCTGCCGGCGCTGCAGTTGCAACAGAGCTTTCTGATACACTGAAAAAAATCTACTTTGTTGATGACCTGGAGCTTTCTCCGATTGCCTCTGCCTATGCTAAGGCAAGGGGCGCAGATAGAATGAGTTCTTATGGGGACTGGGCAGCACTTTCCGATGTGTGCGATAAGGAAACAGCAATTCTCCTTAAGAGGGAAGTTTCCGACGGCATTATTGCCCCCGGTTACACTGAGGAGGCTCTTGAAATTCTCAAGACAAAGAGAAAGGGTACATATAACATTATAAAAATTGACCCTGATTACACACCTGTACCACAGGAATATAAAGATGTATTTGGCGTTACATTTCAGCAGGGTAGAAATGAACTTAAAATTGACGAGGACTTTTTAACACAGAATATTATTACGGACAATAAAAATCTTCCAAAAGAGGCTAAGAGGGATCTCCTCATCTCTCTAATTACTCTTAAATACACACAGTCAAACTCTGTTTGCTACTGTAAGGACGGACAGGCTATAGGTGTAGGTGCCGGTCAGCAGTCCAGAATTCACTGTACTCGTCTTGCAGGAAACAAGGCGGATATTTGGTATTTAAGACAGCATCCGAAGTGCCTCAATCTTCCATTTAAAAAGGACATTAGAAGACCGGACAGGGATAATACAATAGATGTGTATATATCTGATGACTATGAAGATGTATTAAGGGACGGAACATGGGAACTTTTCTTTACAGAAAAGCCGGAACCCCTTACGAGGGAAGAAAAAAAGGAATGGTTGTCCACACTAAGCGGGGTTTCCCTTGGCAGCGACGCATTCTTCCCCTTTGGTGATAACATTGAGAGGGCTAAAAGAAGTGGTGTTCAGTATATTGCTGAACCCGGAGGTTCTATCCGCGACGACAATGTTATTGAGACCTGTAATAAGTACAATATGACTATGTGCTTTACCGGCATAAGACTTTTCCATCATTAATGAGGTGAATATATGAATGTTTTAATGATTGGTTCCGGCGGTAGAGAACACGCACTTATAAAAAAATTACTGGAAAGTCCAAGGCTTGAAAAAATATATTGTGCCCCCGGCAACGGAGGCATTTCAAGGGATGCTATTACTGTAAATATTCCTGTAATGGATAAAGAAAAAATGGTGACATTTGCCAAGGAAAATAAAATTGATATGGCATTTGTTGCACCGGATGACCCATTGGCGGACGGTATGGTTGACGCCTTTCAGCAGGCAGGCATAAGGGCGTTCGGACCCAGCGCAAATGCGGCAGTGATTGAGGCGTCAAAGGTTTTTTCAAAAAACCTTATGAAGAAGTATAATATTCCTACGGCCGAGTATCAGGTTTTTGATAATTCCGAAAAGGCCATAGCTTGGATTAAAGAAAACAATATGGCCCCCTGCGTCGTAAAGGCAGACGGTCTTGCACTGGGCAAGGGTGTGCTTATTTGCCAAACAACTGATGATGCTGTTAAGGCTGTTAAGACAATTATGGAGGACAAAAAGTTTGGTGCCTCCGGCAACAACATTGTTGTTGAAGAGTTTTTAACAGGTCCGGAGGTTTCTGTTCTTTCCTTTACCGACGGAAAAACCATTAAACCAATGGTTAGCTCTAAGGACCACAAAAGGGCTTATGATAACGACCAGGGGCTTAATACAGGAGGAATGGGTACAATCAGTCCCAATCCTTACTATACAGAGGAACTTGCCAAACAGTGTATGGAAGAAATTTTTATTCCAACCATTAATGCTATGCAGAAAGAGGGAAGACCTTTCAAGGGTTGTCTGTACTTTGGGCTTATGATGACTCCAAAGGGCCCCAAGGTTATTGAATACAATGCACGCTTTGGCGACCCGGAGGCACAGGTTGTTCTTCCAAGACTTAAAACTGATTTACTTGATATTTGCGACGCTGTAATTGATGAAAAACTGGATCAACTTGACATTCTGTGGTCGGACGAGCCTACTGCCTGTGTTGTTATGGCCAGCGGAGGATACCCGGAGTCCTACAAAAAGGGTATTGAAATGTTTGGTATGGATGACAACGGCCAGGTTGATGGAGCAACTGTATACCATGCGGGCACAAAATATGAGAATGGAAAGTTCTATACAAATGGCGGCAGAGTTCTGGGTGTAACTGCAAGGGGTACAACCCTTGACGACGCACTGGACAAGGCATATGCGGCTGTGGATAAGATTAAATTTGAGGGTGCACATTTCAGAACCGATATTGGCAGAACAAAGTAATATTTTATAAAAGAGTTGCTGCTTTTGCACAAGTCCAGTAAAAACGGACAATAGAAAAAAGAGACCTCCTATGGTAGAATTAGATAAAGAACCATAGGAGG